>JBHJOF010000363.1:0-17710 GCA_050330055.1 Kiloniellales bacterium
GCAAGGGGGGAGGGAAAAGATGAGCAGCGACGGCCCTTTAGATTGCCTCCCCCCTTGCGGGGGAGGCCCAGGGGATCACCGGGCGCAGCGCCGGAGGGGGGCTGGCGCGAAGCGCCGAAAGGGGACAGAGGAAAAGCAAGTCTCCGTCCTGCCGCTGTGGCCGCTATGCCAGATGCAACAAGACCCTACAGCAGGTTTAAGCCGCTTAAACCGGACAGCAGTGGCGAAGGCCGACCATGACGGCTTGGGATCGAACCGTACGGCTCGCCGCTGCGCTACACCGCCTCCTGCATCAGCTCCGCGAGCAATTGGATGCCCGGGCGGATCTTGTCCTCCGCAATCGAAGAGAAGCCGAGGCGGAAGCAGTTGCGCGGCGGCTTGGCGGCCTGAAAGTGGATGGAGCCCGGCTCGATCACGACGCCGCGGGCGAGCGCGCTGCGCGCCAGCACGTCGGCGTCCAGATGGTCGGGACCCTCGATCCAGAACGAGGTGCCGCCCATCGACGGCCGCACCCGGCAGTCCGGCAGGAAGTCGGCCAGCGCCTCGCCCATGATCAGCCAGCGGCTGCGGTAGGCGCGCTGCAGGCGGCTCACCAGCGTGTCGTAGTAGCCGTTGGCGATAAAGAGGCCGACGGTGCGCTGGTTGTTGGTCGGCGGCTGGCGCAGGATCAGGCGGCGCAGCTGGCGCGCCTCGTGGATCAACGGCTCGGCCGCCACCAGGTAGCCGATACGCAGGCCGGGCGCCAGGTACTTGGAGAAGGAGCCGACGTAGATGATCCGCTGGCTGCGGTCGATCGACTTCAGCGCCGGCGTCGGATGGCTGATGTAGTTGATCTCCGCCTCGTAGTCGTCCTCGATCACGAAGATGCCGTGCTTGTCCGCCGCCCGCAGCAGCTCGTGGCGGCGCGCCAGCGGCATGGTGACGGTGGTCGGCGACTGATGGCTCGGCGTCACGTAGACGCAGTCGCAGTGCTCGACCTGCTTGTCGACCAGCAGGCCTTCGGCGTCGACCGGCAGCGGCACGACGCGCGCACCGCTGAGCGCGAAGATGTTGCGCGCGTCGACGTAACCCGGCTCCTCGAGGCCGATGGTGGTGCCCGAATCGGCCAGGAGCTGCGCCACGAGCGAGAGCGCGTTCTGCGCGCCGAGCGTGATCAGGATCTGGCTCGGTGACGCCTTGATGCCGCGACGCGGCAGCACCCGCGCGCGCACCTCCTCGATCAGCAGCGGGTCGTCCTCGCCGAAGCTGTCCTCGCTCCAGGCGGCGATCGCCTGCAGCGCCAGAGCCTGGCGTGAGCAGAGCCGCCAGGCCGCGACCGGGAAGAGCCCCGGGTCAGCCTGGCCGTAGATGAAGGGATAGGGATAGTGGCGCCAGGACTTCGGCTTTGTTATGTGGGCTTGCTCAGATGGATGGATCTTGAAATGCCGCCACCAGTCGATCGGTGCCGCAGTGTCCCCCGGGGAGGCATCCGGCAGGCCCTCGGGCTCGGGCATCGCTGGGGGATCGACGTGCGCTGCCGCTGCCTCCGGGTTGACGAAGTAGCCGACCCGTTCGCGCGAGATCAGCAGGCCCTCGTCGGTCAGCGCCTGGTAAGCCAGGACCACGGTGTTGCGCGACACGCCGAGCGACTGGGCCATACGACGGCAGGACGGCAGCGGGTCCTCGGCGGTCAGGCGGCCGTCGAGGATGGCCTCGACGAGCTGGCGGCGGAGCTGGACTTGCAGGCCCGTCTCGCTGTCATGCTGCACTGGGAAGATAAGGTCGCGCACCTTGGCCTCACCATTCGGGGCAATCTGGCCCTAGGGCCAGTGGGGCCAAAGTCTAGAATTGCGCCAAAACAACGACAAGCCGCGGATCGGGCCGCGGAATCGAAAGAGGATCGGGCCGTCAGGTGAGCGTAACGTCCCCCAAGCGGCGCGGTGGCCCGACGCACCCCATCGATTTCTCCGTGCGGCCCGGCGACGAGGTCAAGTGCAGCACCTGCTATATGTGCGCCTGCCGCTGCGGTATCCGGGTGCACCTGAAGGACGGCGCGATCCGCTACATCGAGGGCAACCGCCGCCACCCGGTCAATCGCGGCGTGCTCTGCGCCAAGGGTTCGGCCGGCATCATGCAGCACTACGCGCCGGCGCGCCTGACCAAGCCGCTGAAGCGGGTCGGCGAGCGCGGCAGCGGTGATTTTCAGGAGATCGAGTGGGAGGAGGCCTTGGCCACCGCCACCGACTGGCTCGGCGCCATCCGCCAGAGCGATCCGCGCAAGCTCGCCTTCTTCACCGGGCGCGACCAGAGCCAGGCGCTGACCGGCTGGTGGGCGAGCCAGTTCGGCACCCCCAACTACGCGGCGCACGGCGGCTTCTGCTCGGTCAACATGGCGGCCGGCGGGCTCTACTCGATCGGCGGCTCGTTCTGGGAGTTCGGCGAGCCGGACTGGGAGCACAGCCGTTACCTCATGATGTTCGGCGTCGCCGAGGACCACGATAGCAACCCGATCAAGCTCGGCCTTGCCAGGCTCAAGGGGCGCGGTGCCAAGTTCGTCTCGGTCAATCCGGTCAGGACCGGCTATTCAGCCATCGCCGACGAGTGGATCGGCCTCGCGCCCGGCAGCGACGGCCTCTTCATCCTGGCGCTAGTGCACGAGCTGCTGCGCGCCGGCAAGGTCGATCTCTCCTACCTGGTGCGCTACACCAACGCGCCCTGGCTGGTGATCCAGGCGCCGGGTCAAGCCGACGACGGCCTCTTCGCGCGCGACGGCGACGGCAGCCCGCTGTGCTGGGACGCCGCGCAGCATAAGGAGGCGAATGCGCTCGCGGCCGGCGTCGCACCGGCGCTGAAGGGCAATTTCACGCTGTCCGACGGCCGCAGCGCCGTGCCGGCCTTTCAGCTCCTGGCCAAGCGCTACCTGGACAAGCAGTTCGCGCCCGACGCGGTTGCCGAGCGCACCGGCATTGCGGCGGCGACCATCCGCCGCATCGCCGCCGAACTGGCCCATGCCGCCTTCGCGCAGGAGGTCGTGCTCGAGGTGCCCTGGACCGACTGGGCCGGGCGGCGGCACGAGCGGATGATCGGCCGGCCGGTCGCCATGCACGCCATGCGCGGCATCTCGGCGCACTCGAACGGCTTCCACACCTGCCGCGCCCTGCACCTGCTGCAGATGCTGCTGGGCAGCATCGATACGCCGGGCGGCTTCCGCTACAAGCCGCCCTTCCCCAAGCCGATCCCGCCGATGCCGAAGCCGGCCGGCCATGCCGATCAGGTGATTGCGGGCAAGCCTATGCTGGGGCCGCCGCTCGGCTTCCCGACCGGGCCGGAGGACCTGCTGATCGAGCCGGACGGCACGCCGCGGCGTATCGACAAGGCCTTCTCCTGGGAGGCGCCGCTTGCCGCCCACGGCATGATGCACATGGTCATCACCAACGCCTGGAAGGGCGATCCCTACCCGATCGACACGCTGTTCCTCTACATGGCCAACATGGCCTGGAACTCGGCCATGAACACGAGCGGCACCATGGCCATGCTGAGTGACAAGGACGAGAGCGGCCAGTATCGCATTCCGCGCATCATCTATTCCGATGCCTACTACTCGGAGATGGTCGCCTATGCCGACCTTGTGCTGCCCGACACCACCTATCTGGAGCGCTGGGACTGCATCTCGCTGCTCGACCGGCCGATCTGCGATGCCGACGGCGCGGCCGACGCGATCCGCCAGCCGGTGGTGCCGCCCGACCGCGACGTGCGCCCCTTCCAGGACGTGCTGATCGAACTCGGCGCGCGACTCGGCCTGCCAGGACTCACGAACGAGGACGGTAGCCCGAGGTATCCCGGCGGCTACCCCGACTACATGGTCAACCACGAGCGCGCACCCGGCGTCGGGCCGCTCGCCGGCTGGCGCGGCGACGCGGGCGAGTCTGCAGGACGTGGCGCGCCCAACCCGGCGCAGCTCGAACGCTACATCGAAAACGGCGGTTTCTGGCGCCACGAGTTGGCGCCCGAGCAGCGCTACTACCGCTTCGCCAATCGGGACTATCTCGACTTCGCCCAGTCGATGGGCTTCGTCGCCGCGGCCGAACCGATCGTGCTGCAGTGCTACAGCGAGATCCTGCAGCGCTTCCGCCTGGCCGCGCGCGGACACGGCGCGGTGCAGCCGCCCGAGGCGCATAGGGCTCGCATCGAGGCCTACTTCGATCCGCTGCCGATCTGGTATCCGCCCTTCGAGGACCAGGCTGCGGAGGTCGACGGCTATCCGCTGCACGCCATCACCCAGCGGCCCATGGCGATGTACCACTCCTGGGGTTCGCAGAACGCCTGGCTGCGCCAGATCCATGGCAGCAACCGGCTCTACATGGCACGCACGCTCGCCGAGGAGCTCGGCATCGCCGACGACGACTGGGTCTGGATCACCAGCCGGCACGGCCGGGTCAAGGGCCAGGCGCGTCTGATGGAAGGCGTCAACCCGCACACAGTCTGGACCTGGAACGCGATCGGCAAGCGCGCCGGCGCCTGGAACCTGGCGCCCGACGCCCCGGAGGCCACGACCGGCTTCTTGCTGAACCACCTGATCGACGAGCTCTTGCCCGAGCGCGAGAGCGGCTACCGCTATGCCTGCGCCGATCCGGTGACCGGCCAGGCCGCCTGGTACGACCTGCGTGTCCGTGTCGACAAGGCCACGCCCGAGGAGGCCGGCGTCACCGAGCCGCACTTCGCCGCCCTGCCGGCGCGGCGTGCCGTGCCGGACCGCCTGCGCTATGGCGCGCGCTTCAAGGCCCGGACCGGCGATGGACGGGGTCCATGACCTCCCTGCCCGACCGCCCGAGTGAGCGGCGCCTCGGCCTGGTGATCGACCTCGACACCTGCGTCGGCTGCCAGGCCTGCGTCGTCAACTGCAAGGAATGGAACACCGGCGGCTATCCGGCGCCCTTGTCCGACGACGACCCCTATGGTGCGGCGCCGCTCGGCGCTTGGCTCAACCGCGTGCATTCCTTCGAGCTCGGCGAAGGCCCGCTCGGCCGCACGGTGCACTTCCCCAAGTCTTGCCTGCACTGCGAGAACGCCGCCTGCGTCACGGTCTGCCCGACCGGCGCCTCCTACAAGCGCGTCGAGGACGGCATCGTGCTGGTCGACGAAGAGCTCTGCATCGGCTGCGGCCTCTGCGCCTGGGCCTGCCCCTACGGCGCGCGCGAGCTCGACCCGACCGGCGGCGTGATGAAGAAGTGCACGCTCTGCATCGACCGCATCTACAACGAGTCCCTGGAACCGGAGGAGCGCGAGCCGGCCTGCGTCGCCACCTGCCCGGCCCGGGCGCGCCACTTCGGCGACCTGGGCGATCCGGACTCGGCGGTCTCCAGGCTGGTGGCCGAGCGCGGCGGGGTCGATCTCATGCCCGAGATGGGCTACCGCCCGACCAACAAGTACCTGCCGCCGCGTCCGAGCAAAGCCGAGGTGGGCTGCACCGGCGCGCCCGCGCGCCTGGAAGACGCGAACCCCGAGGGCGGCTTCCTCGGCTGGCTCGACGCCGTGCTGTCGCGGTGAGGGAGCGGACGTGACCGTAGGCGGTGTAATCACCCTCACCCTCCCACGCGTCCTTCGGCCGCGTGGGCCCCTCCCTCTCCCTTCAAGGGAGAGGGATTTTGCAGCGCGCCTGTTTGTTCCCCTCGCCCTTGAGGGGAGAGGGAGGGGCCCATCGCGCAAGCGATGGGAGGGTGAGGGTGACACGCCCCACCTGGAGCCTTAGCACACATCCATGCATCCAGCCGCGTCCATCATCCTCTTCACCACGGCGGCCGGGGCCGGTTACGGCCTGCTGTTCCTGGCCGGGCTCGGCGCCGCCTTCGGGCTGCTGCCGGAGGCGCGTTGGCTCGGCCTTGTCCTGCTCGGCCTTGCGCTGGGCATGATCAGTCTGGGCCTGGCCTCCTCGACCTTCCATCTGGGCCATCCGGAGCGGGCCTGGCGCGCGCTCAGCCAGTGGCGCAGCTCCTGGCTGTCGCGCGAGGGCGTCGCGGCCCTCGTCACCTTCCTGCCGGCCGGCCTCTTCGCGATCGGCTGGGTTTTCCTGGAGGAGACCGGCGGCCTTTGGGCATTGCTCGGCCTGCTGGCGGCTGCGGGCGCCATGGTGACGGTGTACTGCACCGCCATGATCTATGCCTCGCTGAAGCCGATCCGCCAGTGGCACCACCCCTTGACCGCGCCGCTCTACCTGCTGTTCGCGCTAGCGAGCGGCGCGCTGCTGCTGAATGCCGTGCTGCCACTCTTCGGCGTCAGTGCGGCGGGCTGGAGCGCGCTCCTGGTACTGCTGTCGCTCGTCATCGCGTGGGGCGTCAAGCTGATCTACTGGCGCCGCGTCGATGGCGGCCGCAGCGCCAGCACGCCGGAGACCGCGACCGGTCTGACTGGCCGCGGACAGGTCCGCCTGCTCGACACGCCGCACACGGGCGAGAACTACCTGCTGCGCGAGATGGGCTACCAGATCGCCCGCAAGCATGCCGCCAAGCTGCGCCGCCTGGCGCTCACCTTCGGCTTCGCCCTGCCCTTCGCTTTCACGCTGTTCGCCTTCTTCGCCGGCGGCTGGCCAGCCGCAACGCTATCCCTGCTCGCCGCTCTCTCCGGCCTCACCGGCATCGTCCTCGAGCGCTGGCTGTTCTTCGCCGAGGCGACCCACAGCGTCACCCTCTACTACGGCGCCCGCGAGGTGTGACAGCACGGCTGTCCGGTTTAGTGGACTGGCGAGCGCCGCTTCGGCGTAGCTTCTTACCCGTTGCACGCTGTTCGAGGGTTCTTGAACTGCGAATCGCCCCCCGCCGATAGGGGTCGGGGAGGGCTAACGCCCTCCCCGACCCCTATCGGTCGGTGTGAACGAGCCCTAACCGGACAGCCATGGACTTGACAACTAGCGGGCTACTGCGCCGCCAGGACGGCACGCACCTTGGTGAAGAGCTCGTCGAGGTGCGTGTCCTGGCAGATCAGCGGCGGCGAGACCAGCATGCAGTCGCCGGTCAGCTTGACCATGACGCCGGCGTCGTAGAGCGCGCGCATCACGGCGTAGCCGCGCTTACCGGGCGCCTCGGCCGGCGCCAGGTCGGCGGCGCCCAGGAGGCCGTAGCCGCGGATGTCGGTCACCACCGGCAGGTCCTTCAGGCCGTAGAGCGCCTCGAGGAACTTCGGCGCCATCCTGGCGGCGTTCTCGACCAGGCCCTCGCGCTCGAAGATGTCGCGCGTGGCGAGACCAGCCGCCGAGGCGACCGGGCAGCCGGAATAGGTGTAGCCGTGGAACAGCTCGATCGAGGCCTCGGGCGCCGCCTCGGTGATGGTGTCGTAGATGCGCGTGCTGCAGGCGACCGCACCCATCGGCACCACGCCGTTGGTCAGCGCCTTGGCCATGGTGATCATGTCCGGCACCACGCCGAAGGAATCGGCGACGAACTGCATGCCGGTCCGCCCGAAGCCGCAGATCACCTCGTCGAAGATGAGGAGGATGTGATGCCTGTCGCAGATCTCGCGCAGTCGATTGAGATAGCCCTTGGGCGGCACCAGGCAGCCGATCGAGCCGGCGATCGGCTCGACGATGCAGGCGGCGATCGAATCGGCGCCGTGCAGGTCGACGAAGCGCTGCAGATCGTCGGCCAGCTCAGCCCCGGTCTCCGGCTGGCCGACGGTGAAGCGGTGCTCCTCCATCCAGGTGTGGCGCAGGTGGACGACGCCGGGCAGGCCGAGGCCAAAGGCCTTCTTGTTGTTGACCATGCCGGCCACCGACAGGCCGCCGAAGTTGACGCCGTGATAGGATTTCTCGCGGCCGGCCAGGCGCATGCGCTGTCCCTCACCCCGCGCCTTGTGGTAGGCGAGCGCGATCTTGAGCGCGGTGTCGACCGATTCCGAGCCGGAGTTGGTGTAGAAGATGTAGTTCAGGTCGCCCGGCGTGATCGCCGCCAGGCGGCGCGACAGCTCGAAGGACAGCGGGTGGCCGTACTGGAAGGGCGGCGCGTAGTCGATCTCCAGCAGCGCCTTGTTGACCGCCTCGGCGATCTCGCGCCGGCCGTGCCCGGCGGCGACGCAGAACAGGCCTGAGGAGCCGTCCAGCACCTTCTCGCCCCGGTCGGTGGTGTAGTACATGCCATGGGCGCCGCTGATGATGCGCGGCTGCGCCTTGAAGTCCCGGTTCGAGGTGAACGGCATCCAATGCTGTTCGAGCGAGTTCGAGGCCGTCGTGACGACGTTCATGATGCTGCTTCCTTTCCCTGCCGATACGCTCGGCGAGCCTTGTTCCGCCGGCCTGGCCGGCCGGTCTTTCGCGCCCGCTCGCGGGCTCTTGCCAGAAGCCGCCAATCTAGCCGCGCCGCCCAGGGCCGGCTAGGCCCAATCGGCCGCATTCGGTGAGGCCAGGGAGGGCAAATCTGGCGGATTTCCACCCTTTCTGGAACGTCATGGGCCTTATTCCAAGGCTCGCAGCGCGCGGGGAACTCTGATAAGTCTCGGTGCGCTCAGGTTACCGCGCGGTGCCGCCACGTCGCACCGCCCGGACGAGGTCCAGGATAGTTCGTCGAGTTTGCAAGGACGCGGGTCGATGGCAGGCAAACGCGAGCAATGGGCAAGCGGCGGAGGCTTCGTGCTGGCGACGATCGGTGCCGCCGTCGGTCTCGGCAACATCTGGCGATTCTCCTACATCGCCGGCGAGAATGGCGGCGGCGCCTTTCTCCTGATCTACCTCGTCAACATCATCCTGGTAGGCGCGCCGATTGTCATTGCCGAGCTCGCGATCGGGCGGCGCGCGGCAGGCGACGCGGTAGCCGCATTCGAGCTGGCGTCGCCGGGCTCCCGGTGGCGCCACGCCGGCTGGGTCGGTGTCCTCGGCAGCTTCCTGATCCTGAGCTACTACTCGGTGATCGCCGGCTGGGCGCTCAAGTATCTCGTCGGCGCACTGACCGGTGCCCTGTGGCGCGCCGCCACGGAAGGATACGGGAGCTATTTCACTCAGTTCATCGGCAATGCCGGCGAGCCTCTCGCCTGGCAGATGGCGATGCTGGGGGCAACCATGCTCATCGTTGCCGGCGGCGTGCAGCGCGGCATCGAAACGGTCAATCGCATGCTGATGCCGCTGTTGGCGCTCTCCGTGCTCGTCCTTGCAGCCTATGCCGCAACCCTGCCCGGCGCCGGTGCGGGCTGGCGGTTCCTGCTCGTGCCCGACTGGTCGGCCATGGCGCGTGGCGACGTTTATGTCGCCGCGCTCGGCCAGGCATTCTTCTCGCTCGGCATCGGCATGGCCGTGTTCATTACCTATGCCAGCTACATGAGGCGCGAGACCAGGATTCCGCGCTCTGCGGTGGCGATCATTGCCGGGGATTCGCTGTTCGCGATCGTCGCCGGCCTGGCGATCTTTCCCGCCGTGTTCGCCTTCGGTATGGACCCCCAAGCCGGCCCGCAACTCGCATTCATCACCCTGCCTCAGATTTTCCTCAGCATGCCCGGCGGCAAGATCGTCGGCCTCCTGTTCTTCGCGCTTCTGGTTGTCGCGGCGATGACCTCGATGGTGGCGCTGCTCGAAGTGCCGGTAGCGACGGTGATCCATCGTACGCCCCTGCGACGCTGGGGCGCCGTCACCGTCGTCGGGACCGGCACGTTCCTTGTCGGCATTCCCTCGGCCTTGAGCTTCGGACTGCTTGCCGGCGTCCAGGTCTCCGGGCAGGGACTGCTCGACTTCATCGACCAGTCGGTCTCGAACTACGTGCTTCCCTTGGCGGGATTGCTGGTCTGCCTCTTCGTCGGCTGGCGATGGAGACGCCAGGATGCGCTTTCCGCCGCCGATCTCGAGGGCAGTGCAATCCAGGCGGTCTGGCTGTGGTTGCTGCGGCTGGTCGCACCGGCGACGATCCTACTGATCCTGCTCGATTCAACCGGGGTGCTTTGACTTTGACGAAACCTTCGCTCCAGGGGCACAGGGCGCTTCGAATCGGCCCATGACCCTACTCCTCGTCGGCGGCGCCCTCGGGGGCATCGGCTTGTTCCTCCTCGGCATGCGGCTGATGACGGAGGGGCTGAAGGTGACCGCCGGCGCGATGCTGCGGGAGCTTTTGGCGCGCTGGACCCGCACCCGCTTTCGTGGCCTGGCAACCGGGATGCTGATCACCGGGATCGTCCAGTCTTCAGGCGCCGTCACGGTTGCGGCGATCGGCTTCGTCAACGCGGGCGTGCTGACCCTCGGCCAGGCCATGTGGGTGGTCTTCGGCAGCAATGTCGGAACCACCATGACGGGCTGGATCGTCTCGATCATCGGCTTCGACGTGAAGATCGAGGCGCTTGCCCTGCCCCTGCTTGGAATCGGCATGTTCCTCAGCTTGACCGGCAAGGCCAGCCGGCTTGGGGCGTTCGGCGAGGCGCTTGCCGGCTTCGGCGTGCTCTTCCTCGGCATCGCCACCCTGAAGTCGACCTTTGCCGGGCTCGGCGAAACCGTCGAGCTCGGGGATTTTGTTGGCGGCGGAATTGCCGACGTCGCCATCCTCGTGCTGGTCGGCTTCGCCCTGACCACGGCGGTTCAATCATCGAGCGCGGTTCTCGCGATCGCCCTGACCGCGGCGGGCGGCGGGATCCTGAGCCTCGAGGCCGGCGCGGCCCTGGTGATCGGCGCCAATCTCGGAAGCACGAGCACGGCCGTGTTCGCGGTCCTCGGGGCGACGCCCAATGCAAAGCGGGTTGCGGTCAGCCACGTCGCCTTCAATGCGCTAACCGCGGCCGTGGCCCTGCTCCTCCTGCCCTTGTTGCTTCTGGCCGTTCAGGTAATGGAAAGGACCTTGGAGACAACCGCCGGGCCGACGACCACGCTGGCCCTCTTTCATACGACGTTCAACATTCTCGGGGTGCTGATCATCTGGCCCCTGACCACACGCTTGGAGCGTTGGCTAAGCAAGCGCTTCGCGACCGCCGAGGAGAACGAAGGCAAGCCGCGGTTTCTCGACAGCAACAGCCTCGAGGTTCCGGCCTTGGCGGTCAACTGCGTCCTGTTCGAGCTGCGGCGCGTCGCTGACATAGCCCTGGACGTCGCCCGATCGGCGTTCGTCGATCCCACGGTAACGAGCGAACGCCTGGCCCGGCGCAGCGAAACGATCCGCCAGCTGAACGAGGCAATCGTCGGATACATCCAGAGCCTCAACGCGGCCAAGAAGTCCATGACCATCGCAGAGGCGATGGCGCACCCCATTCGGGCTCTATGGCACTTCACCGAGCTGGCCGAGCTCGGGCTGGCGGTGGTGACACGCCGCCCCCGGGTCGTGGCCTTGCCAGAGGCCTATCGCAGGCATATCGCAAGTTATGCAGCGCTTGTTGCCGGCGAGATCGATGCGGCGCGGCACGCTTTTGCCGATCCGACCCAGCCCGGGCCCCAGGAGGAGACGACCGAGCCGGCCTACCAGCAGACCAAGACCCACATTCTGATGGCGGTGGCCAACGGTCAGATCGGCGCCAGTCAGGCTGAAGCCGTGCTGGAAAGCCTGAGTGAAATGAAGGCCGCCGTTCGGCTGCTCAACCGCGCGACCAAGAGGTTCGCGGCCCTGGCAGAGGTCGCACAGGCCGATGGCCCGGAAGCGGAAAGCGTAGCCTCCAACGACACGGAGCAAGACTAGGGACAAGAAAGCGCGGAGAAAGTGCAGCGCTTGCTCGATTGTCCGAGTCCTACCCCTTCGCATCCGCCAGGATCATGTCGGCGGCCTTCTCGGCGATCATGATGGTGGGGGCGTTGGTGTTGCCGGAGACCAGGGTCGGCATGATCGAGGCGTCCGCCACGCGCAGCCCCTCCAGGCCGTGCAGGCGCAGGCGGGCGTCGACAACGGCGCTGCGGTCGGTCTTGGGGCCCATCTTGCAGGTGCCGACCGGGTGGTAGATCGTCGTGCCGCTGTCGCGGGCGTGCTGCAGTAGCTCTTCGTCGCTCCGCACCGCCGGGCCGGGATCGTATTCCTCGGCGATCACGGGTGCCATGGTGCGTGACTGCGCCAGCCGGCGCGACAGCTTCATGCCGGCCACCGTGGTCTCCTGATCCAGCCTGGTCGCCAGGTAGTTCGGGTGGATCGCCGGATAGTCGCGGCCGTGCGGCGACTTCAGCTCGATGCGGCCCTGGCTCTCGGGGCGGAGCTGACAGACCGAGGCGGTGAAGGCCGAGAAGCGGTGCAGCCCCTCGCCAGGGCTGTCGGCGCTGAGCGGCTGGATGTGAAACTGCACGTCAGGCGTCGCCAGCCCTGGCCGGCTGCGCGCGAAGATGCCGACCTGGCTCGCCCCCATGGTCATGGGCCCGCCGCGGCAAAGCGCGTACTGCACGCCCATCAACAGCTTGCGCCAGGGATTGTGCACCTCGTCGTTCAGGGTGATCGGCCGCTTGGTCTTATAGACGGCACGGATCTGCAGATGGTCGCGCAGGTTGCGCCCGACTCCGTCCAGCGCGTGCAGCACGGGGATGCCGAAACGCTGCAGCAGCGCCCCCTCGCCCACGCCGGAGAGCTGCAGCAGGTGCGGCGAGCCGATCGCGCCGGCCGCCAGGATCATTTCGCCACGGCAGCGCATGGTCTGCACCTGGCCGCCGATGCTGCAGCTCAGACCGACGGCAGCCCGCCCTTCGAATAGGATGCGATCAACCTGGGCATCCGTCACCACGCGCAGGTTCGGCCGCGCCTGGACCGGCCGCAGATAGGCCCGCGCCGTGCTCCAGCGCAGGCCGCGATGGGCGGTCAGCTGGTAGTAGCCGGCACCCTCCTGGCAGGGCCCGTTGAAGTCGTCGTTGCGCGGGATGCCGATTTCCTCGGCCGCCGCGATGATGGCGTCGCAGAGTGCACGCCGCGTGCGCATGTCGGTGACCTTCAGGGGTCCGCCGCTGCCGTGGTAGGCATCGGCGCCGCGCTCCTGGTCCTCCGACTTGCGGAAGTAGGGCAGCACGTCTGCGAACGACCAGCCCTCGTTGCCGAGCTGGCGCCAGTGATCGTAGTCCTCGGCCTGCCCGCGCACGTAGAGCAGGCCGTTCAGCGAGCTCGAGCCGCCCAGCACCTTGCCGCGCGGCCATTTGATGCCGCGCCCGTTCAGGCCGGGGTCGGGCTCGGTGACGAAGCACCAGTCGACCCGCGGGTTGTGCATGGTCTTGAAGTAGCCGACCGGGATGTGGATCCAGGGATAGCTGTCCCGCCCGCCGGCCTCGAGCAGCAGCACCCGGTTGCGCGGGTCCGCCGAGAGGCGGTTGGCGAGCACGCAGCCGGCCGAGCCGGCGCCCACGATCACGTAGTCGAATTCGCCCTCCACGGCCTGGCCTTCCTTCCGAGGGTCTGCAAACGCGCGCCCGGGCTCAATTCCAGTTGCGGCGCCTAGCGACCTGACGCATAATATGAGACGAAAAATCTCAAAATATGCAATAAGAATGCTCCAGCGAAATCGTCAGCTGGCACCATGGGAGGAAGAAAAAATGCTGTCAGAAAAGCTCAACCAGGTTTCCCGGCGCGACGTGATGCGCCTGGCCAAGCAGTTCGGCTGGTCCTCGACCCTGCTGGCCGCCGGCGCCATCACCGGCGCGATCACCCTGCCCCGCCTCGCCGCCGCGGCGAACTCGGTCTATGACAAGCGTTTCGGCAAGGAGGCGGCGCACACCCTCAAGTTCGGCGCCGCCGGCTTCAACGAGCGCAACCTGCTGATCGAGCGGGCCGGCTGCCTGCAGTTCGTCAACGACCTGGAAGAGCGCACTGACGGCGCGATCCGCATCGAGTTCATCGGCAGCAACCAGATCTGCGGCCAGCTCGACTGCGTGAAGAAGACCCAGCAGGGCATCGTCGACATCTTCGCCGCCTCGACCCAGAACTCGGCCGGCGGCGCGCCCTACCTCAACGTGCTCGACTATGCCTACATGTTCCCGACCCGCGCCTCGCAGTACTACTTCCTCTATCACCCGGCAAGCCAGCAGATCCTGCGCGATCCCCTGCGCACGCGGCACGGCCTGCATTTCCTTTTCACCCACGCGGAGCTGCGCGGCATCCAGCTCGGTCTCGGCTGGAAGGACAAGCCGACGGTCACCAGCGTCGAGCAGCTCGCCGGCACCAAGAACCGCGTCACCGGCACCCAGCTCGGCCGCATCGCCATGGAGCTGATGAACCTCAATCCGGTGCCGATCGCCTGGGAGGAGACTCTGGACGGCCTGAAGCAGGGCCTGATCGACGGCGCCGAGACCTGGGCCTCGGCCGTCGCCTACGCCAACATGTCGCCGGTCGTCTCCCAATCGGTCGACCTGCGCTTCTTCTGCGGCACCGAGCACACGGCGATGAACGCCTCGGTGTTCGACAAGCTCAGCGGCGAGCTGCAGGACGCGGTCATGGAGTCTGCCTACCTGACCCAGGTGCACGTCCAGGCCGCCCACGAGGCGGCGCTGGTCAACACGGTGGGCGCCTCCAACCCGCAGAAGCCGAACACGCTCTTCGTCCAGCATGGTGTGCGCGTGGCCGATATCTCCGACGAAGAGATCGCCAAGGCCGAGCACATGTGCTCGCCCGAGTTCAACCCGGAGCCCTGGGCCCAGTGGCGCGAGCGGATCAACGGCTGGGCCGGAGGCATCGACACCTACAGCGAAATCTACAAGGTCGCGCGCGAGATCCCCAGGGACACTCTGGCAGAGAACGTCGAGCCGCGGCGCTGGTGGCGGTCGGCCTGACGGCATGGGATCGCGGCGCGGCTTCCGAGAGTCGTGCCGTCTCCTGCCACGACAGGGTGCCGTTCCCGACAAAGGATAAGAGCTCGTATGCCGCTAGTGGCGTGCCATCCGCGCCAGACTGGCAGCGGAGTCCTGCGCCCATGACAGAGGAGAGTGCCCGCCATGCCGCTGCTGATGTGGGTCGACCGCAACATCGAGAAGATCGTGATCCTGATCTGCTACGTCACCATGGCGGGGATCATCTGCGTCGAGGTGGTGCGGCGCTTTGTGTTCAAGGAACAGGCGCCCTGGAGCACCACCGTGCCGATCTACCTGTTCCTCTGGGTGACCTGGATCGGCGCCGCCTACAACACGCGTATCCGCACCCACCTCAGCTTCGACGAGCTGCGCGTCCGCCTGCCCTACGGCGCGCAGTTCGCCTGCCTCTGCCTCGACGCCTTTCTCTGGGTGCTGTTCGGCGCCATCGTCATGGTCTACTCGATCGAGCAGGTGCGGCTGTCCCATGACAACTTCGCCATCGTCCAGGGCACCGACAACGTCATGCAGTGGTGGTTCTACCTGGCCACGCCGATCGGCTGGAGCCTGCTGATCTTTCGCGCTCTGCAGAACCTCTGGGCGGACTGGCAGACCTTCAGGGTGCGCGAGCCCTTCAGGCTGCAAGTCTCGCTCCTCGGCGAGTAGGGAGAGGCGCGCATGGACGGCTGGCTTATCGCGCTGGTTTCCCTTGGAGTCACGATCCTCTTCGTGCTCGGCGTGCCGATTTTCCTGGTGATCGGCTTCTGGGTGGTGGGCGTCAGCCTGATCATCGACTTCACCCTCGCCAACATCGGCGTGACCCTCTACGAGGGCCTGAACTTCTTCGGCCTGCTGGCGCTGCCGCTCTTCATCCTGACCGGCGACCTGATCAACGCCGCCGGCATCGCCAAGCGCCTGTCCGACTTTGCCTACTCCCTGCTCGGCTGGCTGCGCGGCGGCCTGGCCATGGCGTCGCTCGGCGCTTGCGGCCTCTTCGCCGCCATCTCGGGATCGAACTCCGCGACTACCGCCACGATCGGCTCGATCATGTATCCGGAGATGAAGAAAGGCGGCTACGACAGCAACTTCGCCGCCGCCACCGCGGCGGCCGGCGGCACGGTCGGCATCATCATCCCGCCCAGCATCATCTTCATCGTCTACGGCTTCCTGATGAACCTGTCGATCAGCGACCTCTTCATCGGCGGCCTGCTGCCCGGCATCATCATGGTGCTGGCGATGCAGCTTACCTGCTACCTGGTGGCCAAACGCAACGGCTGGGGCCACCTGATCGCGCTCAGCCCGCGCCGCATCCTGAGGACCGGCCTGCGCGCCTGGCTCGGCTTCCTCGCCATCCTGGTCGTGATCTACGGCATCTATGCCGGCATCTTCTCGCCCACCGAGGCGGCCGGCGTGACCGCCGGCTTCTGCCTCCTGGCCGGCGTCTTCATCACCCGCGAGATCAAGCTGCGCAATCTGCCGAACGTGCTGCTGCGCTCCGGCCAGATCACCGGCCTGCTGGCGCCGCTGATCGCCGTCTCGGTGGTCATGCAGCAGATCCTCTCGCTGCTCGGCGCCAAGGCCTTCGTGACCGAGCTGCTGGGCAGCCTGGGCGGTTACTATCCCATCCTCTTCGCCTGCATGGCGCTGGTGCTGGTCGCCGGCACCATTCTGGAGAGTCTGCCCAACACCATCATCCTGGCACCGATCCTGGCCCCGATCGCAGCCTCGATCGGCGTCGACCCAATCCACTTCGCGGTGATCTTCCTGGTCGGCGACGCGATCGGTTTCATCACCCCACCCTATGGGCTAAACCTCTACGTCGCCAGCGGCATTACCGGAATCCCTTACTTTCGGCTGGTGCGCTA
Source organism: Kiloniellales bacterium (assembly GCA_050330055.1). Classification (GTDB taxonomy): domain Bacteria; phylum Pseudomonadota; class Alphaproteobacteria; order Kiloniellales; family JAKSDN01; genus JBHJOF01. The sequence continues at coordinate 16,531 of JBHJOF010000363.1, forward strand.
TACTATGCCCTATCTAGTCGCTCTGCTGCTGTCGTGGCTCATCATCGCCTTCGTGCCACAGCTTTCGACGGCACTGCTGGTGCACACCGGCGCGGGAATCTTTCAGGGCGGCTGATGGCAAGGGAGAAGAAGGGCGTGGCGAGGGACGAGGGCCGGGATAAGGGGTCTTCGATGCTGCGTGCCTTTGCCATCCTCGAGCGGGTGGCCGGCGCCGAGCGTCCGCTCAACCCGGCCGAGCTGGCGGCCCTGCTCGACATCCCCAAGGCTTCGGCCCACCGCCTGAGCCGCGCGCTCGAGGAAGCCGGCCTGCTGCAGAAGGCGCTCGACGGCCGCCGCCTGATCGCCGGACCGCGCCTCAACTCCCTGGCGCTCGACGTGCTCGGCGGCGCGCCGCAGCGGGCCGGACGCCACGCGGTGCTGCAGCGCCTCTCGACCGCGATCGGCGAGACCTGCAACATCGGCATCCCTGACGGCTCGGAGATGATCTACTACGACCGGGTCGAGACGCACTGGCCGCTGCGCCTTCAGCTTCCGGTCGGCACCCGGGTGCCGCTGCACTGCACCGCCAGCGGCAAGCTGTTTCTCAGCAGCCTCACGCCCGCCCAGCGCCGCCGCCTGCTGGCCCAGCTTCCGCTGACCCGCCGTACCGCCAACACCCTGACCGAGCCCGCCGCCCTGGAGCAGGCGCTCGAGCGCATCCGCGCCGAGTAGATCGGCGTCGACAACGAGGAGTTCATCGAAGGCATGGTGGCCGTCGCCGTGCCGATTATCGACTCGCAGGGCCGCTTCTGCGCCGGCCTCGCCATGCACGCGCCGACCCAGCGCATGACGATCCAGAACGCCAGAGCCCACGTCCCGGCAATGCGCCGCGCCGCCGCCGAGCTCTCCGCCAGCCTGCAGGAGGCGGAGCTGACGGCGTCGGATTAGACGCAATCCGATCATTCGAGATCACCGTGCAAGCTCTCATGCTTCGACAGGCTCAGCATGAGGATGTGCTTTGCTCGAATGAGCAAAGCACCTCACCCTGAGCTTGTCGAAGGGTGAGCAGCGCTACGCCGATTCAATCCGAACGGATTGCGCTCTAGCACTGCCACGCTGCGTGATCGCTGGACGCCCGGATCAAGTCCACGGCTGCCCGGTTGAAGCTCGTTTACACCGATCGTCATGGTCGGCGCAGGCC
>JBHJOF010000364.1:0-14647 GCA_050330055.1 Kiloniellales bacterium
AGACGTCGATGGCCTTCTCCGCGTCGCCGGCAACGTAGGCGTCGAGGGTGTCCTTGATTATGCTCTGTGCCAGCCCGGCCATGCGCGGGATCGCGGAGGCCGGCGGCACCGGCGGCAACTGGGCCAGTACATGGGCCCGCTTGGCGATGTTCTTGGCGTAGTCGCCGATCCGCTCCACGTCGCTCGCGATCTTGAGCGCCGAGACCACCGCGCGCAGATCATTGGCCATCGGCTGGCGCCGCGCCAGCAGGTTGATGGCGTTGTGCTCGAGCTTCTGCTCGAGCTCGTCGATCGCCCGGTCGCCTTCGATCACCCGGTCGGCAAGGTCGCCGTCGCGCCGCGAGACGGCCTGGATCGCGTCGGCGAGCTGCGCCTCGGCCAGTCCGCCCATGCGGACGACGATTTCGTTGAGCTGCTCCAGCTCCTCGTCGAACGACTTGACGATGTGTTCGGTGCCTGGGCCCACGCCTCAGTACTCCCGCTCTGTTACCCGAAGCGTCCCGTGATGTAGCCCTGGGTCCGCTCGTCGGTGGGGTTGGTGAAGATCTGCTCGGTGTCGCCACGCTCGACCAGGACGCCGAGATGGAAAAAGGCCGTTTGCTGCGACACGCGCGCGGCCTGCTGCATCGAGTGGGTGACGATGACGATGGTGAAGTTCTCGCGCAGCTCGTCGATCAGCTCCTCGATCTTGGCGGTCGCGATGGGGTCGAGCGCCGAGCAGGGCTCGTCCATCAGGATCACGTCGGGGTTGACCGCGATCGCGCGGGCGATGCAGAGGCGCTGCTGCTGGCCGCCGGAGGGGCCGGTGCCCGGCTTGTCGAGCCGGTCCTTGACCTCGGACCAGAGGCCGGCCCGCTCCAGGCTGGTCTGCACGATCGACTCGAGCTCCTCGCGGGTGCTGGCCAGGCCGTGGATGCGCGGGCCGTAGGCGATATTGTCGTAGACCGACTTGGGGAAGGGATTTGGCTTCTGGAACACCATGCCGACGCGGGCACGCAGCTGCACCACGTCGATCGACCTGTCGTTGATGTCCTGGTTGTCGATGGTGATCGAGCCGGTGACGCGGCAGCCCTCGATCACGTCGTTCATGCGGTTCATGCAGCGCAGGAAGGTCGACTTGCCGCAGCCCGAGGGGCCGATCAGCGAGGTCACCCGATTGCGCGGGATATCCAGGTCGACGTGCTTCAGGGCATGCGCCTCGCCGTAGTAGACGTTGACGTCACGCGCCTGAACCTTCACGGGATGTGCGGCTGTCTCCAGCTCCACCTGCTCCACGGCAGCCATCATCGATTGCTCCTGAGTCTCGTGCTGGATGATTCCGTTACTGCGCACTTACCACTTCCGTTCGAGCCGCTGCCGCAAGAACACCGCGATCGCATTCATCACGATCAAAAAGCCAATCAGTACCAGGATGGCAGCGGCGGTTTTCGCGACAAAGCCGCGTTCAGGCGAGTCGGCCCAGATGAAGATCTGCGTCGGCAAGGCGGTGGCCGGCTCTGTGATGCCGCCCGGCGCCGAGGTGATGAAGGCGTTCATGCCGATCAGCAGCAGCGGCGCCGTCTCGCCCAGCGCTTGGGCGAGGCCGATGATGGTGCCTGTCAGGATGCCCGGCATGGCCAGCGGCAATACGTGATGCAGGACCACCTGGTGCCCGGAGGCGCCGACGCCGAGCGCCGCCTCGCGGATCGAGGGCGGCACCGCCTTCAGGGAGGCGCGCGCGGCGATGATGATGGTCGGCAGCGTCATGAGGGCCAGCACCATGCCGCCAACCAGCGGCGCCGAGCGCGGCAGGCCGAAGAAGCCGAGGAAGACGGCGAGGCCGAGCAGGCCGAAGACGATAGAGGGCACCGCCGCCAGGTTATTGATGTTGACCTCGATCAGGTCGGTCCAGCGGTTCTTCGGCGCGAACTCCTCGAGATAGATGGCGGCCGCGATGCCGGTCGGAAAGCTGATCAGGAAGCACACCAGCAGGGCGTAGAACGAGCCCACCAGGGCGCCGGCAAGGCCGGCTAGCTCGGGAAAGCGGCTGTCGGAGGACAGGAACAGGCCCCAGTTGAAGGGCGCCGAGATCTGGCCCTGGGCGACAAGCTGGTCGAAGTAGGCGATCTGCTGGTCGCTGACGCGGCGCTGCTGCTCCGGCACGTCGCGCGGGATCACGCCCTTGTGGAACTGGTCCATCGGGTCGGCGAGCGGAAGCTTGATGTCGAGTTGCCGGCCGATCAGCGAGGGATCGCGCACCACCCTGTCGCGCACGATGAAGGGCGCGCCGGAGCTCAGCATGTCGAAGAAGGCTTTCTCCTGCGCACGGTCCATCTCCGCCGGGACCAGGACGCGGAAGGCGTCGCGGACCAGCTTGCGGTAGTTGCCCTTGTCGGGGGTCTCGGCCGAGACGACGCTCGGGTCGATGAAGACGCGCAGCTCGACCTTGGTCTGCACGAAGGCGGAGTATCCCGAGGCTGTCAGGGACACGAGGAGCACGCCCAGCAGGCCGGCGGCCAGGGCGATGGCCGCAATGCCGTAGAGCCGCAGGCGCCGGTCCGCCGCATGGCGGCTTGCCCGGCGGCGCCGAGCATCGGTCGAGGACCAGTCGAAGGCCTTGGTTTCGCTTATCGCCGCCACTAGTCGTACTTCTCCCTGTAGCGCTGGACGATGTGCAGCGCGATCACGTTGAGCCCGAGGGTGACGACGAACAGCACGAGGCCCAGCGCAAAGGCCGCCAGCGTCTTCGGGTTGTCGAACTCCGTGTCGCCGATCAGCAGCGTGACGATCTGCACCGTGACCGTGGTGACCGAATTCAGCGGGTTGACGGTCATCGAGGCGATCAGGCCCGCGGCCATGACTACGATCATGGTCTCGCCGATGGCGCGGCTGGCGGCGAGCAGGATGCCGCCCATGATGCCGGGCAGCGCCGCCGGGATGAGGACCTGCTTGATGGTCTCGGCCTGCGTCGCGCCCAGCGCATAGGAGCCGTCTCGCATGGCCCGCGGCACCGCCGAGATGGCGTCGTCCGACAGCGACGAGACGAAGGGGATGATCATGATGCCCATCACGCCGCCCGCCGCGAGCGCGCTGTTGGGCGCGACGTCGAGGCCGACCAGGGCGCCGAACTGGCGCAGCGCCGGGGCCACGGTGAGGACCGCGAAGAAGCCGTAGACCACCGTCGGAATGCCGGCGAGGATCTCGAGAATGGGCTTGATGGTCGCGCGGAAGCGCGGCCCGGAGTACTCGGCCAGATAGATCGCCGAGAGCAGCCCGATCGGTACGGCGACCAGCATGGCCATGGCGGCGACCAGCATGGTGCCGAGGAAGACCGGCACGGCACCGAAGGCTCCGAGGCCGGCGACCTGATCGTCGCGCATGGGAATCTGCGGCTCCCAATTGAGGCCGAAGAGGAACTCGGCGATCGGTACGCGCGCAAAGAAGCGGGAGGCCTCGACGACCAGCGAGACGATGATTCCCAGAGTCGTGACGATGGCGACGATGGCACAGAAGATCATCAGCGCCGAAAGGATCCGCTCGACGCCGTGGCGCGCCCGGAAGCCGGGATGAATGCGGGACCGTGCAATCATCAGGCCGATGAGGGCGGCGGCCGTGCCCGCCGCGACCATCGCCCAGCCGGCGATGGCGCTCCAGGCCAGAAAGCGCTCTCCGGCGGCCGCCAGGGCGGGATCGGGCTCGCGGAAGATCTGCCCGCGGGCGATGCTCTTGATCTCGCTCAGCAGCAGACCGAGGCGCGCCGAGTCGAGGCCGGCGACGATCTGCTCGGGCAGGCTGGCGAGCAGCAGCTGATCGATCACCGGACGCTGCAGCAGCAGCCAGGCCAGCACCAGGATGAAGCTCGGCAGCCCAGTCCAGAGCGCCACGTAGGCCCCGTGATAGGACGGCAGCGAGTGGTTTCGCGCTCCGGCTACGGCCGCCAGCGCGATCGAGCGCCGTCGCGCCACAAGATATGCCAGGGCGCTCAGGATGCAGATGGTCGTTGCGACGAGGGTGAGCATGGTCCGACTGGCTGCTCTCGCTTGGTCGGCCGTTTGGCCAGCGTGGCGGAGCCGGCGTCGCCGGACCCGGAAAGCGTCCGGATCCGGCGACGGGCGTCCGAGCTACTCGCTCAGATAGCGGGTCATGTGCTGGCCGCTCAGCACGGTCTTTTGGACCTCGGCGCGCTTTTCGTCGGAAAGCGGGACGAGGCCGCGCTCGTGCAGGTAGCCGTCCGGACCCAGGGCCTCGTCACTCACGTATTCGGCGATGAAGTCCTCGAGCCCCCGAATGACGCCGCGATGGGCGTTCTTGAAGTAGACGAAGATCGGCCGCGAGATGCCGTAGTCGCCGGTGGCGATGGTGTCGAAGTTGGGCTCGACGCCGTTCACCGCCACCGCCTGCAGCGTGTCCTGGTGCTCGTAGAGGAACGAGTAGCCGAAGATGCCGTAGGCAGAGGAATCGGCGTTCAGGCGCTGCACGATCAGGTTGTCGTTCTCTCCAGCCTCGATGAAGGGGCCGTCCTGGCGCATGCGGCTGCAGGCCTCTTTCATGGCGTCCTTGTCGAGGGCCTTGACCTCATCGAACTCCTCGCAGCCCGCCTCCATGGCGAGCTCGACGAAGGCGTCGCGGGTGCCCGAGGTCGGCGGCGGCCCGAAGACCTGGATCTTCATGTCGGGCAGCGAAGGGTCGATTTCGCTCCACCTGGTGTAGGGGTTGGCGACCATCTTGCCGTCCTGCGGCACCTGGGCGGCCAGCGCCAGGTAGATCTGTCCCTTGGTCAGGTCGAGCGCCTGGCCCTTGCGCGAGACGGCGATCGACAATCCGTCGTAGCCAAGGAGCGCTTCGGAGATGTTGTCGACGCCATTGGAGGTGCAGAGGTCGTACTCGGACTTCTTCATGGCGCGGGAGGCGCCGGTCAGGTCAGGATTGTCGGCGCCGATGCCCTGGCAGAAGATCTTCATGCCGCCGCCGGTGCCGGTCGACTCGACGACCGGCGCCGGTTGGCCGGTGTTGTTGGCGAACTCTTCGGCGACGGCCTGGGTGTAGGGGAACACCGTCGAGGAGCCGACGACGCGGATCTGGTCGCGCGCTTCGGCGGCAGTGCTCGCAGCGATCGCCGCGACGGCGGCCAAGGCTGCGATGGACAACGTCTTTTGGGTCACGGTTCGGTCTCCGAGTGCTGCGTGGAAAGGGTCAAATGCGACACCAATGTGTCGAGCGCACCCGAAACCTTGCGGCTGCGGGGCTACGCGGACCCTAGACCGCCACGACGATAGTAATACTACAGTTAGATGACAGTTCCGTGACAGAACCCTAAATATTCACAGGTGGGCTTGGGGCCTGGCGGCCCCAGGCCGGGCCCCAGGCTACTCTGCGGCGCGCGAGGCGGCCGCCTCGGCGGCCGGCAGATAGACCGTGAAGGTCGAGCCCTCGCCCTCGACGCTGTCGATCTCCAGCGCGCCGCGGTGCCGGTTGACGATGTGCTTGACGATGGCCAGGCCCAGGCCGGTGCCGCCGAGCTGGCGCGAGCGCGCCTTGTCGACCCGGTAGAAGCGCTCGGTCAAGCGCGGCAGATGCTCGCGGCCGATGCCCTCGCCCTGGTCGATGACCGCGGCAGCGACCGCGGTGCGGCCCAAGCGGCGGCGCGCCGCCTGGCTATCCGACAGCACCACCCGGACTGTGCTTCCGGTCCGGCCGTACTTGATGGCGTTGTCGATCAGGTTCTGGAACACCTGGGCCAGTTCGTCGCTGTCGCCGATCACCTGCGGCACCGGCGCGGCCTCCAGCTCCATGCGGATGCCCTTGTCCTTGGCCTTCATCTCCAGGCCGCCGATCACCGACCACAGCACGGCCGCCAGGTCGGCGCGGGCGGTCGGCGGCGTGTGCTCGTCCATCTCGATGCGCGACAGCGACAGCAGGTCCTCGACCAGGCGCGACATGCGGATCGCCTGCTCGTGCATGATGGCGAGGAAGCGCTCGCGCGCATCGGCGTCCTCGCGCGCCGGCCCGCGCAGGGTCTCGACGAAGCCGAGCAGGCTGGACAGCGGGGTGCGCAGCTCGTGGCTGGCGTTGGCCACGAAGTCGGCGCGCAGCTGTTCGGCCCGGCGCACGCTGGTCAGGTCGTGCAGGGCGAGGATCGCCACGGTGCCGTCGTGCAGCGGGGCCGGCAGGTGCTTGACCTCGGCGCTGAAGGTGCGCTGCAGCGGACCCGGGATGGTGAAGTCGGCGATCTGGTCGCTGCCGCCGGCCAGCACTGCGTCGGCGGCGCGCAGCAGGGCCGGCGAACGCAGCACCGCGGTCAGGTCGCGTCCGGCAATGCCCTGGCCGAACAGCTCGGCGGCGGCCGGGTTGGCGCGCACGATACGGCGCTCCTCGTCGAGCATGACCAGCGGATCTGGCAGGGTCGCCAGGATCGCCTCGTTGCCGGCGATCAGATCCTCGAGCTGCTGGCGCCGGCGCTGGCGCTCGGCGGCGGCGGCGGCCAGCGCGCTCTCCAGGCCGGGGCTGAGGATCGGGCTGCCGGCGCGGCGCTGCTCCGGGGCCGGGCCGGCGCCGCTGCGGCCGAGCTCGTCGATCGAGCGGTGCAGCGCGTCGAGGCGCTGGAAGTGGCGAATCAGCAGCAGGCTCGAGCCGCCGATCACGATCGCCGCGCCGATCCAGACGTAGAGCCAGTCGAGCTGGCCGATCACTGCGGGCACCAGCAGCGCCAGCAGGCCGGGCGCGGCGACGGCGGCAACCGCGGGCAGCGGCAGATGCAAGCCGCCCAGGCGCCGCTCGGCCGCGCGCGGCTCGGGTGTCCGGCCCGGCGCCTCGCCGGACGTTCCGGGAGAGCTGTCTCTGGTCGTCGGCTCGGACGTCCGGCCCGCGGATTGTTCCGGTGGCATGGCCATGGCTTGTCAGCCTCGCGCCGCTGGCAGCGAAGCGCCGGCTTCGCCTCGGCGGCCATAATACTAAATATAGTAGGATACTACGTCATCATGACGCTTTGATGTTTTTTGAGCGGGCTCGCCGGGCAGCCGGCGGACCCGCTAGCGGCGCTGCGACGCGGCGTCGTGGGCCGCGAGCGCCGCCATGGTCACCAGGTCGCTGACCGAGGTGCCGAGCTGGACGATCTGCGCCGGCTTCGAAAGGCCGATCAAGAGCGGCCCGACCACCGTGCCGCCGCCAAGCTGCTGGATCAGCTTGGCCGAGATGTTGGCTGCGTGCAGCGCCGGCATGATCAGCACGTTGGCCGGGCCGGACAGCCGGCAGAAGGGATAGAGCCGGCGCATCAGCTCCTCGTCCAGCGCCACGTTGGCCTGCATCTCACCGTCGTATTCGAAGTCGACCGCGCGGGCGTCGAGCAGCCGCACGGCCTCGCGGATGCGCGCCGCCCGCGCCCGCATGGGATCGCCGAAGTTCGAGAAGCTCAGCAGCGCGACGCGCGGCTCGTGACCCAGCACGCGCGCCTGCGCCGCGCTTTGGATCGCGATGTCGACCAGCTCCTCCGGTTCCGGCAGCTCGTGCACCGTGGTATCGGCGATGAACACGGTGCGGCTCGGCGTCACCACGATCGCCAGGCCGAAGGCGCGGTGCCCAGGGCGCGGGTCGATGGCGTAGGTGATGTCCTCGTAGGCGACGCTGAAGCTGCGCGTTAGGCCGGTCACCATGGCGTCGGCCTGGCCGCAGGCGACCATGCAGGCGGCGAAGACGTTGCGGTTCTGGTTGACCATGCGCTGGCAGTCGCGCAGCAGCGCGCCCCTGCGCTGCAGGCGCTGATGGATGAAGTCGCGGTAGGCCTCGTTGTGATGCGACAGGCGCGCGTTGTGGATCTCCAGGATCTCACCGGCGAGGCCGAGACGCGCCAGGGTCTCCTGCACCCGATCCTCGCGCGCCACCAGGATCGGCGTGCCGTAGCCGGCAGCGTGGAAGGCGAGCGCGGCGCGGATCGTGGTCTCCTCCTCGCCCTCGGCGAAGACCACGCGCTTGGGCGACTGGCGCACCTTGTCGAAGATCTTGTTCAGGCTCGCCGCGGTCGGGTCGAGCCGCTCGGACAGCGCCTGGGCGTAGGATTCCAGGTCGGCCAGCGGCCGCCGCGCCACGCCGGACTCCATGGCGGCGCGGGCGACCGCCTTGGGCACGGCGACGATCAGGCGCGGATCGAAGGGCGCCGGGATGATGTAGTCGGGGCCATAGCGCAGGCGCCGTCCGGCATAGGCGCGGTCGACCTCGTCTGGCACGTCCTCGCGGGCGAGCGCCGCCAGCGCTTCGGCGGCGGCGATCTTCATCGCCATGTTGATGGTGCTGGCGCGCACATCGAGCGCACCGCGGAAGATGTAGGGAAAGCCCAGCACGTTGTTGACCTGGTTCGGATAGTCGGAGCGGCCGGTGGCCATGATCGCGTCGCTGCGCACCTCGGCCACCTCCTCCGGCGTGATCTCCGGGTCCGGGTTGGCCATGGCAAAGATGATCGGCTTGGCGGCCATGGCACTGACCATCTCTTTGGTCACGGCGCCCCTGGCCGAGAGGCCGAATAAGGCGTCGGCGCCCTTGAGCGCGCCGGCCAGATCGCGCGCGTCCGTCTTGGCTGCGTGCGCCGACTTCCACTGGTTCATGCCGGCCTCGCGGCCCAGGTAGATGACGCCGCGGGTGTCGCAGATGATGACCTGGTCGTGCGGCACGCCCATGGCCTTGACCAACTCGGCGCAGGCGATGCCGGCCGCGCCGGCGCCGTTGATCACCATGCGGATGTCGCGCATGGCCCGGCCGGTCAGGTGCAGCGCGTTGATCAGGCCGGCGGCGGCGATGATCGCCGTGCCGTGCTGGTCATCGTGGAACACCGGGATGTCGAGCAGCTCCTTCAGGCGCTGCTCGATCAGGAAGCACTCCGGCGCCTTGATATCCTCGAGGTTGATGCCGCCGAAGGCCGGCCCGAGGAAGCGGACGCAGTTGACGAACTCGTCGACATCGCGGGTGTCGATCTCCAGGTCGATGCCGTTCACGTCGGCGAAGCGCTTGAAGAGAACCGACTTGCCCTCCATCACCGGCTTGGCGGCGATGGCGCCGAGGTCGCCCAGGCCCAGCACCGCGGTGCCGTTGGAGACCACCGCCACCAGGTTGCCCTTGTTGGTGTAGTCGTAGGCGGCGTCAGGGTTCTCGGCGATCTTCAGACAAGGCGCGGCCACGCCCGGCGAATAGGCGAGTGACAGGTCGCGCTGCGTGGTCAGCGGCTTGGTGGCGCGGATCTCCAGCTTGCCCGGCTTGCCCGAGGCATGCATCTGCAAGGCGTCCTGATCCAGGTTCCTCAGGTGGTCGGGGTCCATGGCGCTCCCTTCCGCCGTTCTTGTTGTTGCTTGTCTTGTTCTTGCTTGTTGGCGCTAGATGGCGCCTGCGGCCCGCTTGCTGCGCTGACTTGCGCGATGTCCGAGAGAGTCCGACGCCTGCCGCTCTATCCGGCCACCGGCCGCGTGTGGGTGTGCACGTCGGCGGCGCCGTGCTTCAGCAGGATAGCCTTGGCGCGCTCCTGGCGCTCGGGCGTCTGGGCCCGCACCCAGAGCAGCACGGCGCCCAGCTCCAGCGCCTTGGCGAAGGCCTCGGTGTGCGGCGTAGCGCGCATCTCGTCGAGCAGCTCCTTGACCGCCGCACCGGCGAAGCCGGCGCCGACCAGCCCGGCAATGGCGACGCCGAGCGGCTCGGAGGCCAGCATGATGAGGCCGGCGGCGGTGATCGGCCCGATGTAGTTGACCTCGCCGACCAGGCTCGCCAGGCGCTGGCGCCAGGCCTCCAGCTCCGACTCGCTGGCCGAGAGCGATTCGTGGGTGTCGAGCAGCGACAGGTCGCTCTCCTCGAAGCCGGCGGCGCGCAGCGCCTTGACCGCGTCCTCGAAACTGGCGCGCTCGGCGAAGCGGCCGACCACCTCGGTGACGCCCTGCTTGGCCTCGAGCTTGGCGGCGTCGCCGTCAGCAACAGATTCCGGCACCTGATCTTCTCCCTGTCAGCGTCGCGTCCGGCGCATTGTGCCGCGCGGCTTCAGCTCTGGCCAGACGGATGAGGCGCCTGTAGCGCCGCCAGCAGTTCGGCCACCGCGGCGCCAGGATCGGCGGCGGCCATGACCGCGCCCATTACGGCGACGCCCGCCGCACCCGCCGCCAGGCAGGCAGCGGCGTTGCCCGCCTCGATGCCACCCAGCGCCATGACCGGGATGGGCAGGCCGCGGGCGATCTCGCCCAGGCCCTCCGGGCCGAGCGCGGGGCCGTAGCCGGGCTTGCTGCGGCTTGCGAAGATCGGGCTCAGGGTCACGTAGTCGGCGCCGACCGCTGCCGCTGCTTGGGCTTCCGCCAGGTCGTGCGCGGAGGTGCCGATCAGCTTCTCCGGGCCGAGCGCGCTGCGCGCCTTCGCCACGTCGCCGTCGCGCGGCAGGTGAAGCCCGTGTGCGGTGCGCGCCGCAGCGAGGTCGGCGCTGATCGTGACCTGCGCATCGTAGGGCTTGGCCAGTGCCAGGATCTCGTGCAGCAGCGCCGTCCGCGTCTCGTGCGTCAGATCCTTCTCGCGCAGCAGCAGCCAGCGGCCACCGGCGGCAAAGACCTCGAGGGCGACCTCGGGCAGGGAGATCCGCGTCTGGCGCCGGTCGGTGATGACTAGCAGCGGCGGTTGCGGCAGCGGGTTCATTCCAACCATCGAGGACAGGAGTCCGTCGGCCCACCCTTCGAGACGCCCGGCTTCGCCATAGGTACGCCGGGCTCCTCAGGGTGAGGTCGTCGTGGTTTCAAACACTGCCCTCATGCTGAGGAGCCTACCGGAGCAACGCGCAGGCAGGCGTCTCGAAGCATGGGCCCAAAGCTCATTCTCTCGGGCTCGCACGTCACGAGCCGATCAGGCCGAGCCTCGGGCTGGAGGCCTCGGCATAGCCGCGGCGCGGGATGCGTCCGGCCTGGCGCGCGTTGTAGCCGGCGGCGACCGCATCGCGCATCGCGGCGGCCATGCGCACCGGATCGTGCGCCTTGGCAACGGCGGTGTTCAGCATGACTGCGGTGCAGCCGAGCTCCATGGCGCGGGCCGCGTCGGTCGCGGTGCCGATGCCGGCGTCGAGGATCACCGGCACCGGGCTGCGGTTGCAGATCAGCTCGAGGTTATAGGGATTGCAGATGCCCATGCCCGAGCCGATCGGCGCGCCCAAAGGCATGACCGCGGCGCAGCCGACGTCGACCAGCTTCTGGCAGGTGACCGGGTCGTCGTTGCAGTAGGGCAGCACGGCGAAGCCGTCGCGAACCAGCGTCTCGGCCGCCTCGACCAGCTGCGTGCTGTCGGGATAGAGCGTCTCGCGGTCGCCGATCAGCTCGAGCTTGACCCAGTTGGTCTCCAGCGCCTCGCGCGCCAGCTGCGCCGTCAGCACGGCGTCGCGCACCGTGACGCAGCCCGAGGTGTTGGGCAGCAGGCGGTACTGTCCGCCCAAGAGGTCGACCAGGCTCTCGGCGTAGCCCTCCAGGCTGACGCGTCGGATCGAGGCGGTCACCACCTCGCAGCCGCTCGCTTCCAGCGCGTCCAGCATGACCTGCTGATTGGGATAGCCCGACGAGCCCATGATGAGGCGCGAGGTCAGGCGTTGGTCGCCGATTCTGTAGCTGTCCGTCGTTGTTTCGTTCGACATGCTCGTCTTCGCTTGCTTGCGAAGCGGCCGCGGAGCGAGGCCTTGTTGCTTCCGACCCCTCACCTTCCCACCGCTTTGCGGCGGGCCCCTCCCTCTCCCCCAAGGGGAGAGGGAGAAGAAGAACCGCTCGGCTGCCCTAACCCTCTCCCCACCGGGGGAGAGGGTTAGGGTCCCGCCGCGTGAGCGACGGGAGGGTGAGGGGGACAAGACTCAGGTCATTCCGTCAGCCGCCTCTGAAGGGTTTCACGATCTCGATCCGGTCGCCGGCGCTGAGCGCGGTCGCGGCCCAATCGCGGCGCGGCAGCACGGCGCCGTTGAGCGCGACGGCGACGCCCTCGGCCGCCGGATCGATCGAGACCTGCCGCAGCAGCTCGATCACCGTCGCGGCGCTGAGCGGCCGCGCTTCGCCGTTGACGCTGATGTTTGCACTCACGCCGCACTCCCGGCCGCGCGCTTTGCTTCGACTCGCGCGAAGCGCTCGAGGCCGAAGCCGGCGATCTCCGGCGGCACCTCGCCGCTCAGGATGAAGCGGCTGACCGCGTCGGCGGTGACCGGCGCCAAGAGGATGCCGTTGCGATGGTGGCCGGTCGCCAGCACCAGGCCCTCGACCGGCGTCGGTCCCAGGATCGGCGCGTCGTCGCGGCTGGTCGGGCGGAAGCCGACCCAGCTCTCGACGATCGGCAGCTCCTCGATGGTGGGCACGGCGCGCCAGGCCGCCTCGATCAGCGAGAAGACGCCGCCGGCCGTCAGCTGGTCGTCGAAGCCCTTCTCCTCGACCGTGGCGCCGATCAGCAGGCGCCCGTCGCGGCGCGGCACCAGATAGATGCCGGGCGCCCAGAGCACGTGACGCAGCAGCGGCATGGCCGGGTCCATCTGCAGCGCCAGCATCTGGCCCTTGACGGGCCTGACCGGCGGCAGCGCCTCGGGCGGCAGGCCGGCCAGCCCCCGCGACCAGGCGCCGGCGGCCAGCACCACCACGTCGGCGTCGATGCGCTGACCGTCGACCTGCAGGCCGCGCGCCCTGTCGCCCCCTGGGCCACCGCTGATCGCGATCGCCTCGACCGGCGTCTCCTCGTAGAGCGCGCCGCCGGCCTTGAGGAACGCTTGCTTCAGCGCCAGCGCCAGACGGCGGTTCTCGACCTGATGGTCGCGCGGGCTGAAGACGGCGGCCGCAGTGCCGGGCCGCAGGTGCGGCTCGCGCCGCCGCGCCTCGGTGCCGCTCAGCCATTCGAGCTCGATGCCGAGGCCGCTCTGGAACTCGTAGGAGAAGCGCAGCGCCGCCACGTCGTCCCGGGTCAGCGCCACCACCAGCGTGCCCTCGTCGCGGTACTCCGGATCGATGCCCGAGGCCTCGGTCAGCTCTCGGGCGAAGGCGGGCCAGCGCTCCTGGCTCAGGCGGTTGAGCGCCAGCAGGCTTTGCTCGCCCGGCTCGCACTCGACCCCGCCGGCCAGCATGCCTGCGGCGGCCCAGGTGGCGCCGTGGCCGGCCTGGCCGCGCTCGAAGAGCTGCACCGGGCAACCGGCCGCGGCCAGGCGCCAGCCGATGCCGAGGCCGCAGACGCCGGCTCCCACCACCGCAACGCGCGGTCGCGGGCCCAAAGGCGATGAGTTTCCGGTGGACATGGCGGTCTCCCTTCGCTGGCATGACCCAGATCAGGTTCGATGGGTATGATCTCAGCCGGCCGCCCTGGCCGGCACCCCAGTCACCTGCCCTATTATGTAATCTCCGGATCATAGGGCGCAAGCGGCGTGCTATGGTCTCCCCCAGGCCGTCCTCAACCCCGCAACAGAGCCTCCCGACCACTTTCCCGTGCCCCGCTCCGCGCCCCAGACGCAAGAGACCAGCGCCGCGAACGACCCTTCGCCCACCTCCGACGTGGCGAAGCCGGTTGGTGATAAGATTGCGGGGGTCACGCCCATGATGGCGCAGTACCTGGAGATCAAGCGCGCCCATCCCGATTGCCTGCTGTTCTACCGCATGGGCGATTTCTACGAGTTGTTCTTCGACGACGCGGTGGCCGCCTCGGCGGCGCTCGACATCGCGCTCACCAAGCGCGGCCAGCACCTGGGCGAGGACATCCCCATGTGCGGCGTGCCGGTGCATGCCGGCGACGCCTATCTGGCGAAGCTGATCCGCCAGGGCTTCAAGGTGGCGATCTGCGAGCAGATGGAAGACCCGGCTGCCGCCAAGAAGCGCGGCAGCAAGGCGGTGGTGCAGCGCGACGTGGTGCGCCTGGTGACGCCCGGCACGCTGACCGAGGACTCGCTGCTCGATGCGCGCACACACAATTACCTGGCCGCGCTGTCCGATGCCGGCGGCGAGCTGGGCGTTGCCTGGCTCGAGATCTCGACCGGCGAGTTCCTGACCCAGCCCTTGCCCGAGGGCGGCCTGGCCGCGGCGCTCGCCCGCCTGCGCCCCGGCGAGGTGCTGCTGCCCGAGCGTCTGCTGCAACGTCCGGCCCTGTTCGAAGCGCTCGGCGAGTGGAAGTCGGCGCTCTCGCCGCTGCCCTCGGCGCGCTTCGACAGCGCCAACGCGCAACGCCGCCTGGAGGCGCTCTACCAGGTCAAGGCGCTGGAGGCCTTCGGCGATTTCACCCGGGCGGAGCTTGCCGCGGCCGGCGCGCTGGTCGACTACGTCGAGCTGACCCAGAAAGGCCGCCTGCCGCGTCTCGCCGCGCCGCGCCGCCTTCCGTTGGGCGCGGTCATGGAGATCGACGCCGCAACGCGGCGCAACCTGGAGCTGACCGAGGCCCTCAGCGGCGGCCGCAAGGGCAGCCTGCTCGGCACCATCGACCGCACCGTGACTGGCGCCGGTGCTCGTTTGCTGGCCGCACGTCTCGCCGCGCCGCTGACCGATCCGGCGGCGATCGCCGCGCGGCTCGACATGCTGCAGTACCTGATGGAAGCAGAGTCTTTGCGCGCCGATATGCGCGAGCGCCTGCGGCGCTCTCCCGACGTCGAGCGTGCGCTGGCGCGGCTTACGCTCGGTCGCGGCGGCCCGCGCGATCTCGCCGCCGTGCGCGCCGGCCTGGCGCAGGCCGC
>JBHJOF010000365.1:0-13207 GCA_050330055.1 Kiloniellales bacterium
CGGTTGAAGTCGTCGGTCTTGGGGATGCCGACCTGCGCCGCCGCCTCGCGGAAGGCGTCGAGAATTTCCCAGGAAAGGCGCTTTTCCTCGACCCGCCACTCGCCGCCGGCGCCGTGCGCCTCGTCGGCACCGAGATGGAAATCCTCGCCCCGCCTGAAGTAGGGCAGCACGTCGTCCCAGGCCCAGCCGACGTTGCCGAGCTGGCGCCAGTGGTCGTAGTCGCGCGCCTGGCCGCGCATGTAGATCATGCCGTTGATCGAGGAGCAGCCGCCCAGCACCCGGCCGCGCGGGTAGTTGAGGGCGCGGCCGTTCAGCCCCGGCTCCGCCTCGGTCTTGAGGCACCAGTCGGTGCGCGGGTTGTTCTGGGTGTAGAGATAGCCGATCGGGATGTGGATCCAGATGTGGTTGTCCCTGCCGCCGGCCTCGAGCAGCAGCACCCGCTGATCGGCGTCGGCGGACAGCCGGTTGGCCAGCACGCAGCCGGCCGAGCCGGCGCCGACGATCACGTAGTCGAACTCACCCAGGCTGTGATCGCGCCCCTTCGACACCCCGCTGTCCTCCCGCACCGCCGATCCCGGGCCAAACTAAGGCCTAGCGCGGCAGCGATGCAACGCTGGGACCGCTGGGGATGTGCCAGGCGCGGCCTTTCCGAGGGGACTGTCCCCGGTGCGCATGTCCCGGGGACAGTCCCCTTCGGGTACAGTCCCCTTACGGCAGGGGACTGCCCCTGGCGCACGCGTCTCGGCGGCAGTCCCCTCCTGGGACCTGAGGGCCTGGGCCGCCGCGGGTCGTAGGCGGCCTCCCGGACCGGAGCCGAGGATCGGGCGGATCAGCCACCGCTCGCCGCAACCCTACTGTGTCTTATCGGCACCATTAGAAAATCTCGTGTTGCACTGCAGCAAGCGCGACCTAATTTCAACGCATAGCATGGTTGTGAATGACGCAATGGACCTGCCTGCGGTCGGTACCTAAATCTCGCTTCTCCTTGGTTCGCCGGCACCTGCCGGACACGCATCACGAAGCCTGGTCGGAAGGGGAATTCGATTGATGATCGAGACGCGGCGCCCCCTGAGGGCTGTTGGGCGGGCCCTGATAGCCGGTGCCGGCCTGCTGTCCCTTGTCCTGTTGCTGCTGGGCTGCTCGGAGGAGAGCGGCCAGGCCGCGGCTGCCAGGTCCCAGCAGGCGGCGCCCCTGGTGAGCGTGGCCAAGCCGGTGGTGCGCCAGATCGTCGAGGACGACGAGTTCGTCGGGCGCTTCGAGGCCACCGACACGGTCCAGCTGCGCTCGCGCGTCGATGGCTACCTGAGCGCCGTGCACTTCACCGACGGCATGCTGGTGCAGAATGGCGACCTGCTGTTCACCATCGACCAGCGCCCCTTCAAGACGGCGATCCGCGAGGCCGAGGCCGAGCTGAACAGCGCCCAGGCCGTTCTGGCTTTCACCCGCGACGACCTGGAGCGCGCCAGGCAGCTCTCGTCCCGCGGCAACATCTCGCAGCAGACCCTGGACGAGCGCCGCCAGCAGTATCAGGTCGCCCAGGCCAGGCTGGCCGCCGCGGAGGCCGCGCTGGCGCGGGCCCAGCTCGATCTCGAGTACACCGAAATCCGGGCGCCGATCTCCGGCCGCATCGACGAGAAGCGGGTTTCGGAGGGCAACTTGGTCGAGGCCAACGCCACGATCCTGACCACCATCGTCTCGCTCGACCCGATCTACTTCTACTTCGACATCGACGAGCGCTCGTTCCTGGCCTATGCGCGCGATGCTCGTGCCCGAGGCTCGACCATGCAGGAAGGCGCCGGCTCGATCGCCGTCACGGTGCACCTGGCCGACGAGCGCGAACCGCCGCGCCAGGGGCGGCTTGATTTCTCCGAGAACCGGCTCGACCAGGCAACCGGCACCATGCGCGTGCGCGCCATTCTCGACAACGCGGACAAGGTGCTGCAGCCCGGCCTGTTCGGGCGGATCAACGTGCCCGGCTCCTTGCCCTACCGGGGCATCCTGATCCCCGACGAGGCAATCGCCAGCGACCAGCAGCGCCGCATCGTCTACGTGATCGACGACGAGGGCGTCGTAAGCACGAAGGAAATCCGCCCAGGGCCGCGCATCGACGGCTACCGCGTGGTGCGCGAGGGCCTGACGGGCGACGAGACCATCGTCGTCAACGGCCTGCTGCGGGTGCGACCGGGCATCACGGTGACGCCGCAGCTCGCCGAGCTGCCGCCGACGCGCTCCTGATCGTCACGGCGCTCCTTAGTCGCCACAGCTGGGCCGAAGTGGCATGCGCTTTTCCCACTTCTTCGTCGGTCGGCCGATCTTCGCCACGGTCATCTCACTGGTGATCGTAATCCTGGGCGGCCTGGCCTACGTCAACCTGCCGGTCGCCCAGTATCCCGAGATCGCGCCGCCGACCATCGTGGTGCGGGCGAGCTATCCCGGCGCCAACGCCGAGACCGTGGCGGCCACCGTCGCGACCCCCCTGGAGCAGGAGGTCAACGGCGTCGAGGACATGCTCTACATGTCCTCCTACTCGACCAGCGACGGGTCGATGCAGCTCACCATCACCTTCAAGCCCGGCACCGACCTCGACAAGTCGCAGGTGCTGGTGCAGAACCGCGTCGCCATCGCCGAGCCGCGCCTGCCCGAGGAGGTGCGGCGGCTCGGCATCACCACCACCAAGAGCTCGCCGGACCTCATGATGGTGGTGCACATGCTCTCGCCCGACGAGAGCTATGACCAGCTCTATGTCTCGAACTACGCGCGCACGCGGGTGCGCGACGTGCTGCTGCGCCTGCAGGGCGTCGGCAACGTGATCATCTTCGGCGAGCGCGAGTTCGCCATACGCATCTGGCTCGATCCGGAGAAGCTGGCCGCCTACGGCCTGATCGCCAGCGACGTCGTCGAGGCGCTGCGCGAGCAGAACGTGCAGGTTTCGGGCGGCGCCATCGGCGGGCCGCCGTCACCGGACGGCACCGCCTTCCAGTACACGGTTTCCACGCAGGGCCGTTTCGATGACCCGCGCGAGTTCCGTCGGGTCATCGTCAAGTCGGGTGGCGACGGCCGGCTCATTCGCGTCGGCGACGTGGCGCGTGTCGAGCTGGGCGCGCGCGAATACGTTACCAACAGTTACCTGAACGGCAAGCCCGCCGTGGCGCTGGCGATCTTCCAGCGGCCGGGAACCAACGCCCTGGCAACGGCCGACGAAATCATCGCCACCATGGTCGAGCTGAAGCAGGACTTCCCGCCCGGCCTCGATTTCCAGATCGTCTATAACCCGACCGAATTCATCGCCCAGTCGATCAACGAAGTCTACAAGACCCTGTTCGAGGCCATGGCGCTGGTCGTTCTGGTCATCATCGTCTTCCTGCAGTCCTGGCGCACGGCTATCATCCCGATCGTTGCCATCCCGGTGTCGCTGATCGGCACCTTCGCCGTCATGGCGACCTTCGGCTTCTCGCTCAACATGCTGACGCTGTTCGGGCTGGTGCTGGCCATCGGCATCGTGGTCGACGACGCCATCGTCGTGGTCGAGAACATCGAGCGCAACATCCGCAACGGCCTCGCCCCGCGAGAAGCGGCGCATCGCACCATAGACGAGGTCGGCTCCGCCGTTGTCGCCATCGCTTTGGTGCTGGCCGCGGTCTTCATTCCGACCGCGTTCCTGCCCGGCATATCGGGGCAGTTCTACCGACAGTTCGCGCTGACCATCGCCGTCTCGACGGCGATCTCCGCGCTCAACTCGCTGACTCTGTCGCCGGCACTGGCGGCGCTTCTGCTGAAGGCACATGACGAACAGGGGCGGGGCTCCCGCCCGGCGCGCTGGGGCCAGTGGTTCACCGATCGCTTCAACAACGGCTTCCAGCGCCTGAGCAACGGCTATGCCGGCACGGTGCATCTGCTGGTCGGCGGCAAGGTCCTGCGCATCGGCGCTCTGCTGGTGTTCTGCGGCCTGCTGTTCGCCACCAGCGAGACCGCGCAGCGCGTGCCGCGCGGCTTCATCCCGACTCTCGACCAGGGCTATGCCATCGTCGTGGTGCAGCTTCCCGACGGCGCCTCGCTCAATCGCACCGACGCCGTGGTCCGGCAGGCCTCGGAGATCGTGCGCACGACGCCGGGCGTCAGGGATGCGGTCGCCTTCGCCGGCTTCTCTGGCGCCACCTTCACCAATGCGACCAATGCGGGCGTGATCTTCGCCGGGCTGCGGCCCTTCGACGAGCGCCTGGTGCAGGGGCTCTCGGCCCAGGCCATCATCGGCCAGCTCTTCGGCCGCCTGCAGGCGATCGAGGAGGCCTTCATCATCGCCGTTCCGCCGCCGCCCGTACGCGGCATCGGCACGGCCGGCGGCTTCAAGATGCAGCTGCAGGAGCGCAACACGGATGCCGTCGACCGCGTCCTCGAGACCGCTTATCAGGTGCTTGGCGCGGCGCGGCAGAACCCTGAGGTGGCCGGCATGTTCACCACCTTCAGCGCCTCGAGCCCGCAGATCTACCTCGAAATCGACCGCACGCGGGCGCGCATGCTGAACGTGCCGATCGCCAACATCTTCGACACCCTGGCGATCAACCTCGGCACTTCCTATGTCAACGATTTCAACGCCTTCGGGCGGATCTATCAGGTGCGCGCCCAGGCCGACCAGAGCTTCCGCCTGAGCGAGGAAGACATCATGCGGCTCAAGGTGCGCTCGGCCGACGGTGCGCTGGTGCCGCTAGGCACCCTGGTCGAGATCCAGCCGCGCAGCGGCGCCGACCTGATCCAGCGTTACAACATGTACACCTCGGTGCCGGTTCAGGGCACGGCGGCGCCCGGCGTTTCCTCGGGCGACGCGCTCGACGCGATGGAGGCGCTGGCAAGCCAGATTTTGCCGCAGGGCGTGAGCTTCGAATGGACCGAGCTCGCTTTCCAGGAGCGCCAGACCGCCAACATTGTCGTCTTCGTCTTCGGGCTTTCGGTGCTCTTCGTCTTCCTCGTACTGGCCGCCCAATACGAGAGCTGGGTGCTGCCGCTCTCGATCATTCTGATCGTGCCGATGAGCGTGCTGTCGGCCCTGATCGGCGTCGCCTCACGCGGCTTCGACAACAACATCCTGACGCAGATCGGTCTCGTGGTGCTGGTCGGCCTGGCGGCGAAGAACGCCATCCTGATCGTCGAGTTCGCCCGGCAGGCCGAGCAGCGCGGCCTTTCCGCCGTCGAGGCCGCGGTCGAGGCCTGCCGCCTGCGCCTGCGGCCGATCCTCATGACGGCCTTCGCCTTCATCCTGGGCGTGGTGCCGCTGGTCATCGCCACCGGCCCCGGCGCCGAGATGCGCCAGTCGCTCGGCACGGCCGTCTTCTCCGGCATGCTGGGCGTCACCTTCTTCGGCCTGTTCCTGACGCCGGTGTTCTTCGTGACTCTGCGCCGGCTCTTCGGGCGCCGCAGCAGGCGGAGCCGTCGCTGCAAGTCGGCACGAGCGGCTAGCCAGGCTGCTCCAAGGCCCGTCGCGTAAAGCATTGCTTTGGCAGTAATTTTTCTTCCTATCGGAATTCCCGGACTTGGCACTGGGGCGCCGTTGGCAGGATAGCGTAGCCAGTACTGGCGACGGCGCTCGTTAGACCATATCTATTTGAAAGGGCTCTACTGACAGCGATCACATAAGCGATGCGACGTTTGTCTTGCTGGCTGGCAATGGGTGCCGCCCTCCTGCTGGGTGCGGTGGCGGCTGTGGGCCAGGAGTCGCGCCCTGCATCGATCGACATCGCGCTGGTCGCGAACCTGGAGGGAGCGATCGGCCCCGCGACCACACGGTTTGTCGATGATGTCCTCGATTCGGCCGAGGCGCGCGGCGCCAAGGTCATCGTCGTGCGCCTCGACACGCCAGGCGGCCTCAGCGAAAGCATGCGGGACGTCATCCGCCGCATCCTGAGCGCGCCAATGCCGGTCATCGTCTATGTCGCCCCCTCCGGCGCGCGGGCGGCCAGCGCCGGGACCTACATCCTCTATGCCAGCCACCTGGCCGCCATGGCCCCGGGGACCAACCTGGGCGCGGCCACGCCGGTGCCGATCGGCGGCGGCCTTCCGCTCCCTGGCGGGGAAAAGCCGCCGCAGGGTCCGGACGAAGACGGCGAAGGGACGGCGCCGGACGACGCAGCGCCGGGCGGCGATGCCATGCAGCGCAAGGTGGTCAACGATTCCGTCGCCTACATCCGCGGCCTGGCCGAGCTGCGCGGCCGCAACGCGGACTGGGCGGAGCAGGCGGTCCGAGAGGGCGTGAGCCTGCCGGCCAGCGAGGCGTTGGAGCGCGGTGTCATCGATCTCATGGCTACCAGCCTCGAGAACCTCCTCGAGCAGGCGCACGGCCGCACCGTCATGCTCGGCGAGCGCGAGGTGACGCTGGACACGCGCGCGCTGGCGGTCGAGGAGGTCGAGCCGAGCTGGCTCATCAAGCTGCTGTCGGTCATCACCAATCCCAACATCGCCCTCATCCTGATGATGATTGGCGTCTATGGGCTGATCTTCGAGTTCATGAATCCCGGCACGATCGGGCCGGGTGTGGTGGGCGTGATTTGCCTAGTGCTCGGCCTCTACGCTTTGAACCTGCTGCCGCTCGACTATACCGGTCTGGGACTGATCATCCTGGGCATCGCGCTGATGGTGGCAGAAGCGGTGACTCCGGCCTTCGGCGTGCTCGGCACAGGCGGGCTCGTCGCCTTCGTCATTGGCACGATCCTTCTGCTCGATGCCGATTCACCCGAGTTCCAGTTGGACTGGCCGGTGATCGTCGGCATGGCGGCCGCTTCGGGGGGGATCCTCATCCTGCTCATGGGCTACCTCTGGCGCTCGCACAGGCGGCCGGAGACGACCGGCGCGGCCGAGATCGTCGGACATCCGGCGAGGGTCATAGAATGGGACGGCGGCTCGGGCTACGTGCGGGCTCGCGGCGAGCGCTGGCGGGCGCGTGGCCACGGCACATTCGCGCCCGGCGACATGGCGTGGGTCAAGCGCATCGATGGTCTCACGCTCGAGATCGTTCCTGCAAAGGGCGACAAGGAAGGAGCTGACTCATGACAGCCAACTTCATTGTATCGATTGTTATTGTCCTGCTCGTAATCGGCTTCCTGACGCAGGCGATCAAGATCCTGCGCGAGTACCAGCGGGGCGTCATCTTCACGCTCGGACGCTTTACAGGGGTCAAGGGGCCAGGCTTCATCATCCTGATCCCGGTCGTCCAGCAAATGGTCAAGCTCGACCTGCGGACCTTCGTCGAGGACGTTCCGACCCAGGACGTCATCTCGCGCGACAACGTCTCGGTGAAGGTCAATGCCGTGATCTACTTCCGCGTGGTCGACCCCGAGAAGGCCATCAATCGCGTCGAGAACTTCGCCGTGGCGACGAGCCAGCTGGCGCAGACGACGCTGCGCTCAGTGCTGGGCAAGCACGAGCTGGACGAGATGCTGGCGGAGCGGGACAAGCTCAACAAGGACATTCAGAGCATTCTGGACGAGCAGACCGACGAGTGGGGCATCAAGGTGGCCAACGTAGAGATCAAGCACGTCGACATCGACGAGAGCATGATCCGCGCCATCGCCAAGCAGGCCGAGGCGGAGCGTATCCGCCGCGCCAAGATCATCAATGCCGAAGGCGAGCAGCAGGCGGCGCAAAAGCTGGTCGAAGCCGCGATGGAGCTTGCCAAGCAGCCACAGGCCATGCAGCTCCGCTATCTCGGCGCGCTGCAGGACATCTCCAACGACCGTACCTCGACGATCGTGTTTCCCTTCCCGATCGACATGGCGAAGTCATTGCTTACCGGCGGAGGCGGCACCGCGTCGTCGTAACGTCCACGCGGACCGCCTCCTGCACTGCAGTGCGGCTGGCGTCTGTCAAAGGCCTGGCCAGCCAGCGGCTGGCCGGTGGGCCAGCTGGTCGAACCGGACCCTGCCGGAGTCTCAGCCCTCCATCCACCAGCGTTCGACGTAGCGGCCGCCGTCAAGCTCCCAGTTCGCCGCTACGTCGGGGCCATGCTGAACCTTGTCAGCCATGGCATAGACGTAGTTCGCGAAGGCCCAGACGATGACACCGCCTTCGTCGCGCACGATCTGCTGCGTCTCGCGATAGATTTCGGCCCGCTTGGCGTTGTCGAGCTCGCTGCGGCCCGCCTTCAGCAGCATGTTGAAGCGCTCATGGCTCCAGAAGGTATCGTTCCAGTTGGCACCTTCCGCATAGGCCTGCGAGAACATCCAGTCGATGGTCGGGCGGCCGCCCCAATAGCACATGGACCAGGGCTTCTTCATCCAGACGTTGGACCAGTAGCCGTCGTTTGGCTCGCGCACCACGTTGATGTCGATGCCGGCTGCTGCAGCATGCTCTTTCATCAGCACCGCGGCGTCGACGGCGCCGGCGAAGGCGGCATCGGCGGCCGAGAGATCCAGTGCCAGGCGATCGTGCCCCGCTTTCTTCAGGTGGAACTTGGCCTTGTCGGGGTCATAGTGCCGCTGCTCGAGTTCGGCGTGGAACGGCACCGACGGCGCGATCGGCTGGTCATTGCCCAGCGTTCCATGGCCCTTGAGAACCGTCTCCAAAAGCTGCTGGCGGTCGACGGCGTATTTCAGCGCCAGCCGCACGTCGTTGTTGTCGAACGGCGCGATCGTCGTGAGCATGGGTGCCGTGTAGTGCAGGAAGCCCGTCTCTTCCTCGACGCGGACTCCGGGACGTCGTCCTAATAGGTGAACCGTCTTGAGGTCGCAGCGGCTGATCACGTCGACCTCGCCGGTCGCAACCGCGTTCTGCCGCGCGTTGACGTCGCCGATGACCAGCAGCTCGAGCTCGTCGAAGTGCGCGCGTCCTTCCTTCCAATAGTTGGGATTGCGCTTCAGCAACGTGCGCACGCCGGCTTCGAAGGAATCGAGCACGTAGCCGCCAGTGCCGACATAGTTCTCCCAATCCGCCTTGCCGTCGACCTCCGGCATGATCAGCAGATGGTAGTCGGCCAGGAGGTAGGGGAAGTCGGCGTTGCTCGAATGCAGGCTGAAAACCACGGTGTCGTCGCCGTCCGCTTTCATGTCCTCGATCGGATCGACGTTCGACTTGGCCGCCGACTTCGAGTCCTCGCCGCGGTGATGGTTCAAGGACGCGATGACGTCGCTGGCGGTCATGGTCTTGCCGTTGGAGAACTCGATGCCTTTCCTCAGCTTGAAGGTCCAAGTCGCGGCGTCGGCCGACGCCTCCCAGCTCTCCGCGGCATCGCCGACCAGCTCGCCCGCCGGATTGATCTCGGTCAGGGTATTGTGGGTCGCGAAGCCCACCGAGAGCATGTAGATATCCGTATAGGTCTGCGGATCCAGCGAGTCGGTCGAGCCCCCCTCGGCGAGGCCGGCGCGCAGGCGTCCACCTTTCTTGGGCGCGGCCTGTGCACTCGCGCTGAGCAGCGACTGCGCCGCCGCTACTGACAGGCCGAGCGCCGTCGCCCCCTTCAGGAAATCGCGGCGGCCGATGCCGCCTAGAATGAGCTGCCGATGCAGCGAATCGATGCTGTCTGCCATGGTGTCCTCCCCTTTGTAGCTGCTCGCTTTGGCAGTCAGACTAGCACCGTCCGCCGATCGCAATAAGGAAAAATCAGACGCTTGTGCCTTTCAACCGAGGCCAGCCACAGGCCGCCACCTTGATGCACCCGGTCAAGGAATCGAGTGACATCCAACGACTGGTGCCGACCTCTCGGGGCTAGCCGGCCGTGCGGAACCCGAGCTTCCTCTGCACGCGATGGTCGAAACGCCCCATCTCGACGACTACGCGATTGTGGCTGCCCTCGCCGATCAGTTCGAGCTCGTCGTGCGCCACCACGTGGAAGACGATCCTGTTGCCGCTGAGCTCGACCACCTCCGCCGTGGCGCGCACCCGCATGCCGACCGGCGTCGCAGCCACGTGGCTGACGTCGATCCGCGTGCCGAGGCTCTGATGGCCCTCGGGCAGGAATCGCTCGGCGGCGTCGAGCGCGGCCGCCTCCATCAGGTTGATCATGACCGGCGTGGCCAGCACGTGCACCTGGCCGCTGCCGATGCTGGGCGCGGTGTGCGCCTCGCCGACCAGCAGCTCGGCCGTCCCGGTGAGGCCGGGCCTCAGTGCCGAGATATCCATGGGGCTCTTCCTGTCCGCTAGAGGGACCGGCTCACGGTACCAACGGCTGCCGCAATCCCGAGCGGCCGTTCGCCCCGGATCGTGGTGCGATGCATCAGGCGGCGCTGGCCGTCGTAGTCGTTGACCGCGTAGTGCAGGGTGCAGCGGTTGTCCCACATGGCCAGGTCGCCGACGCGCCAGCGCAGGCGGCAGGTGAACTCCGGCCGACTGGCATGCTCGTAGAGGAAGCGCAGCAGCGGTGCACTCTCGGCCTCGCTCATGTCCTCGAAGCGCGTGGTGTAGATGGCATTGACGAAGAGCGCCTTGCGCCCGGTCACCGGATGGACGCGCACCACCGGATGGGCGGTCTCGCGGTCGGCCTCGGGCCGGCCCCGCTCGATGCCGATCGAGCGCGACACCTTGATGTCGGCGGGCAGGCCGCCGGTGCCGTAGGGCCGGCCGGCGTGCATGGCATTCAGGCCGTCGAGCGTCCGCTTCATGCCGTCGGACAGCGCCTCGTAGGCGGCGTACATGTTGGCGAAGAGCGTGTCGCCGCCGTGGCTCGGCACCTCGCGGGCGTAGAGCACGGAGCCGAGCGGCGGCTCCTCCAGGAAGCTGAAATCCGAGTGCCAGGCGTTGCCGAAGGTGCTGATGCCGCGCTCGTCGGCCTCCTTCAGCACGGCGATGATGTCGGGATGCTCGTCCAGGTGCTTGACGTAGGGCGAGCGGCTGAGCGGTCCGAAGCGGCGCGTGAAGACGACCTGCTGCTCCGGCGTCAGGTCCTGGTCGTGGAACTGTATTACCAGGCGCTCGTGGAAGGCGCGCTCGATCGCGGCGAAGGTTGCCTCGTCGAGCGGCTGCGAAAGATCCACGCCATGGATGTCGGCGCCAAGCGCGCCGGCCATGGGCCGGACCTCGACGCGGGTCGTGGGGCCCGTCTTCGCCGTGGTGGTCATGGGCGAAGTATAGGGAAGGGCAGGGGCGGGCGAAAGGTCGCCTGCGCCGCCGGCCCTTCCAGGTCACTGGCGCATGATCCGATCCGATTGAATCGGATCATGCGCTAGCAGGCTGTTGAAAAAGTCGGCAGCGGCGCGGTCAGATGGCCGGGGCCGCTGCCGAACTCCCATCCGAACGGCACCTTGGCCATTGCCCTTCCACCTCTTCCGGCCCGCGCAATCCCGGCGGCAAGGCTCTGTCACGCCCCATCGCAGGGTCCGAGCGCCGGCCCTCGAGGTGCCTTTCTTTGTTGGATCGATTGCATTGTCTTCCCGTGACGGTGGCAGCCTTAACAGCTCATTGACGATATCTCGTTAGCTTGCGTACCGGCGACAGCGTCGGCGAACTCCGGAGGCCTTGGGGACGCCGGCCGCGTGGCACTGATTCACTGGACGACCTCATGGCGATGCGCGAACGCAGCGAGCTGATGGACGAGATTGCCGCGGGCGCCGGCCGCCTCGGTCTCGAGATCGTCGACATCGCCGGCAACGTCGAGGTCATCACCACCGCGGTCCAGGGCCAGGCCAGCGCTTTCAAGCAGCTCCTCGGCCTTTCCGCCGAGGTCTCGGAGAACAACCAGCGCATCCTCGACACGGCGAGCGCCGCGCGCGAGTCTGCCGGCCAGGCCTCCAGCGAGGTGACGGCCTCGCAGCAGACCCTGGAGAGCGCGGTCAAGGACATCCATGCCCTGGTCGAGTCGGTTGCCGGCATGGAAAAACAGCTGAATGGCCTGCAGGAGGCCTTGAACGAGGTGGCGAAGGTGGCGGCCGGCATCGACGCGATTGCCCGCCAGACCAACCTGCTGGCTCTCAACGCCACGATCGAGGCGGCGCGTGCCGGCGAGGCCGGCCGCGGCTTCGCCGTGGTCGCCGGCGAGGTCAAGCAGCTCGCCAGCCAGACCAGCGAGGCCACCAAGCTGATCGACACGACGCTGAAGGGCCTGACCGAGCAGGCCGAGCGGCTGATCGCCCAGGGCTCGGACAGCACGCAGCGGGCGCAGAGCGTGCGCGAGGGGACGCAAACGATCGGCAACGTGGTCGCGACCGCCGGCCTGGCAATGCAACAGATCGAGCAGCAGAGCAACGGCATCGCCGATGCCGCGACCGCGATCGAGCAGCGCTCGGCCGAGTTCTTCGGCACGCTGGAATCGCTGTCGCAGGGCGTCAGCGGCTCGAGCGAGACCCTGACCCAGGCGCGCGACCGCATCCACCGGGTGATCGCCGAGAGCGAGACGCTGGTGCGCCTGACCGCCGGCAGCGAGCAGAACACCATCGACCGGCCCTTCATCGAGCGCGTGCAGGCGACCGCCGCCGAGATCGGCAGGCGCTTCGAGGCGGCACTCGAGCGCGGCGAGATCAGCGAGGCCGAGCTCTTCACGCGCAGCTACCGGCCGATCCCCGGCAGCGATCCGCAGCAGGTGATGGCGCCCTTCACCGAGCTCACCGACCGCCTGTTGCCCGAGCTGCAGGAACCCCTGCTCGCCGCTGACCCGCGCATCGTGTTCTGCGCCGCGGTCGATTCGAACGGCTACCTGCCGACTCACAACAAGAAGTTCTCGCAAGCCCAGGGCAGCGACCCGGTGTGGAACAACGCCAACTGCCGCAACCGCCGCGTCTTCGACGACCGCGTCGGCCTGGCCGCCGGGCGCAACCGCGAGCCCTTCCTGCTGCAGACCTATCGCCGCGACATGGGCGGCGGCAAGTTCGTGCTGATGAAGGACGTCTCCGCCCCGATCATGGTGCGCGGCAAACACTGGGGCGGCTTCCGCATGGGCTACAAGATCGACTGAAGCAACGGCGAGTGCCGCTTCGGCGTAGGATACTGCCAGTTGCGCGCTGTTCGAGCAGACTTGGACAGCGAACCGCCCCCCTTTCCCCTGGCACCGTCATGGTCGGCGAAGGCCACTGCTGTCCGGTTTAAACAATAAAGCCTTCGTGTTGTCCGCTTCGCGGACGCCCCCCTCCCAACCCTCCCCCTCAAGGGGGGAGGGGAAAAAATGAGCGGAGCCGGCACCTTAGTTTGCCTCCCCCCTTGCGGGGGAGGCCCAGGGGATCACCGGGCGCAGCGCCGGAGGGGGGCTGGCGCGAAGCGCCGAAAGGGGACAGAGGAAAAGCAAGTCTCCGTCCTGCCG
>JBHJOF010000366.1:0-6008 GCA_050330055.1 Kiloniellales bacterium
GTCCTCCTCGAGGATCTCGATGCGGTAGGCGTCGATTACGATGTCCTGGCTGGCCGAGAAGAAGGCCACGGCGAGCGCGCAGACCGCGGTCAGCAACGGCGTCTCCTCAGGCCGGCTCAGGCCGACGCCGACGATCGCCGCCATCAGGAAGACCTGGATCAGCAGCATCCAGGACCGCCGGCGCCCCAGCAGGCGGGAAAGCACCGGGATCGGCACGTTGTCGATCAGCGGCGCCCAGAGGAACTTCACGTTGTAGGGCGTGCCGACCAGGGCGAAGAGGCCGATCGCCGTCAGCGCCACGCCGGACTCGGCCAGCCAGAACGACAGCGTCGCGCTCGACAGCGCCAGCGGCAGGCCGCTGGCGAAGCCCATGAAGAAGATGATCAGCAGGCGCGTCTGCAGATAGGCGGCAAAGGCGCTACCAAAGGTTTCGGTCTGTCGTCGCCAGTAGGTATCGGTCGGCATATGGTGCGCGGCTTTCGCTGTGTGCGCCGGTGTGCTGCGCTGTCCGCGCGCACTCGCTGTCCCGGGCGACTCGGCCCATTGTTTGACGGGCTTTTGCTAAACCATGATTAACGGCGTGGAAAGGCCCCGTTTCGCGGCGGGTGCCGAGCCATGCCTCGGCCCGTCCGGGCCTTACTCCGCACAGGTCCAGCCGCCGCCGTCGCCGACCACGGCTTCCAGACGCCCGCCCTTGGCCGCGCAGGCCATGGCGGCTGCCATGGTCTCGGCTGCCTCGCGCCGCAGCGCCGTCCAGGCGCTGCCATAGGGTTCGTGGTCATAGAAGGGTTCGGGCTCCAGGCCCCAGGTCCGGTGCATGACCTCGATCGCCTCCCAGGTGCGGGCCGCTTCCAGCAGGTCGCCCTGCGCCAGGGCCTCGGCCAGCTTGGCGTTCCGCCGCTCGCCCGCCTCCTGCACCAGGCTCGCGGCGCGCTGCCGGTTGTCCTCGGCCCAGTCGGCCAGCGCCTGCTCCAGTTCGGCAAAGTCGGCCTTGCGGGCCTCGTAGATATCGCGCTGCTCTCCCGGATCGTCGCGCAGATCGTAGCCCTCGAAGCGGTAGCCGTCGCCCTCGGGGATGCGGATCAGCTTGCGGGTCTGGCTGCGCACCGCGACCAGCCGGCTGTGCACCTCGTCCTTGGGCGTCGTCCAGCCCTTGTGGGTGGTCTCGGCGAAGACGTAGTCGCGCACCTTCTCCGCCTCGCCATCGACCAGTGGCAGGAGCGAGTGCCCCTGCATCGCCGGCGAGACACGGGCCTGGTCGATCCCGAGGACGTCCAGCACGGTCGGCACGACGTCGACGTTCTGCACCAGGGCGTCGTAGCGGCCGGCCCTGGAACCGTCGGGCAGCCGGATAATGAGAGGGATGTGCGTCACCTCGTCGTAGAGCTTGGGGAGATAGCTGGTCGAGGCGTGGCCGACCCAGCCGTGCTCCAGCAGCTCCTCGCCATGGTCGGCCGAAATGATGACCACGGTTCGGTCCAGCACGCCCGACTGGCGCAGCCGGTGGATCACGCGACCCAGGCGCTCGTCTGCGTCGGCCACGACGCCGTCATAGAGCGCTCGCACGACGGGCGTGTCTTCATCCGTAAAGGCCATCGTGCCCTCGACCGCGTTCCTCCTTGCCGCCTCGGGGAAGTCCGGGTGCATCACGAAATGACCCCTGCGGACCGCCTCAACACCGATGCTTTCGCGCGAGGTATCGATCCAGCGGTTCGCATTCGCCTCCGAGGGGGCGTAGGGCAGGTGTGTATCCTTGATGTGGACCCAGACGAAAAAGGGCCCGTTCTCGGGGCGCCGCCGGTCGGCGAAGCTTTCCAGGCTGTCGTGGCCCTTCCTCGGATTGGCATCGACTCCGTCCTGGAAGCCGAGGTTGCTCATGGTCGGCCCGCTTCTGTAGCTGCCGTAGACGTCGTAGCCTTCCTCCACCAGGACCCGCAGGGCCGACGCCATCTCCGCGTCGTAGAAGCTGTAGCGGCTGTTCTGGCCGTGCACCGGCGGGTAATAGCCGGTCAGCAGCGAGACGATGCCCGGGCTGGTCCAGGCCGTGGTCGTGAAGGCCTTCTCGAACACCATCGCGTCCTTGGCAAAGTCGGTGAGGTAGGGTGTGGTGTCGCGCTCGTAGCCGTAGAGCGACATGTTGGCGGGCCGCATGGCATCCACCGTGATCAGGAACACGCTCCAGCGCGGGTCCAGCGCCTCCTCCTCTGCGGCCCTCGCGGCGCCGGGCGCGGCCAGCGCGATCATCAGCGCCGCCGCCATCAGCGGCCGCCGCAGATGCCTGGCGTGGTCGGGAAGGACGGGCGGTAAACCCATGATCGATAACACTTTGGCCTCCTGCGTGCTCGCGTGATTCACCAGCTGGAACGATTTGTCCGCAGTCTACAATAAAGCGGAAGCATGGCGACAGGGTGGCGGGGGCGACCGTCTCCTGCCTCACCTGCAGGTCCGGTGGCGCTGCCTATTCGCCCGGCGCCGGCTCGGTCTTGCCGCTCGCCCGCTGGCGCCTGCGTGGCGCGGCTTGTGCTGCGGTCTTGCGGCCTTCCAGCGCGCCTACGGTCATGGTCAGCATCGGCGGGATGATCAGCAGGGTCAGCACCGCCGACAGCGCCAGGCCGCCGACCACCACCGAGCCGAGTCCGCGATAGAGCTCCGAGCCGGCACCGGGAAACAGCACCAGCGGCAGCATGCCGAAGACCGAGGTCAGGGTCGACATGAAGATCGGCCGGATGCGGTTGCGCGTCGCTTCCTCGATCGCCGCCGCCGGCGCCATGCCTTCGCTGCGAATGTTGAACAACGTCTGGTGCACCAGCAGGATGGCGTTGTTGACGACGATGCCGATCAGGATGACGAAGCCGAGCAGGGTCAGCATGTCGAGCGGTTGGAAGTGGAACTGGTTGAGCACGGCGAGCCCGGCCACGCCGCCGGCCGCGGCCAGCGGCACCGACAGCATGATGACCAGCGGATAGATGAAGCTCTCGAACAGCACCGCCATCACCAGGTAGACGATCACCAGTGCCAGCAGCAGGTCGAGCACCATCGCGTTCCAGGTCTCGGTCAGCTTGTCCGCGGTGCCGGAGATGCGCAGCGTGACGCTGGGCGGCAGGCCCTCCTGCTCCAGCGGCTCGACCACCGACCGGCGCAGCTGCGTGATGGCCTCCTCGAGCGCCAGGTTGGGCGCCGGCCGGATCTGCAGGGTCACGGTGCGCACGCGCTCCTTGTGACGGATCTCGGTCGGCCCTGCGGTCAGCACGATGTCGGCCAGCGAGCTGACCGGTATGATCTCTCCGGCCGAAGTCACCACCGGCAGGTTGCTGATTCCCTGGGTCTCCGAGACATTGCGCACCGGGCCCTGCAGTGTCAGGTCGATCTGGCGGCTGCCGACCGTGACCTCGATCACGCGCAGGCCGTCGTTGAAGGTATCGATGGTCTCGGCCAGCTCCTGCGCCGTGACGCCGTTGTCGGCCAGGCGGATGCGGTCGGGGATCACGCGTACCTCGGGCGCGCCAAGCTCGAGGCCCGGGTTGGGCGTGACTTGGTTGCCGGTGGCGATCGGCAGCACCTCCAGCGTCTTGCGGATCGCCCGCCCGGCGACCGCCAGCACCTCCTCCAGATCGTCGCCGGAGACGTCGAGATCGATCTGGCGCGAGCCGCCGATGCCGCGGCCGAAGATCGAGAGCTGGGTGACGAAACCGAAGGTGCCGGGCTCGCGCAGCAGCGGGGTCTTCAGCAGCGGGATCAGCTCGCGCGCCCGCTCCGGCTCGACGGCGGCGGCGCCGAAGAAGGCGATGTTGCGCGTGGCGACGAAGAAGAAGCGGGCTATCTTGGGCGGCTCGTCCGGCCCCGCCTCGTTGCCGTTGATCGTCGCCCAATAGGGCTTCATCGAGCCCTCGATCGATTCGGCGATCTCGGTCATGGTATCCAGGTTGTAGCCCGGCGGCGGGATCATGCGGGCGAAGACCAGGTTGCGGTTGCCTTCCGGCAGATACTCCAGCTTGGGCAGGAACAGCCAGGCGGCGAAGGCCGCCGCCAGGGTCACGCCGCCGACCGTTATGGTCGCCAGGACGCGGCTGCGCACCACCCGGCGCACGAAGGCCATGATGAAGGCGACGAAGGCGCCGGCCAACTCGTCGATCACCGGCAGGTGCAGGCGCTTGATCTTCTGAGTGCCGCCAGGGCCGCCGCCCGACAGCAGGTAGCGTGACAACGCCGGCAGCACGGTGATCGAGACGATCAGCGACAGCAGCACGGCGACCGAGATCGCCACCGCTATGTCGCGGAACAGCTGGCCGACCTCGAGCTGCAGGATCAGCACCGGGATGAAGACCATGACCGTGGTCAACGCCGAGACCAGCACGGCGCCCCAGACCTGGACGGCGCCTTGATAGGCCGCCTCTGGGGCGGGCCGGCCGCGCTCGCGCAGGCGGTAGATGTTCTCCAACACCACGATCGCGGCGTCGACCACCATGCCGACCGCGAAGGCCAGGCCGGCCAGCGAGATCACGTTGATCGAGCGGCCGAAGGCCGCCATGGCCACGAAGGCGCCGATGATCGAGACCGGGATCGCCAGCGACACGACCAGGGTGGCGCGCGGCGAGCGCAGGAACAGCAGCAGGATGATGGCCGCGAAGCTGCCGCCGATCCAGATGTTCTGCTGCACCAGGGAGATCGCGGAGTTTATGTAGACGGTCTCGTCGTAGACCTGGTCCAGGCTCAGCCCGGCATCCGGCACGATGAAGCGGTTCAGCTCCGCGACCGCCTCGTGGATGCCGGCCATGGTCTCGATCACGTTGGCGCCGGTCTCGCGCACCGTGTTGAAGGCGAGCGCCTCCTCGCCCAGCATGCGGATCGAGGACGATGGCTCCTTGTAACCGAAAGCGACCGTTGCCACGTCGCCTACCGTGACCCGCGCCAGGCGGCCGCGCGTGCGGTCGTCGTCCGAGCGCAGCACAACGGCGCGGACCGCCTCGGGGCTGTTGAGCTCGCCCTCGGTCCGCACGGTGTAGCGCCGCTTGCCCTCATCGACGTAGCCGGCCGAGACCGAGGCGTTGGCCTCGCGCAGGGCGCGCAGCACCGCGCTCACCGTCAGGCCGTAGCGGGCCAGGAGCTGCGGTTCGACGGTGACCTGGATCTCCTGCTCGCCGCCGCCATAGATGGTGAGGCGGCTGACCCCCGGCACGCGCTCCAGGCGGTCGCGGATCACGTCGTCGACGAAGTCGCGGTACTCGTGGATCGGCCGCTCGTTGCCGGGCAGGCGGCGCAGAATGAACCAGGCGATCGGGTTGTCGTTGCTGCCGGCGGTAATGAGACGCGGTTCGTCGGCCTCGCCGGGGTAGCCGTTGACGCGGTTGAGCCGATTGGCGGTCAGCAGCAGCGCGCGGTCCATGTTGGTGCCGACCTCGAACTCCAGCGTGATCTCGCCTTCGCCGGTCTGGGCCCGGCTTTCGATCACGACGACGCCTTCCAGACCCTTCAGCACGTCTTCCTGTTTGTTGATGATCTCGCGCTCGATCTCGGCCGGTGCCGCGCCGGGCCAGTCGGTATTGACCGTGATGATCGGCCGGTCGACGTCCGGCGCCAGCTGGATCGGGATGGTCTGCAGCGCGACGTAGCCGAACATGACGACCATCAGGACCGCGGCGATCACGGCGATCGGGCGTTCGATGGCGGACCTGATCAGGTTCATCAGGATTCCTTGTCGATGCTGACCTTGTCGCCCGGCTGCAGGCGCTCATTGCCGCGTACGACGACCAGATCGCCGTCCTGCAGGCCCTCCAGCACCTCGATCCGGCTGCCGACGGCCTCGCCGAGGCGCACCGGGCGCAGCTCGGCGCTGTCGTTCCTCACCACGAAGACCAAGCTCTCCGCGCCGCGCTTGATGATCGCGTCCTTGTGTACCGCGAGCACGTTGCGCGGCGTGTCGGCTGGTACGTGCAACGTCACGCTCTGAGCCGCGGCCAGGGGCTTGCCGGTCGCGCCGAACTCGGGCACCAGGCGGACCGTACGGGTAC
>JBHJOF010000367.1:0-2731 GCA_050330055.1 Kiloniellales bacterium
CAGATCGCCACCGGGCGTGGCTCGCAGGCGCTGAAGGACGTCCGCGTCAAGCTCGGACAGGGCATCGCCGGCTGGGTGGCGCAGACGGGCCAGCCGGTGATCGTGCCGGATGTCTCCAAGGATACCCGCTTCTTCGCCAAGGTGGACGAGAAAACCAAGATGGAGACGCGCTCGATCGTCGCCGTGCCGGTGCGCTTCCGCGATCACTGCCTCGGCGTGATCGAGCTGATCAATTGCGTCGGCCCGGCCGGGTTCAACGACCGTGATCTGGCGCTGCTCGAGGCCCTGGCCGATTACGCCGCCATCGCCATCGAGAACGCCCGCCACGTCGAGCGCATCCACGAGCTGACCATCACCGACGACTGCACCAGCCTGTACAACTCCCGCCATATGCACGTCGTGCTGGACGCGGAAATCTACCGCTCGCAGCGCTACGGCTACGAGCTCTCCCTGATTTTCATCGACCTCGACTACTTCAAAAAAATTAATGACAGCTACGGCCACCTGATGGGCTCGAAGCTGCTCGGCGAAATCGGCCACGCCATCAAGCAGAACTGCCGGCTGATCGACTACGCCTTCCGCTACGGCGGCGACGAATTCGTGGTGCTGCTGCCGCAGACCTCGAAGGAAAACGCCATCGTCGTCGCCCGGCGCATCCACCAGCTGGTCCGCGAGCGCCCCTGGCTGGTCGAGGACGGGCTGAACGTGCAGGTCAGCGCCAGCGTCGGCCTGGCCGTCTATCCCACCGACGCCCGCTCGAAATCCGAGCTGCTCCACCTGGCCGACGAGGCGATGTACCTGGTGAAGAACACCTCGCGCGACGGCCTGGCCGCCGCCGGGATGGGGATGCTCACCGAGCCGGCGGGGAGCTGAGCGCGCAATTTCCACAAAACCTCGCGCCATTCTTGATTCGTTTCCGGTGGCGTGCTAGTCTCCGCTTGCTTTCCTGCGCAACCGCGGTACCGAGGACCGGATGGCCAACGAAGCCCTGGGGATGATTGAAACGCGCGGCCTGGTCGGAGCGGTCGAAGCCTCCGACGCGATGGTCAAGGCCGCCAACGTGATCCTGATCGGCAAGGAATACATCGGCTCGGGCTACGTCACCGTGATGGTCCGCGGCGACGTGGGTGCGGTGAAGGCCGCCACCGACGCCGGCGCGGCTGCCGCGCGCCGCGTGGGCGAGCTGGTGGCCGTGCACGTGATCCCGCGCCCGCACGAGATGGTGGAAAAGATTCTGCCCGGCGGCGGCCAGCCGCCTGGCACAAAGAAGTAAGGCCCGGCTGCGGCCGGGAGGGCCCTCTCGCTCTACAGGTGGAGCGCTTTGACCCTGCGCGATCGCGATCTGCTCTCCATCCAGCAAGCCCGCAGTCTGGTTACCGCGGCTGTCGCCGCACAGAAGTCCTTCGCCACGTTCTCCCAGCAGCAGGTGGACGCCGTGGTAGACGCCTGCGCGGCCGCCGCCGCCGCCGCCGCGGCCGAGCTGGGCCGCCTGGCCGTCGAAGAAACCGGCTTCGGCAACGTCCCCGACAAAATCACCAAGAACCGCCTGGCCTCGGTCGAGCTCCACCGCGCCATCCGCCCGATGCGCACCGTGGGCATCCTGAACGAAGACCGCGAGAAGCGCATCCTCGAGGTGGCCACACCGGTGGGCGTGGTCGCCGCGGTGATTCCCTCGACGAATCCGACCTCGACGGCCATCTACAAGACGCTGATCGCCATCAAGGCGCGCAACGCTATCGTCCTGAGCCCCCACCCCAGCGCCTTCCGCGCCATCTGCACCACCGCCGAAGTGCTCATCCGCGCCGCGCTCGCCGCCGGCGCGCCGGAAGGCCTGATCGCCTGTATGGATCGCCCGACACTGCAGGGCACGCAGGAGCTGATGCGGCATCGCGACGTGGGCGTGATCCTGGCCACCGGCGGCACCGGGCTGGTCCGCGCCGCGTACGCCTCCGGCAAGCCCGCCTTCGGCGTCGGTCCGGGCAACGTGCCCGCCTACATCGAGCGCAGCGCCGACGTGCCCAAGGCCGTCGCCGACATCATCGCTGGAAAGACCTTCGACTACGGCACCATCTGCTCCTCCGAGCAGGCCATCGTCACCGATGCGCCGGTGAGCGAGCAGGTGATGGCGGAATGCCGCCGGCAGGGAGCGTACATCCTGAACGAGGAAGAGATTCGCCGGCTGGGCGAAATCGTCATCGCCCGGCCCGCCTGGACGCCGAATCCGGAAATCGTCGGCCGGCCCGCCACGGTCATCGCCGAGCGCGCCGGCATCCGCGTGCCGGCGGAGACGCGTGTGCTCATCGCGCCGCTCACAGGCGTCGGCCGCGAGCACCCGCTTTCGGCGGAGAAGCTTTCGCCCATCCTGGCCTTCTACACGGTGGAGAACACCGCTGCGGCCATCGAGCTCTGCACGCGCCTGCTCCAGTTCGGCGGGCTGGGCCACACCATCGCCATCCACTCGCAGGACGAAGCGGCGGTGCGCGAGTTCGGCCAGGCCGTGCCCGCCTTCCGCGTCTGCGTGAACCCCTCGGCGGTGCACGGCTCGATCGGCTACTCGACGAACCTGTTCCCGGCGATGACGCTGGGCTGCGGCGCGCTCGGCGGCAACATCACCTCGGACAATATCGGCCCGCACCACCTGATGAATATCAAGCGCATCGCTTGGGAGTCGCGCGCCGTGGAGCACCGCACCATCCCCGCCGCGGCGCGGATGGATGCCGGCGCAGTCGCC
>JBHJOF010000368.1:0-13686 GCA_050330055.1 Kiloniellales bacterium
GCGGTCCACTTGGCGGTCAAGCCGGCGCCGCTGACCGACCGCCTGACGCTCGAGCTGGGTCGGCTGCAGCGGCTGCTCGGCCGGGACGCCCCTTCGGATGACAACCAGGACGGCGCGACGGATCCCCTGTCGCGGTGCCGCATGTAGGCTGTTTGGACGATATGACGACGAAAGAGAAAGAGACTGAAAAGACGCCGCTGAAGCTGAACCGGCCTGGCCGGCTCGAGCTGAAGAAGACGGTGGAGACCGGGCAGGTGCGCCAGAGCTTCAGCCATGGCCGCTCCAAGTCGGTGATGGTCGAGGTCAAGCGCAAGCGGACCTTCGAGGCCGGCGCCGGTGGCCGCATGACCGAGGTCAAGCAGGGCCGTCGCGAAGCCGAGGCGGCGCTTGCCGCCGGCACCGCCGATGCGGAGACGATCGCCGCGGTCGAATCGGTGCGCGACCTGACCGAAGCCGAACGCGCGGTGCGCCTGCGCGCGCTCGAATCGGCGCGCCTGGAGGAAGAGCAGCGTCGCATCGAGGAGGAGATCGAGGCAGAGCGGCACGCCCAGGAGGCGGCGGAAGCCAAGCGCAAGGCCGAAGCGGAAGCCCGCAGCAAGCCTGCCGGTGAGGCAGCCCCGGCTGCGTCCGCGCAGCCCGAGGAAGAGGCGGCGCCCGCCGCCGTCGCGGAGGCGGTCGAGCCGCCGGTTGTCGTCCCCGTGGAAACGGCCGAGGCTGCGGCGGCGCGCGCCAAGGCGCGGGCGCGCGAGGAGATCGAGGAAGAGGAAGCGGTCGCCCGCGGCAAGGCGCGCAAGGCCGGCGTGCCGGCCAAGCCGGCCCCCGCCCGCCGCAACGAGCCGCGCCGGCGCCAGGGCAAGCTGACCATCAGCCAGGCGCTGGAAGGCGGTGACCGCGAGCGGGTGCGCTCGCTGGCCTCGATGCGGCGCCAGCGCGAGCGCCAGAAGGCGCTCGAGAAGCAGGCCTATCAGCCGCCGACCAAGGTGATCCGCGAGGTCGTGCTGCCCGAGGCCATCACCGTCCAGGAGCTGGCCAGCCGCATGGCCGAGCGCGGCGGTGAGGTGGTCAAGGCGCTGATGAAGATGGGAGTCATGGTGACCATCAACCAGGTGATCGATGCCGACACCGCCGAGCTGGTGGTCAACGAGTTCGGTCATCGCGTGAAGCGCGTCTCGGCCGCCGATGTCGAGGAAGGCCTGGTGGGCGCACCTGACATCGAGACCGACCTGGAGCCGCGGGCGCCCGTGGTCACCGTCATGGGCCACGTCGATCACGGCAAGACCTCGCTGCTCGATGCCCTGCGCCAGACCGACGTGGCGGCGCACGAGGCCGGCGGTATCACCCAGCACATCGGCGCCTATCAGGTGCAGCTGAAGTCCGGCCAGCGCATCACCTTCATCGATACGCCGGGCCACGCGGCCTTTACCGAGATGCGTCTGCGCGGCGCCAACGTCACCGACATCGTGGTGCTGGTGGTGGCCGCCGACGACGGCATCAAGGAGCAGACCGTCGAGGCCATCAACCACGCCAAGGCGGCGGGTGTGCCGATCATCGTCGCGATCAATAAGATCGACCGTCCTGATGCCGACGCCAACCGCGTGCGGCAGGAGCTGCTGCAGCATGAGCTGGTAGTCGAGGAGATGGGCGGCGACATTCTCGCCGTCGAAGTCTCGGCCAAGGAGAAGACCGGCCTCGACAAGCTCGAGGAGGCGATTCTGCTTCAGGCCGAGCTGCTCGAGCTCCGTGCCAACCCCAACCGCAACGGCGAGGGCGTAGTCATCGAGGCCAAGCTGGAGCGCGGCCGCGGCGCGGTGGCGACCGTGCTGGTCAAGCGCGGCAAGGTGTGCGTCGGCGACGTCTTCGTCGTCGGCAGCGAGTCCGGCCGCGTGCGCGCGCTGGTCAACGACCGCGGCGAGCAGATCGAGGAAGCCGGCCCCTCCGCCCCGGTCGAGGTGCTCGGCCTGACCGGCACGCCGCAGGCCGGCGACGACTTCGTGGTGGTCGAGAACGAGGCCCGGGCGCGCGAGATCGCCGCCTTCCGCGAGCACAAGAAGCGCGAGACCGACATCACGGCGCAGGCACGCGGCACGCTCGAGCAGATGATGTCGAAGATCAAGGAAGGCGAGGTCAAGGAGCTGCCGGTGGTCGTCAAGTCGGACGTGCACGGCTCGCTCGAGGCGATCTGCGGCAGCCTGCAGAAGATCGGCAACGAGGAAGCCCAGATCCGCCTGCTGCACACCGGCGTCGGCGGCATCAACGAGTCGGACGTCACCCTGGCCGGCGCGTCGAACGCCGTGATAATCGGCTTCAACGTGCGCGCTAACCCGCAGGCCCGCGACCTGGCCCGGCGCGACGGCGTCGAGATCCG
Source organism: Kiloniellales bacterium (assembly GCA_050330055.1). Taxonomy (GTDB): domain Bacteria; phylum Pseudomonadota; class Alphaproteobacteria; order Kiloniellales; family JAKSDN01; genus JBHJOF01. The sequence continues at coordinate 2,366 of JBHJOF010000368.1, forward strand.
CTACTACTCGATCATCTACGACGTGGTCGACGACATGAAGGCGGCCCTGACCGGGCTCCTGTCGCCCAAGCACCGCGAGCGTTTCCTCGGCTACGCCGAGATCCGCGAGGTCTTCTCGATCTCCAAGGTCGGCAAGGTCGCCGGCTGCATGGTCACCGAGGGCCAGGTCAAGCGCGGCGCCAAGGTCCGCCTGCTGCGCGACGACGTGGTGATCCACGACGGCACGCTGAAGACCCTGCGCCGTTTCAAGGACGAGGTGCGCGAGGTGCGCGAGGGCTACGAATGCGGCATGGCCTTCGAGAACTACCATGACATCCAGCAGGGCGACCGCATCGAGTGCTATGAGCTCGAAGAAGTCGCGCGCGAGCTTTAGCGGCTGCGCGGCCTGACGGCGCTGGACTCTACGACTGGGCCGCACGAGGAACCATCGGCCATGACCCGGAGTGGCGGCAGAGCGCCGAGCCAGCGCCAGCTACGCGTCGGCGAGGCACTGCGGCACGCGCTCGCGGCCGTGCTGACCCAGGGCGGATTCAAGGATCCCCTGCTCAGCGACGCTATGATCACGGTGACTGAGGTGCGGGTCAGCCCCGACCTGCGCGATGCCACGGCCTTCGTCACGCCTCTCGGCGGTGTCGCGCTCCAGGAGACGGTGGCGGCGCTCAACCGCGCGGCCGGCTTCATCCGCAGCCGCCTGGCGCCGGAGCTGGAGCTGCGCTTCCTGCCGCGCCTGAGCTTCCAGGCCGACCACTCCTTCGAGGACGCCATGCGGCTGCGCGCCGTCATGGCGCAGCCGCGCGTGCAGCAGGATCTGGCTGAGAACGACGATGATGCCGATACCAACGGCAGTATGGGGGAGGGCAACGGCCATGGCGCGTAGGCGCAAGGGCCAGGCGGTGCACGGCTGGCTGGTGATCGACAAGCCGAGCGGCCTGAGCTCGACCCAGGTGACCAGCCGGGCGCGGCGCCTGCTCGACGCCCAGAAGGTCGGCCACGGCGGCACACTCGACCCGCTGGCCACCGGCGTCCTGCCGCTCGCCTTCGGCGAGGCGACCAAGACCGTCGGCTACGTCATGGCCGGGCGCAAGAGCTACGGCTTCACCCTGCGCTGGGGCCAGGCCACCAGCACCGACGACAGCGAGGGCGAGGTGGTGGCCGAGCGGCCGGGCCGGCCCGAGCGGGCGGCGATCCTGGCCGCCCTGCCGCGCTTCCTGGGCGAGATCGAGCAGGTGCCGCCGGCCTACTCGGCGGTCAAGGTCGAGGGCCGCCGGGCCTACGACCTGGCCCGGGCCGAGGCCGCCTTCGACCTGGCGCCGCGCCGGGTCCGGGTCGACCGCTTCGAGCTGGTCGGCCAGGACGGTCCGGACCATGCCAGCTTCGAGGTCGAGTGCGGCAAGGGCTGCTATATGCGGGCCCTGGCGCGCGACCTGGGTGAGACTCTGGGCACCGCCGCCCACATCGTGACCCTGCGCCGCAAGGCGGTCGGACCCTTTACCGAGGGCCATGCGATTTCGCTGGAATCCCTGGAGGCCCTGGGGCATAGTGCCGCCGCCCTGGAGCAGCTGCTCCCGGTCGAGGCCGCGCTGGACGACATCCCGGCACTGGCCCTGGCCGAAACCGAGGCGAGTCGCCTGCGTTGCGGGCAGGCCGTATCGCTGATCGCCCGTGCGAACCGCGATCGGATCCGAGATCTAACGCAAGGGGCCGTGGTGTGCGCCATGTCCGCCGGTCGTCCGGTGGCCCTGGCCCGCTTCGAGGCAGGCGCGTTGCGTCCGATCCGCGTATTGAACCTGTGATGTCGAGGAAGAGAAGCCTATGTCGATTACTGCCGAGCGCAAGGCCGAGCTCGTCTCGGGCTTCGCGACCCACGAGGGCGATACCGGTTCGCCGGAAGTTCAGGTCGCCATCCTGTCAGAGCGCATTGCCAATCTGACCGAGCACTTGAAGCAGCACAGCAAGGACTTTCACTCGCGCCGCGGCCTGCTGATCATGGTCGGCCAGCGTCGCCGCTTGCTGGACTATCTGAAGCGCAAGGACAGCGGGCGCTACGACAACCTGATCCAGCGCCTCGGGTTGCGCCGCTAAGAGGCGCGCCCATGTCGACCGGTCGGCACGCAGCAGGGCGCCCCTGGGCGCACTGCGTTCTGGGGCCCTACCGCAGGTCGCGGCGGGTGCCGGCGGCTGGCCGTACTGGGAGATGCATTCATCGAAATGGACGAGGTCGCGGCCGGCCGGCGCGATTCTTCGACAGGGCCGGGCCGGCGCAAAGGGCGCAGGTCGGCGCGGGCAATCCGCTGCCGACCGCCACGCTCTTTGCGCGGGTCCGGTCCCCATTTGCCAATCCGGGCAATCCGGCCGTTTTGGAAGGACTGAACCTCTATGTTCGAAATTCACCGTAAAGAGATCCAATGGGGCGGGCGTACGCTCACCCTCGAGGCGGGGCATATCGCCCGCCAGGCCGATGGCGCCGTCATGGTGCGCTACGGCGATACCCTGGTGCTCTGCACCGCGGTCGGCGCCAAGACCGCCAATCCGGGGCAGGACTTCTTCCCGCTCACCGTCCACTACCAGGAAAAGACCTTCGCGGCCGGCAAGATCCCCGGCGGCTTCTTCAAGCGCGAAGGCCGCCCGAGCGAGAAGGAGGTGCTGACCTCGCGCCTGATCGACCGGCCGATCCGGCCGCTCTTCGTCAAGGGCTACAAGAACGAGACCCAGGTCATCTGCACCGTGTTCAGCCACGACCTGGAGAACGATCCCGACATCGTCGCCATGATCGGCGCCTCGGCGGCGCTGACCATCTCCGGCCTGCCGTTCCTCGGCCCGATCGCCGGCTGCCGCGTCGGCTACCGTGACGGCGAGTACCTGCTCAACCCGCGCATGGACGAACTGGCCGACTCCGAGCTCGACCTGGTGGTCGCCGGCACCCGCGAGGGCGTGCTGATGGTCGAGTCCGAGGCGGCGGAGCTGAGCGAGGAGGTCATGCTGGGCGCCGTCACCTTCGGGCACGAGCAGATGCAGGTGGTGATCGACGCGGTCATCAGCCTGGCCGAGGCCTGCGCCAAGGAGCCGAGAGAGCTGGCGCCGCCGGCGCCGGAGCTGGAGAGCGTGCGCGACAAGCTGGCCAGCCAGTTCTCGGGCCAGCTCGCCGAGGCCTATCAGGAGCCGGACAAGAAGGCACGCCAGGACAAGGTGGCCGCGGTGCGCGAAGCCGCAAAGGAGCTGCTCGCGGAAAGCGAGGCCGAGCTGGCGGTGGCGCCCGAGGTGCTGAAGGAGCTGGAGAGCGACATCGTTCGCCAGAACGTGCTCAAGACCAAGAAGCGAATCGACGGCCGCGGCACCAGCGACATCCGGCCGATCCAGGCCGAGGTCGGCCTGCTGCCGCGCACCCACGGCTCGGCGCTCTTCACCCGCGGCGAGACCCAGGCCCTGGTAACCACGACGCTTGGCACCGGCCAGGACGAGCAGATCATCGACGCGCTCGAGGGCGAGTACCGCGAGCACTTCATGCTGCACTACAATTTCCCGCCCTACTCGGTGGGTGAGTCCAAGCGCATGATGCCTCCGGGGCGGCGCGAGGTCGGCCACGGCAAGCTCGCCTGGCGCGCCCTGCGCCCGCTGCTGCCGGCCAAGGACGCCTTCCCCTACACGATCCGCGTGGTCTCCGAGATCACCGAGTCGAACGGCTCCTCCTCGATGGCTACGGTCTGCGGCTCGTCGCTCGCCATGATGGACGCCGGCGTGCCGTTGAAGCGGCCGGTCGCCGGCATCGCCATGGGACTGATCAAGGAGGACGACGGCATCGCCGTGCTGTCCGACATCCTCGGCGACGAGGACCATCTGGGCGACATGGACTTCAAGGTGGCCGGCACCGAGGCCGGCGTCACCTCGCTGCAGATGGACATCAAGATCACCTCGATCACGGCCGCGATCATGAAGACCGCTCTGGAGCAGGCGCGCGAAGGCCGGCTGCACATCCTGGGCGAGATGGGCCGCGCCATCAGCCAGCCGCGCGAGGGCCTGGCCGACACCGCGCCGCGCATCACCGTGATCTCGATCCCGCGCGACAAGATCCGCGAGGTGATCGGCACCGGCGGCAAGGTGATCCGCGAGATCACCGAGACCACCGGCGCCAAGATCGACATCGAGGACGACGGCACCATCAAGGTGGCGGCGACCGACCAGAGCAAGGCGCAGGCCGCGATCGACTGGATCTACGGCATCGTGGCCGAGCCCGAGGTCGGCAGGATCTACGACGGCAAGGTGGTCAAGGTGGTCGACTTCGGCGCCTTCGTGAACTTCCTCGGCAATCGTGACGGCCTGGTCCACATCTCCGAGCTGGCGCCGTATCGCGTCAAGACCGTCGGCGACGTGGTCAAGGAAGGCGACTTGGTCAAGGTCAAGTGCATCGGCGTCGACGACCGCGGCAAGGTCAAGCTGTCGATGAAGGTGGTCGACCAGCAGAGCGGTGCGGAGATCAAGGCGGCTGCCGGCTAAGCGCCGGGCCGCCTGCTCCATACGGGGCCGGCCCCCCATGTCCCGCGCCAACGCCCCCGGCGGTTCCGGGGGCGTTTTGCCGAGCGGCGGGGCTGCGGCCGCGCCTGGCTTCGCCCTGCCGAGCCTGATGGGCCACCGTGGCGCCGCCCTGCACGCGCCGGAGAACACGCTGGCCGGCTTACGCAAGGCGGCGGCCCTCGGGCTCTCCTGGGTCGAGTTCGACGTCATGCTGACCGGCGACGGCGTGCCGGTGCTGTTCCACGACGATTCGCTGAAGCGCATTACCGGGGTCCCCGCCCTGATGGCCGAGACGCCGCTGGCCCGCCTGGCCACGCTCGATGCCGGGCGCTGGTTCGGCGAAGCCTTTGCCGGCGAGCGCGTGCCGACCCTGGAGGCGGCGCTCGCGCTTCTGCTGAAGCTGGGCCTGCAGCCGAACGTCGAGATCAAGCCGACGCCGGGGCGCGACGTGGAAACCGCCGTGGCGGCCATCGAGGTGCTGCAACGCTGCTGGCCGGCTGCGCGTCCGGCGCCCTTGATCAGCTCCTTCAACCGCATGAGCCTGGCTGCCGCCTGCGCACTGCGGCCAGATTGGCCGCGCGCCCTGGTCGCCTTCAAGGCGCCGGCGGATTGGGCGCTGGCGCTGCGCGCGCTCAAGTGCCGGGCCTTCCATCTCTCGGAGAAGCACCTGACCGGCAAGCTGGCCGCGAGGATCAAGGACGCGGGCTATCAGGTCGCCTGCTACACGGTGAACGATCCACGACGCGCCGCCAAGCTGTCGGGCGGTCTGGTCGACTGCCTGATCAGCGACGCCCCCGACCGCATCGCCGCCGCGTTCGCGGGCTGATACGCCGTCTCGAATCCAGAGACCCATGGACCATCCTTCGAGGCGCGTTCTTCGAACGCTCCTCAGGATGAGGAATGGCGTTCTATATCAACAGCCTACCACCTCATGCTGAGGAGCCGCGAAGCGGCGTCTCGAAGCATGGGCGGTCGGTCATGAATATCGGGACCTGGTATGAGTCGAAAAGGCGCTGACGCGCTTTCGCGCGCTCACCTGCGCAATGCCATTCTTTTCACCCTCCCCCTCCCACGCGCTGACGCGCGCGGGCCCCTCCCTCTCCCCTCAAGGGCGAGGGGACAAAAAGGCGCGCTCCAAAATCCCTCTCCCTCGGAGGGGAGAGGGAGGGGCCCATCGCGTCAGCGATGGGAGGGTGAGGGTGACAGGAAAAGAAGGCCCGCGGAGCGGCCCTATTCCTCCGGGCCGTTCAGCTTGCCGGGAGAAGGGATGCCGACGATGTTGTAGCCGCAGTCGATGTGATGGATCTCGCCGGTGACCGCGGCGGAGAGGTCGGACAGCAGGTAGAGCGCCCCGGCGCCGATGTCCTCCAGCGAAACGCTGCGCGTCAGCGGCGCATGGGCGCGGCTCCAGCCGTAGACGAAGCGGGCGTCGCTGATCGCCGAGCCGGCGAGCGTGCGCATCGGTCCGGCCGAAATGGCGTTGACCCTTATGCCGGCGGGACCCAGGTCGGCGGCGAGATAGCGCACGCTGGCCTCGAGCGCCGCCTTGGCCACGCCCATCACGTTGTAGTTCGGCGTCACCCGCTCGGCACCCAGATAGGACAGGGTCAGCAGACTGCCGTTGCCCTTCATCAGCGGCGCGGCGCGGCGCGCCAGCTCGGTGAAGGAGTAGCACGAGACCAGCAGCGTGCGGGCGAAGTTCTGCCGCGTGGTGTCGAGATAGCGGCCCTTGAGCTCGTCCTTGTCGGAATAGGCGATCGCGTGGACCACGAAGTCGAGGCCGTGCCAGCGTGACTCAAGCGTCGAAAGCAGGGTTTCGAGGTCCTGCGCGCTGTCGACGTCGCAGGGCAGCACGATGTCCGAGCCGAGCGACTCGGCGAGCGGCCTGACCCTCTTGGCGAAGGCCTCGCCCTGAAAGGTAAAGGCGAGCTCGGCGCCGTGCCGACGCAGCGTCTGGGCAATGCCCCAGGCGATCGAGTGGTCGTTGGCGACGCCCATGATCAGACCGCGCTTGCCGGCCATTAGGGCGGCCTGCGGGTCCCTGCGCGCCGGCGCCACCTCGGCCTGATCGGCCACCGGCCGGGCGATGCCGTCAGTCGCCATAGCGGCGGAAGGCCAGGGTGGCATTGGTGCCCCCGAAGCCGAAGCTGTTGGACATGACGCAGTTGAGCTGCAGGTTGTTCTCACAGGCGCGGACGATCGGCATGCCCTCCGCCTCGGGGTCCAGGTCCTCGATGTTGGCGGAGCCGCAGACAAAGCCGTGCTTCAGCATCAGTAGAGAATAGATCACCTCGTGCACGCCGGTTGCACCCTGCGAATGGCCGGTCAAAGACTTGGTCGCGCTGATGCGCGGGATGTCGGCGCCAAAGGTTTCCTTGATCGCCTTCAGCTCGATGGTGTCGCCCACCGGCGTCGAGGTGGCATGCGCGTTGATGTAGTCGACCGGCGTGTTGCCCAGTCCCTGCATGGCCAAACGCATGCAACGCGCGCCGCCTTCGCCCGAGGGCGCCACCATGTCGGCACCGTCCGAGGTGGCGCCGTAGCCGACCAGCTCGGCGTAGATCTTGGCGCCCCGCGCCTTAGCCCGCTCCAGCTCCTCCAGCACCACGACACCGCCGCCGCCGGAGATCACGAAGCCGTCCCGGTGCTTGTCGAAGGCCCGCGAGGCGCTGTGCGGCTGATCGTTGTAGTGGCTGGAAAGCGCACCCATGGCGTCGAACAGCATGGTCAGGGTCCAGTGCAGCTCCTCGCCGCCGCCGGCGAAGACCAGGTCCTGCTTGCCGTACTGGATCAGCTCCGCGCCGTTGCCGATGCAATGCGCCGAGGTCGAGCAGGCCGACGAGATGGAGTAGCTCAGCCCCTTGATCTTGAAGGCGGTCGCCAGGTTGGCCGAGTTGGTGCTCGACATGCAGCGCGGCACCATGTAGGGGCCGACCCGGCGCACGCCCTTCTCGCGGGCCAGATCCGCGGCCATCACCTGGTTCGAGGTGGAGGGACCGCCGGATCCCATGACCAGACCGCTCCGCTCGCTAGAGATGTCCTTCTCCTCGAGCCCGGCGTCGGCGATCGCCTCCTGCATGGCGATGAAGTTGTAGGCGGCGCCGTCGCCCATGAAGCGGCGCTGCTTGCGGTCGAGGTGCTCGTCGAGGTCGAGCTTGATCGAGCCGTGGACGTGGCAGCGGAATCCCATGTCGGCGTAGACGTCGCAGAACTCGATGCCCGAGCGGCCCTCTCTGAGGGACTCCAGCACCTCGCCCTTGTTGTTGCCGATGCTGGAGACGATGCCCAGCCCGGTGACGACCACGCGCCGCATTGCTTTCGTCCTCAGGCTGCCTCGGTGGAGGTAAAGAGCCCGACTTTCAGATCCTTGGCCTCGTAGACCGTCTTGCCGTCCACCTTCATGATGCCATCCGCGATGCCGAGCACCAGCTTGCGCATGATGACACGCTTGAGATTGAGCTGATAGATCACCTTGCTGGCGGTCGGCAAGACCTGACCGGCCAGCTTGACCTCGCCCACGCCGATCGCGCGGCCCCTGCCCGGGGCGCCGAGCCAGCCGAGGAAGAAGCCGACCAGCTGCCACAGGGCGTCGAGGCCGAGACAGCCCGGCATCACCGGGTCCTGCTCGAAGTGGCAGCCGAAGAACCAGAGGTCCGGCTTGATGTCCAGCTCGGCAATGATCTCGCCCTTGTCATGGGCACCGCCCGACTCCCGGATCTTGACGATGCGATCGAACATCAGCATGGGGGGTAAAGGCAGCCGCGCGTTGCCCGGGCCAAACAGCCGGCCATGCGCGCATTCCAAAAGCTCTTCGAAGCTGTAGCTGTTCTTTCGTGTCTTCACGGCCCCACTCTGCTATTGGCGCCAATGCACAACGGGCCGGGGCGCCAAGCCTGGGGCCCCGGCGCCTCAACCGCGCGGACTATAGCACAGCAAACAACCCCTCAAGCAACTGTGAAGGTTAAGGAGTTGGGGCCCCGGAGAGCCGGCCCAGGGGCCGGCCGTGGGGATCGGCCGGTGCGCCAATTCTGGCCTATTATGGTTAACGCACGGCTTCGATCGAAGCCTCGATCTATGCTTTACAGGTATTCCAAGGAATGGTCTATTTCCCTGTTTTTACGCCTTTAAAACTTGTGGTAACGTGACTATATTCGGGCCGATGGCAAACGAACGTACCTATAGCGGACTGATTGACCGGCTGAAGGCTGCGGGACTGCGGCCGACGCGGCAGCGTCTGGCCTTGGCGCGGCTGCTGTTCGACAAGGGCGACCGCCACATCACGGCCGAACAGCTGCATGGCGAAGCCATGGCGGCCGATGTCCGTGTGTCCCTCGCGACGATCTACAACAGCCTGCATCAGTTCACCTCTGCCGGGCTGTTGCGCGAGGTCGTGGTGTCGCCGGGGCGTTCCTACTTCGACACCAACGTCGAGGACCACCACCACTTCTTCCACGAGGACAAGGGCCGGCTCGAGGACATTCCCGGCCATCAGGTGGCCTGGAAGCATCTGCCCGAGCCGCCCGACGGGCAGCGCATTGCGCGCGTCGACGTCATCATCCGCCTTTCGGATGAGGAAAAGTAAGTCTTTACAAGTCATAAGGCTAAAAACACTTCTGGAATAATTCTAATCCGTTGACGGCGTGCCCCGGGATGCGTATGTAGGGCGTGCGAGGTCGCGCGTGGCCGCGGTCCGACCTGTCAAACCCGGTATGCTAGACCGCATGCGCAAGACGGGGCAAAATCCGCAAGACGTGATCAGGAGGGACAACTAATGAAGCTAAAAGGCTCTAAGACAGAGCAGAACCTGAAGGATGCCTTCGCCGGCGAGAGCATGGCGAACCGGCGCTACCTCTACTTCGCCCAGAAGGCCGACGTCGAAGGCTACAACGACGTCTCCGCCGTGTTCCGCTCCACGGCCGAAGGCGAGACCGGCCATGCACATGGCCATCTGCAGTTCCTCGAAGAGGTCGGCGACCCGGCGACCGGCGAGCCGATCGGCGACACCTCGCTCAACCTCAAGGCCGCGATCGCTGGCGAGACGCACGAGTACACCGACATGTACCCGGGCATGGCGCGCTCGGCGCGCGAAGAGGGCTTCGACGAGATTGCCGACTGGTTTGAGACTCTGGCCAAGGCTGAGAAGAGCCACGCCGGCCGCTTCCAGAAGGCTCTCGACACGCTTGGTTGAGTGGGCGACTGATCGACCGCTGGCATCGACGCTGGGGGCCTGAGGGGTCCTTGTGCCCCGGCCCCCGCGCTGCATGCCCAGGGACGGGGTCCTGGCGGCCGGTTCCAGGAAGGCCGTCTGAGCGGCCAAAATTCACAAGTGGGACAGAGCCATGCGCGAAGGTGGCCTGGGCGCGCCGGTTCGGCACGCCTTTGATTGGCGCAATCCGGATTTCACCGACCCTGAGAAGATCGACGCCGAGCTGCGCCGCGTCTTCGACATCTGCCACGGCTGCCGGCGCTGCTTCAATCTCTGCGATTCCTTTCCCCGGCTGTTCGATCTGATCGACGAGTCGGAGACCGGCGAGCTCGACTCCGTCGACTCCAAGGACTTCAAGCCAGTGGTCGACGCCTGCACGCTCTGCGACATGTGCTTCATGACGTCGTGTCCCTACGTGCCGCCGCACGAGTTCGACCTCGACTTCCCGCACCTCATGCTGCGTTACCGGGCGATGGAGCTGAAGCAGGGCAAGCGCAACCGCATGGCCGAGCAGCTCACCGAGACCGACCGCAACGGCAAGCTTGCCAGCCTGGCGCCCGGCCTCGCCAACTGGGCGAGCGACACGGGCAACAAGCTGACCCGGCCGCTGCTCGAGACGGTCGCCGGCGTCGACCGCGAGGCGGCGCTGCCCAAGTTCCACGGCAAGACCTTCGCGCTGCGCGCCAAGCAGGAGGTGCCGGAAGTCAACCGTTCGGCGCCGGCCTTCGGGCGCAAGGCGGTGCTCTACGCCACCTGCTTCGTCAACTACAACAATCCGCGCACCGGCACCGCGGCGCGCGCCATCCTGGCCAAGAACGGCGTCGAGACGGCGGTCGTCTATCCCGCCTGCTGCGGCATGCCGCAGCTCGAACAGGGCAACCTGGAGCGCGTGGCGGAGAGCGCCAGGCGTGTCGCCGGCGAGCTCAAGGGCTGGATCGACAAGGGCTACGACGTGATCGCCCTGACGCCCTCCTGCGCCCTCATGCTCAAGTTCGAATGGCCGCTGATCCTGCCCGACGACGAGGAGGTGAAGCGCCTGTCGCGCGCCACCTTCGACATCACCCAGTACGTCGTAGACATCGCCAAGACCGAGGGCCTGGCCGAGGGCCTGAAGCCGCTCGACGGCGGCGTGGCGCTGCACCTGGCCTGCCATGCCCGGGCCCAGAACGTCGGCGCCAAGGCGGTCGAGATGCTGCGCCTGATCCCCGAGGCCGACGTCTCGGTGATCCAGCGCTGCTCCGGCCACGGCGGCTCCTGGGGCATCATGAAGGGCAACTTCGCCACCGGCATCAAGTTCGGCCGCCAGACCGCGCGCCAGGCGGCGCAGAGCGGCAAGCGCTATCTGTCGTCGGAATGTCCGCTGGCCGGCCTGCACATCCTGCAGGGCATCGAGCGGCTTGACGGCGCCGGCGGCCCGGCTGACCAGGGCCCGGCCGACTCAGCCGACCGGGACGCGCACCACCCGATCGAGCTCTTCGCCCGCGCCTATGGCCTCACCTACTAGCCTGACCCATATACGCTAGTACCAGCTATCGGAATCACCTGAGTCACCCCCACCCCGGCCCTCCCCCGTCAAGGGGGAGGGTGTAAGATATTGGGCTCGCTC
>JBHJOF010000369.1:0-9766 GCA_050330055.1 Kiloniellales bacterium
GCCCCTACCATGCGCCGAGCGCATAGCTGCAACGCAGCATTCTCCCTGGAACTTTTCCTTACTGCCAACTACTTGTCTGTTGTTGCAATGCAGCAATCCAGCATCGCTGCAAGCCTGGAAAGGGAGCGACCATGCGCAAGGACATGACCTTCGAAGAGACCTATCCGCAGCAGCCCTTCTCGGTGCTGATCCGCCTGAGCCTCTGGCTTGGCGCGGCCATCCGGCGCCAGCTCGACCGCGGCCAGGTCAGCCCGAAGGTGCCCGCGCGGGCCTGAGTCAGGCTTCCACAGCGACTTTTCGCGCGACCGCCGGCAGGCGTGGCCTGCTGCGCCTGGGCCGGGGCCGGCCTGGGGGGCCGGATTGGGGGGCGGGGCCGAACTTGGGAGCCGCCTCCAGTCCCCAGTTGCCTTTCACGCCCTTCGCTTGCCGGGCCGCGCCGATCCCGCTAAAGCCGGTCGAGGAACCGCCTGGCAGGCAGATCGTTCTTCCCTCCCGTGCCCGAGGACCTCAAACGCAAGACGATCGCCGCCACCAAGCGCGCCCTGCGCTGGGGCGACAGGCGCGTGCCGCCGGGGCTGCGCACGCTGCTCGGCCTGCTGTTCATGGTGGCCGGCGTCTTCGGCTTTCTGCCGGTGCTGGGCTTCTGGATGCTGCCGATCGGAGCGGCCCTGGTCGCGCTCGACATCCCGCCGCTGCGGCGCCGCCTGATGGCCTGGCAGAAGGCGCGCAGCGGGCGGCGCAGCAGGCCTGAGACAAACAGTGAACAGGGCGGGCCTGAGGGCGACTGAACGCCAGCAGAGAGGCCTGGAATTATGGTAAAAAGCTAACTACACTAATCTACCTGGGGTACGAGGCTTGGCAGAGTGCTTGGGGAGGCGAACGATGCCAGAGGTCTCTCCGTGGTGCCCATGAATACCCGGCTTGCTGGACGCCCGATCACTCGGCGCCGCGCGCTCGGTGTGATGAGTGGAATGGCGGGCGCTATGCTCGGCGCAGCGGCCTTGCCGGCCTGGGCCAACAGGCCGGCCGGCGGTCTGCCGCTTCCCGCCCCTGAGGCGCTGCACTATCAGATTCGCTACGGCGGCGCCCCGATCGGCCGGCAATCCCTGACCTTCCGGCAGCAGGCCAATCATCTCTGGGTCGTCAGCCAGACCAGGATGAGGATCGGGCTCGGCCCGCTCTCCGTCTACAGGTTCCAACAGGAGAGCCATGAGCTGTGGGAAGACGGCCGCCTGGCGATGCTCCGCACCACGACGCACGACAACGGCAAGGACTCGGCGATCTCCGGCATCGCGATCGAGGACGGCTTCGCCGTGACGCTGCGCGAGGGAACGGAGATCTATCCGGCCGACATCTACACCAACAACGGCGTCTGGAATCTCGACGCGCTGAAGGCGGACTATGTGCTGGACGTGCGCGACGGCGAGCTCATGCGGCAGTCGGTCGAGACCCTGGGCTCGGACGTGATCGAGATCGATGGCCGGGCTCTGAAAGTCCATCGCTATGCCGTCCAGGGCGAGACGCTCGCGGCGCAGCTCTGGTACGACGACAGCCTGCTGGTCAAGGCCGACCTGACCCGCAACAGCGATACCGTCGAGTACTATTTGAGAACGGCCTCGGCCAGTTCGCCGGCCGCCGCTGGACGTGGTCTGCTGCGCCCGGCGCCGAACGACTTCCGCTGACCACCCCTGCGCTGTCGCCGATGCTTGCTCCCTCGGGCTGGGGGCACTTACGTAAGCAGCGAGAAGACGCTCCAGATGGCGAGGCTGGTGCCGCCGAGCACCGCGAAGACCAAGCCCTCGTCGCGGCGCAACCGCTGCAACCAGTGCCTTGACCCTAACATGCGACGCTTCCTTCCACCTTGTCGTCCGCCCGCCGACTGGCCAGGCCCGAAATCGCTCGGTCGGACGTCATGCCAGCTTGCGCGACCGGTACGAGGCGCTCCGCCGCGGATCTTGAAGCCGGAGGACCATCCACCGGCGAACGCCCCGACCGGTCGCTAACGACAAGCGATAGGACAAGCCGTGGTCGGCCGCTGTGTCGTTTCGCACAGCACCTTCCGGGCATATCGCCGGGCGCTCGCGTGTCGCCAGGCCCTGTTATGGGGCCGCCTTGTTTCTCGGCAATGTCGAGCGGCGCGGACTTTGGTTTCAGTTGTTTCAAGCGTCGGAGTGCAGCGCGGTTCCGCCGTCTCGGGCTGACCGCTGGAGTCTTTCTGTGTCACTCGGGTCGGCGCAACTGCGCGGTGGGGATGGACCGGCGCGCCATGGCGTATCGCTTCCTGCAGGTATGGACGGCGAGCGGCCTCGAGCAGAGATGACCCGCATCGCCAGGCTCAAGCAACACACCTGCATTGGAGGAAGCGATGAGCACAAGAAGCCTGAGCGCCGCCAAGGCCCTTATGGTTCTAAGCGCAGTCGGTCTGCTGCTTAGCGGCTGCTACTACCACCGCCCCTACTACGGCGGGCCGCACCTCGGGCCACAGACGTACGGCTATCAGCACCACTATCACGGCAAGGGCAAGCACTACTATCACGGAAAGGGAAAGCACTACGGCAAGGGAAAGCATCGCGGATACGGTCACCATCACCGCGGCTATCGCGGCTACTAGGCTGAACGAAGCTCCGCGGTCCGGCGCGGCCTACAGGCCTTTTCCTCGCGGCGTCCGCGGCGGATCCGTCTTGATCTCGCGGGTGAGGTAGCGCGAGGCGCGCTGCCAGGCCTCGTCGGTGTCGCCGCGGAAGCTGAGGTGGCGATAGAACACGCGCTCGGCGGTCGCGACGTCGAACGCGCTGACCCAGACCTGCGTCGCCATGGTGCTGATCTTCTGAACGGCGCCGAGCAGCAGCAGGTCGGCGCCCGAGTCGCGGGCGCGCGCCAGAACGCAGGCGCCGCCGTCCTCCGGGCAGGCCGCCTCGTCACCGTCTGCGGCCAGAGCGACCACCTCGAAGAGCCCGCTCTCGGCCAGCTCCCCACGCAGCGCGACGGCCATGGCGGCGAGACGCGCGGCATGCTCGGCCGTCTGGTCGCGCGGCTCGCCGGAGGTATCGAGGTAGACGAAGTCGTCGATCGCCAGCTTGCTCGGCGCTGCCGCTTCGGCCAGAGCCTCGGACGCCAGCAGAAAGATCAGCAGCGGCAGCAGCCGCCCTATCACGCCGGCTCGCCTTGCAGCATGTCCTCGATCGACATGAGCCCTTCGCTCCCCCGCTCGGCAAGCAGGTTGTCGAGCCAGTCGGGGTCCATCTCCGGCACCGAGGAGAGCAGGAGCTCGGTGTAGGCGTGGTGCGGCGGCGTCAGGATCTCCATCTTGGGGCCCTGCTCGACCACGCAGCCCTGCAGCATGACTACGATCTCGTCGGCGATCGCCTTCACCGTCGCCAGGTCGTGGGTGATGAACATGTAGGAGACCTGCAGCTCGTCCTGCAGGCGCTGCAGCAGCTTGAGAATCTCCTCGGCGACGAGCTGGTCGAGCGCCGAGGTCACCTCGTCGCAGATGATGAGCTGCGGCTCGGCGGCGAGCGCGCGGGCGATACAGATGCGCTGCTTCTGGCCGCCCGACAGCTCGCCCGGGTAGCGGTCGATGAAGTCCTTGGGCTTGAGCTCGATCATCTCGAGCAGCTCACGAATCCGCGCCTCGCGCTTGGCGCCCCTGTAGCCGAGATAGAAGCTGAGCGGCCGGCCGATGATGTCGCGCACCCGCTGGCGCGGATTGATCGCCGTGTCGGGCATCTGGTAGATCATCTGCAGCTGGCGCAGCTGGTCGCGGTTGCGCTGTGCCAGGGCCCGCGGCAGCGGCTTGCCGTCGAACAGCACCTGGCCCTCGATCGGCGGCAGCAGGCCGGTGATGACCCGGGCCAGCGTGCTCTTGCCGCTGCCCGACTCGCCGACCACCGCCACTGTGCGGCCGCGCTGGATCTCCAGGTCGACATTGGTCAGGACTTTGACGACACCGCCGTAGCTGGCGGTTATGTTCTCGGCCTTGAGCAGGGCATGCTCGCTCGCCGGCGCCGGCGGCGTCTCCTTGCGGAACGAGCGCACGGCCAGCAGCTGGCGGGTGTAGTCCTGCTTGGGCGCCGCCAGCATATCGCGCGCATTGCCCTCCTCGACCAAATTGCCGTAGCGCAGCACCATGATGCGGTCGGCCATCTGCGCCACCACGGCCAGGTCGTGGGTGATGTAGATGGCGGCGGTGTGGAACTGCTGCACCACGTCGCGGATCGCCGCCAGCACCTCGATCTGGGTGGTGACGTCGAGCGCTGTGGTCGGCTCGTCGAACACGATCAGATCGGGCCGGCAGGCCATGGCCATGGCGGTCATCGCGCGCTGCAGCTGGCCGCCGGAGACCTGGTGCGGGTAGCGGAAGCCGATGTGCTCCGGATCGGGCAGGCGCAGCCGGCGGTAGAGATCGACCGCGTCGGCCTCCGCCGCATTGCGCGACTTGACGCCGTGTTGCACGGGAGCTTCGGTAAACTGGTCGATCAGCTTGTGCGCCGGGTTGAACGAGGCCGCCGCGCTCTGCGCCACGTAGGCGATGCGCTTGCCGCGGATCCTGCGGCGCTGCTCTTCCGAGGCAGCGCGCAGGTCGATGCCGTCGAACATGATCGAGCCGCCGGTGATGCGGCAGCCCGGCCGGGTGAAGCCCATGGAGGCGATGCCGATGGTCGACTTGCCGGCGCCCGATTCGCCGATCAGGCCGAGCACCTCGCCGCGGTGCAGCACCACGTCGATGCCGTGCACGATCTCGTGCCACTGGTCGTCGGCCTGACCCTCGATGCGCAGGCCGCGCATCTCGAGCAGCAGATCGCCCCTGGCGCGGTGGTTTCCGCCGCCATCTCCGCGGGGGCCGTTTCCCTTGGTGCCGTTTGCCTTAGTGTTCATCGCGCAATCCGCTGGTTTTGTGCAGGAACCAGTCGACGACGAAGTTCACGCCCACCGTCAGCAGGGCGATCGAGCCGGCCGGCAGCAGCGGCGTGATGTCGCCGTAGGTGATGAGGGTTGCATTGTCGCGCACCATGCTGCCCCAGTCGGCGGTCGGCGGCTGGATGCCGAGGCCGAGGAAGGAGAGCGCGCTGATGAAGAGGAAGACGAAGCAGAAGCGCAGGCCGAACTCGGCGACCAGCGGCGGCAGGGCATTGGGCAGCACCTCGTGGCGCATGACCCACCAGAGCCCCTCGCCGCGCAGCCTGGCGACCTCGACGAAGTCCATCACCACGATGTTCATGGCGACCGCACGCGACAGCCGGAAGACGCGCGTCGAATCCAGCACGGCGATGACCAGGATCAGCGCCGGGATCGAGGTGCCGACGATGGTCAAGATCAAGAGGGCGAAGATGAGCTGCGGAATGGCCATCAGCACGTCGACGATGCGGGCCAGGATCTGGTCGACCCAGCCGCCCAGGGTCGCCGCCATGAAGCCGGTGACGATGCCGATCACAAAGGCCAGGCAGGTGGTGACGAAGGCGATGCCGATGGTGTTGCGCGCGCCATAGACCAGGCGGGTCAGCATGTCGCGGCCGAGGTTGTCGGTGCCGAGCAGGTGCTGCTCGCCCCAGGGCTCGAACTCGAAGCCGACGACCTGGGATTCGCCGTAGGGAGTCAGCACCGGGGCAAAGACGGCGATCAGGACATAGAAGGCGATCACCGCCATACCGAAGCGCGCGGTCCAGGGCGACGACTTGAGCAGCTTTACGGCGGCCTGTGCCTGCATGCCCTGTTCCCCTTCAGCGCGGATGCAAGAGCCGCGGGTTGCTGACGATCGCCAGCAAGTCCGCGGTCAAGTTCAGCAGGATGTAGGTGGCAGCAAAGATCAGGCTGGCGGCCTGCACCACCGGGATATCGCGCTTGGACACGGAATCGACCAGCAGCTGGCCGAGGCCCGGATAGACGAAGACGACCTCGACGATGACCACGCCGACCACCAGGTAGGCCAGGGTGAGCACCACCACGTTGATGATCGGCGCCAGCGCGTTGGGCAGAGCGTGGCGCAGGATGATGCGCGAGCGCTGCAACCCCTTGAGGTTGGCCATCTCGATATAGGGACTGGCCAGGATGTTGATGATGGAGGCGCGGGTCATGCGCATCATGTGCGCGACCACCACCAGGGTCAGCGTCAGGGCCGGCAGCAGCGTGCGATAGACGCGATCCCAGAAGGGGAGATCGCCGCTGACGTTGGAGATGCTGGGGAAGATGCCGGCCTGCACCGCCAGGAACAGGATCAGGATGTAGGCGACGAAGAACTCGGGGAAGGAGATCGTGGTCAGGGTCACCACGTTGACCGACCGGTCGTAGAGCGTGTTGCGATAGAGCGCCGCCAGGATGCCGAGCGCCAGCGCCAGCGGCACCGAGATGGCCGCGGCCAGGCCGGCCAGGAACAGCGTATTGCCGAGGCGCGCGTTGATCAGGTCGGCGATTTCGCGCCGGCTGGCCAGCGAGCGGCCGAAATCACCCTGCAGGACGCCGGCCAGCCAGTTGACGTAGCGCTCGTGCGCCGGCAGGTCGAGCTGCAGCTCGCGGCGGAAGGCGGCCAGGGTCTCGGGCGTCGCCGCCTGGCCGAGGATCGCCTGGGCCAGGTCGCCCGGCAGCAGTTGGACGCCCAGGAAGATGATCAGGGAAACAACGAAGAGTGTCACCAGCCCCAGCGCCAGTCGCTGGGCCAGCATCTTCAGCAGCTTGTTCACGCGCGTCCCCCCTCGCGGCTCACGGCAGGACCGGCCGCGTCGTCACGGCGCGCCGGGCCGCGCGCGGCCCGAGGGCCCATCGCCCCATCGCAAACCATCCGCGGCACGCCGCCCAAATCTGCCAGGCCCCAATGACCCGGCATTGCACGAAGACTGCCTCATTCCCGCTTGCTCCCCGTTCGTTTCGCCCCCCGAAGCGGTGGTCGGGGGGCGCTTGGATATCGTTGCACCGCAACATTATAGCGTCTTGCGGCGGCTGTCACGGGCCTCTGCAGCCGCGGGCTCTTTGGCGCCCTTAAAGGCCCTCAGACGCTGGCAACCGCCCGCCGAATAGCGACGCTGACTTGAGCGATTGCGGCAGCATCGGAACGCGCACCCTATCCACAGTGCGCCCGCGCGCGCGCCGTGCGATACTTCCCCCTGCGCGCCGAGTCGAAATCACGGACCACGAACGAAGCCGGAAGCGGGCCGCGCATGCGCTATCACGCCGATCTCCACATCCATTCCAAGTACTCGCGCGCCACCAGCAAGAATGCCGACCTGGAGAACCTGGCCTACTGGGCCGGCAAGAAGGGCATCGCCGTGGTCGGCACCGGCGACTTCACCCATCCGGCCTGGCTGGCCGAGCTGAAGGCGAAGCTGGTCCCGGCCGAGCCCGGCTTCTACCGCCTCAGGCCGGCGATCGAGCGCGCCATCGCCGCGCGCCTGCCGGCCGCCTGCCAGGCGCCGGCCCGCTTCCTGCTGTCGGTCGAGATCTCGACCATCTACAAGAAGGGCGAGCATACCCGGAAGATCCACCACCTGATCTACGTGCCGGACTTCGAAGCGGCCGACCGGGTGGTAGAGCGCCTGGCGCGGATCGGCAACATTGCCTCGGACGGGCGGCCGATCCTCGGCCTCGATTCGCGCGACCTGCTGGAGATCGCCCTGGAGTCGAGCCCCGACGCCTACCTGGTGCCGGCGCACATCTGGACGCCCTGGTTCGCCGTGCTGGGCTCGCGCTCGGGCTTCGATTCGGTGGCCGAGTGCTACGGCGACCTGGCGGAGCACATCTTCGCGGTCGAGACCGGACTCTCGTCCGACCCGGCGATGAACTGGCGCATCTCGTTCCTCGACCGCTACCGCCTGGTCTCCAACTCGGACGCCCATTCGCCGGCCAAGCTGGGCCGCGAGGCGACTCTCTTCGAGGGCGATTTCGACTACTACGCGCTGCGCCGGGCGCTGGAGACCGGCGAGGGCTACGGCGGCACGGTCGAGTTCTTCCCCGAGGAGGGCAAGTACCACCTGGACGGCCACCGCAAGTGCGGCGTCTGCCTCTCGCCCGAGGAGACCAGGGCGCACGGCGGACGCTGCCCGGTCTGCGGCCAGCCGGTCACGGTCGGCGTCATGCACCGGGTCGACGCGCTGGCCGACCGCAGCGCGGCCGAGGCGGCCCCGCCGGAGACCG
Organism: Kiloniellales bacterium; assembly: GCA_050330055.1. Lineage (GTDB taxonomy): Bacteria > Pseudomonadota > Alphaproteobacteria > Kiloniellales > JAKSDN01 > JBHJOF01. The sequence continues at coordinate 8,125 of JBHJOF010000369.1, forward strand.
CCGGCAGCGTCTCGAGCCTGGTGCCGCTGCCCGAGATCCTCTCCGAGCTGCTCGGCAGCGGTCCGAACAGCAAGACGGTGGCGCAGCGCTACGAGCGCGTGCTGGCCGGCCTGGGCGCCGAGCTGCCGCTGCTCGAGGAGGTGCCGCTGGAGGACATCGGCCGTGCCGACTCCGGCCTCTTGGCCGAGGCCGTCGCACGGCTGCGCGCCGGCCAGGTGATCCGCGATGCCGGCTACGACGGCGAGTACGGCGTGATCCGCCTGTTCGAGCCGGCCGAGCTGAAGCGCCTGACCGCCGGCGGCCTGCTGTTCGATTTCCCCGATTCAGGGATCAGAAGTCAGGGTTCAGGCATCAGGCGGGAGGAGCAGGCAGCTATACCGCGCGATCCGGGCAAGAGCGCGCCGGATGCAACCGTCGAACAGCAAGCGGCCGAGGCCGCGGTGCCGAACGGCACCTCGCCGATCCTGGCGGGGCTCGACGAGTCGCAGCGGGCGGCGGCGGAGATCGTCGCGGGACCGCTCCTGATCCTGGCCGGGCCCGGCGCCGGCAAGACCCGCACGCTGACCCATCGCATCGCCCACCTGGTGGCCGAGCGCGGCGTGCCGGCGGCCGGCTGCCTCGCCATTACCTTCACCCGTCGCGCCGCGGCCGAGCTCGGCGAGCGCCTGGCCAGGCTGATCCCCGCGCAGGCGGGCGACGTGCCGGTGCACACCTTCCATTCGCTGGGCCTGGCGATCCTGAAAGAGCATGCCAATGCCGCCGGCCTGCACCGCGGTTTCCGCGTGGCGACGGCCGAGGAGCGCGCGGCCGCCTTGGCCGCCCGGCTCGATTGCTCCGGGCACAAGGCGCGCCGCCTGCTGAACGCGATCTCGCGCGCCAAGCGCACGGGCGAGACGCCCCCTGAGACCCTTGGGGACGAGGTCGCGGCGGCGCTCGCCGCCTATCGGGACGAGATGGCGCTGCGCAACTGGCTCGACTTCGACGACCTGGTCAGGCTCACCTTGCGCACGCTGGCAAGTGATCCGGGTCTGGCGGCATTCTATCGCGACCGTTTCCCCTGGATCTCGGTGGACGAGTTCCAGGATCTGGACGCGCAGCAGTACGCCCTGCTGCGCCTGCTCGCGCCAGAGAATGCGAATCTCTGCGTCATCGGCGACCCGAACCAGGCGATCTACGGCTTCCGCGGCGCCGACGCCGCCGTCTTCGAGCGCTTCCGCGCCGACTATCCGACGGCCAATACCGCGCGCCTCAGTCGCAACTACCGTTCCAGCGGCACCATCGTCGCTGCGTCGGGCCAGGTCATCGGCGCGGCGCAGGACGAAGAAGCTGCCGAGGCGAGCGCGGTGGTGCGCGCGCTGGCCGAGCGCATAACCATCCACAGCGCACCCAGCGAGCGCGCCGAGGCCGAGTTCGTGGTGCAGACCATCGAGCGCCTGCTGGGCGGGCACAGCTTCTTCTCGATCGACAGCGGTCGCGGCGCCGCGGGCGCGGCGGCGTCGCTCGCCTTCTCCGACATCGCCGTGCTCTACCGCAGCGAGGCGCAGTTGCCGGCGCTGACCGAGGCGCTCGGCCGCTCCGGCCTGCCGTTCCAGGCCCACTCGCACCGCCCGCTCGCCGAGCGGCCCGGCGTGGCCGCGCTGCT
>JBHJOF010000370.1:0-7533 GCA_050330055.1 Kiloniellales bacterium
TGAGCGGCGGCCCGCCGCAGCGCCTTGGAAAGCGTTTCGCCGCGCGCCAGCTCGGCCGCCGCCCCGCTATTCCCGGTCTCACGCACCAGGCCGCGCGCCAGCGCCACCATTGAGAGCGCCGTACCGGCCAGCACGAGCAAGCTCAGCGACCAGCCGAAGCGCTCGATCAGCAGGTGGCAGTAGGGCAAGGCCAGGAACTGGCCGATCGAGCCGCCGACGCTGGTCAGCCCGAGCGCCTGGCCGCGGCGCTCGGGCGGCGCGGCGCGCCCGACCGCGCCCAGCACCACCGTGAAGCCGCTGCCGCTCAGCCCCAGGCCGATCAGCAGCCCGCCCAGCACCAGCTGGGTACCGTCGCCGCTGAGCGTCATGACCGCCAGGCCCGCGGCATAGGCCAGGCCGCCGGCCGCCACCGCGCGGCCGGCGCCATAGCGGTCCGCGACCGCCCCGGCGACGGGCGCCAGCAGACCCCAGACCAGGTTCATCACGCCGATGGCGAAGGCGAAAACCTCGCGGCCCAGCCCCAGCTCCAGGCTGACCGGCTCGAGGTACAGCCCCAGCCCCTGACGCAGGCCGACCGAGACGCCGAGGATGACGGCGCCGCAGGCAAGGGTGATGGCGAGGCTGCGCGGCATGGCCCGCTCCCGGCTCGCCCCGGGCAGAGGATCCGCCGGGCGCGTGGCGCGATCCTAGGCCATTGCCTCTCTTGATAAAAATTGATAATTTTTCATAGATAGTTTTAGGAAACTCAAGTGATGCGCAGTCCCAATCTCGACATGGACCTGCTGCGCTCCTTCGCCGCGGTGGTCGACCTCGGCGGCCTGGAGCGGGCCGGCCGCCAGCTCGGGCGCTCGCAGTCGGCGGTCAGCCTGCAGATCAAGCGGCTCGAGGAGCAGGCCGGCCAGCGCCTGTTCCTGCGCCGGGGCCGCAGCCTGGCGCTCAGCCCGGCCGGCGAGCAGCTGCTCGACTATGCCCGACGCATCCTGGCGCTCAACGACGAGGCGGTGGCCGACCTGCACGGCGCGCCGGTCGAGGGCCGGCTGCGCTTCGCCTCGCAGCAGGACTTCGCCGAGAGCTGGCTGCCGCCGGTGCTGGCGCGCTATGCCGAGCGCTATCCGGCGGTGCGCCTCAAGGTCGCGGTCGGCAAGGCCTCCAGCTTCATGAGAAGCCTCGAGCAGCGGCGCTTCGACCTGCTGCTGGCGCTCGGCCTGGGCGACCGGCCGAACGCCGAGTACCTGGGCGAGCTGCCGCTGGTCTGGATCGGCCGCAAGGACTTCCGGCCGCCGGCCGGCGCGCCGCTGCCGCTGGTCACCTTCGAGGGCTGGTGCCGCTTCCGCCGGCGCGGCCTGGCGGCGCTCGACCAGGCCGGCATGCCCTGGCGCATCGCGCTGACCAGCCCCAGCCTGGCCGGCCTCTGGGCCGCCGCCAGCGCCGGCCTCGGCGTCACCGTGCGCACGCCCGAGGGCCTGCGGCCCGGCCTGGCCATCGTCGACAACGCGCTCGGGCTGCCGGCGCTCGGTTCGGTCGACGTGTCGCTCTATGCAGCGCCCGGCCCGCAGACCGCAGCGGCCGCCGCCTTCGCCGCCCTGGTGCGCGAGAGCCTGCCCGCCCACCTGCGCGGCCTGCCCGGCTACCGCGCGGCTTGAAGCTGCGCTGGTCTCCGGGCCGCCAGATTCAGGGAAACACGCAGCTGTCCCCCGCCACCTGGACGAAGCCGCGGGCGCCGGGTACGAAATAAGGGGACGAAATAAGGGGACAGGAAATAAGGGGACAGTATATCGATTTCATCGGGCGGAAGGGCTCGCCAGTGAAATCGATATACTGTCCCCTTATTTCGTCCCCTTATTTCCCTGTCCCCTCATTTCCCGATTTCCCGGCCTCAGAGCGGAAGCTTGCCTCCGATCTCGCCTTCGCGCTGCACCGGCTTGCGCCCCGCCTTGCGCGGCCGCAGCGGCCGGCCCAGGCGCGCTTCCAGGCCGGCGACGAAGCCCTCGCCGCCGAGCGGCCGGCCGGTGCGCTCGTGCCGGCGCAGCGTCTCGCGCTCGTCCTGGCTCAGGCCGCCGTCGAGCAGGCCGTGCCAGTCCGGCACCATCTCGAGCAGGGGTGCGGCCGCAACCAAGGCGTCGTCGCGGCCGGTCAGGTGCGCCGCCGCACTGCTCCAGGGCCAGTCCTGGGGCCGTGCGGCCAGGCCGGCGCGCAAGGGGTTGAGCTCGACGTAGCGCGCCGCCGCAAGCAGGTGGTCGCCGTCAAGCGGGAAGGAGGCGAAGCGCTCCTGCCAGAGGTGGCCGCGCCAGTCCTCGCGGAGATTGACGCGCCGCGTGTAGCGCCGGTGCGCTTCGCCGATCGCGCGGCGCAGCGAGTCCGCCTGGCCGGGCACGGCGATCAGGTGCACGTGGTTGGGCATCAGGCAATAGGCCCAGACAGCGACCTCGTGGTGGCCGCACCACTCGGCCATGAGCGCGAGATAGGCGCGATAGTCGGCCTCCTCGAAGAAGGTCTGCTGGCGCCGGTTGCCGCGCTGGGTGACGTGATGCGGCAGCCCGGGCACCACGATGCGGGCCAATCGCGCCATGCCTCAGCCTAGCGGCCGATGCGCGCCCGTGCAATTGCGTATACTGTCCCCGGTATTCCGGGTATTCCGTGTCCCCGGTATTCCGGCGACCCTCTCGCCATGGCCGTCGGGCCAGTTCTTTTGCTGCAGCATGTCGACAAAATAAGGGGACAGTATATCGATTTCCCCAGTGAGCCCTTCCGCCCGATGAAATCGATATACTGTCCCCTTATTTCCGCGGCGTGAAGCTGCGCTGGTCTCGGGGCCGCCAGATTCAAGGAAACACGCAGCTGTCGCCCGCCACCTGGACGAAGCCGCGGGCGCCGGGTACGGCGTTGAAGCGGTACTCGCGGCCACGCGTCACCAGGGAATGGTTGAGCGGCAGCACGCCGCTGGCCTCGGAGACCTGGCCGTTCAGGTCGGCGAAACGCAGGGTGACGGGCAGCGCCGGGTCGAACCAGGCCTCGGGCCGGCCGTCCGAGGTGATGGCCGACTCGCCTTCGGCGGTCACCACCAGGACGCCATCGGCGAAGCGAACGGAATCGTTGCCGCCGGTCGACAGCGGCGTGGTGACCAGGAAGCGCTTCTGCACCGGCTCCGGATCGCACTGGCGCTCCTTCTCGACTTCGCCGAGCAGGAAGGCGATGCGGTCGGGATCGATGCCCTCGCTCAGCTTGGCCCGGGCCAGCGACAAGATCTCGGCCAGCGGACCCGAGGGCACGTCCTTGGCGTAACGCGCCTCCAGCTCGGCCAGATTGGCTCGGCTCTGCTCGAGGGATACCTGCAGGCTGTCCTTCTCGCGCACCAGCTCGGCCAGGCGCTGGTTGGTCGCCTGCAGCTCGGCTTCCAGGGTGATGGCCTTCTGCTGGCCCAGCTTCGAGCCGGTGTCGTAGGCGAAAGCGCCGGCCGCAACGATCAGGGCGAAGGCGACCAGCCACTTGACGATCGCCCAGCGCACCCGCCGCTTACGGCGCGCCCGCGTTTCATAGAGGCCAAGCGACATGCCTTGGCGTTCCTCCCTTCTGTTCGATCCGGAGCCTACCCGATGGAACTTTGTTAGACCACATCGCGGGTCGGCGCGAGAGCAAGCGAAAGAATTGGGCCGAGACCAGGGCGGCGGGGTGGAAGGGCTCGGCTCGCGAAGCGCCTACCGCTCCGGCGGGATCGAGTAGGTGGCGGTGACGTGGGCGACCGGCCCGTTCGCCTGCTCGCCGTCGGAGTAGAGCGAGACCTCGCCGTAGGCCAGGCGCCGGCCGAGCTTCAGGAGGCGCGCCTCGCCCACCACGTCGACCGGCTTGGGCCGGCGCAGGAAATTGCAGGTCAGGTTGGTGGTGACCGCGAGCTCGACCCGGCCGATCGCGCTCAGCACCGCCACGTACATTGCGAAGTCGGCCAGGCCCATCAGCATGGGGCCGGCCACCGTACCGCCGGGCCGAAGGAACTGCGCGCGGTAGGGCAACCGTACGCGACAGCTCCCCTCGCCGATCTCCTCGACCGACATGCCCATGTCGACCGCCCAGGGCAAGGCGGTCTCGCAGATCTCCTGCACTTCCGCCGGCGTGATTCTGGCCATGCGCTGCCGTCCCCTCCGCTGCCGCCCTGCCCTTCCTAATAGCCCTTGAACCGCCCGGGGCGAAAGGGCCAGACTCGGGGCCAGAGCGAAGGAGGCCATGATGACCGCCCAGCCCGCTGAAAGCCCCACTGGACAACGTGCCGCCACCGCCACCGACGAGTCGCTGGTGCTGCGCCACGACCAGGACGGCGTCGCCACGCTGACGCTCAACCGGCCGAAGCAGTACAATGCGCTCTCCGAGGAGATGCTGGCGGCGTTGCAAGGCGAACTCGATGCGCTGGCCGCCGACAAGACGGTCCGCGTCGTGGTGCTGGCCGGCGCCGGTAAGGCCTTCTGCGCCGGTCACGACCTGAAGCAGATGCGGGCCAAGCCGGACCAGGCCTACTATGAGCGCCTCTTCGCCCAGTGCAGCCGCATGATGCGCTCGCTGCTCGCCCTGCCGCAGCCGGTGATTGCCCGGGTACACGGCGTCGCCACGGCGGCGGGCTGCCAGCTGGTGGCGAGCTGCGACCTGGCCGTGGCCTCGACCGAGGCGCGCTTCGCCACTTCGGGCATCGGCGTCGGCCTCTTCTGCATGACGCCGGGCGTGGCACTGTCGCGCAACCTGGGCCGCAAGCGGGCCTTCGAGATGCTCTTCACCGGCGACTTCGTCGACGCCGAAACGGCGCTCGAGCTCGGCCTGGTGAACCGGGTGGCCGCACCCGAGGCGCTCGACGAGGAAGTCGCAGCACTCGCCGAACGCATCGTCTCCAAGTCGGGCGCGGCGATCGCCGCCGGCAAGCGCGTGTTCTACAGGCAGCTCGAGATGGACCTGGAGCAGGCCTACGATTATGCGGCGCGGGAGATGGCCTGCAACATGATGTTCGCCGACGCGGCCGAAGGCATCGACGCTTTCATAGAGAAGCGCAAGCCGGTCTGGACGCACCGCTAGGCGCTTCCCTCCGCCCTCACTGCTCGCTGCGGGCGGCCGCCGGTCAGGCGCCAGGCGGCGATAGGGGATGAAGGGCCCGGCGTCCTCGGCGACCTGCTCGGCCGACGGGCGATCGGCGGCGAGGATGAACAGCGCGGGCCTGCCCCTCCGCCCTGCGGCTAGTGCCTCGGGCCTGTGTCAAAATGCACAGACAGCGAAGGTGAAAAAGCGCAGACTGCTATTCGCCGCTGGGTGGACTGGACCCTTCGAGGGAGCCCTCGCGCTCCGGCGGCTCTGGCGCGGGGCCGGGGCAGGCTGCCATGTCGCCGCTCACTGCCAAAAGAATTCTCAAGCTGATCCTTCGGGTCCTGCGGGCGCAATGGCCCGCGGCCTGCCTGGCCATCGGGCTGTTCCAGGCGCCGGCCGCCGCGGCCATGGTTGGCGGCAGCCTGTTCGGCCAGACGGCCGCCGGGCCCGCGCCGATCGCGGTGCAGGCGACCAGGGACGACGTGTACACGCAATCGCCCGCTACTGGCGACGTGTCCAGGGGTGATGGGGAGGAGGCGACCAGGGATCGGCAAGAGCCGACCAGGCCCAAGCGCAGCCGGTCGCCGTGGTTCCAGATCCAGTTGCCGCCCCTCCAGCTGCCGAGGGCCGAGACGCAGGAGCCGGCATTGGTAGAGGTGCCGGACTTGCTCGGCCGTGACCCGGCGGAAGCGATCGGCTTACTGGCAGAGCGCCGGTTGGTGCTGCAGGAAGGCCGCTTGCTCGACGGCGAGGCCGGCACCAGCGAGCGCATCGTCGCACAGGACCCGGCCGCCGGCGCGCGCGTGGCGCCGGGGAGTTCCGTTACGGTCGACATCGAGCTGCCGCCGCCGCTGTTCCCGATCCCGGCCATCGTCGGCATGACCGTGCAGGACGCCATCGCCGCCGTCACGGGCGGCGGCTTCAGTTTCGAATCGAAGGGCCCGGCCGAGATCGACCCCAACCGCGATCGAATCGCGGCGCAGGAGCCGCCGGCCGGATCGATGCAGCCGCCGGGCACCAGGGTCATCGGCCAGGTCGAGCCCGCTCCCGCAGTGGTGGCAGAGACGCCACCGCTCCCCGAGCGCAAACCGCTGGTCGCCGTGCCCGACCTGGCCGGACTCAACCGCGACCAGGCGGCGGGCCGGCTGGGCGACGCCCGCCTGCGCCTGGCCGGCCCGTCCGCAGACGAGTTGGACGATCAGGCCGCCGTCGTGACCGAGCAAAGCCCGGCCGCCGGCACCGAGGTACCTCCTGGGACGGAGGTGGCCGTGGTCCTGGCGGCGCCGCCGCCACTGGAGACGGCAGCGGGCGACCCGGCGCCGCAAGACACCCTGCCGGAAGCCCCGCCTGAGACGCCGCCTGTCGTCGAGGCGCCGCCGGAGCTGTCGCAGGCCCAGGCGCCATCCGAACAATCGCCTGAGCCGCCAGCCGAAAGCGGCCGCCAGATCCCGCAGACGCAGCAACCGCAATCGGAGCCCGCTGTCGTGTTCGCCCTGACTGCCCGCGACCTCTGGTGGGCGGCCGGCGGCGCGAGCCTGGCGCTGCTGGTCCTGGCCGGCTGGCGGCTGCTGCGGTCGCGCGGCGCAGCGCCGGTCAAGCCGTCCATCGTGTCGTACAAGGTCGTACGCGACCCGGGCGAGCAGCAGATTGCCTGGGACGTCGAGCCGGGACTGCGCTGCCGTCTGCATCTGCGCAGCATCGTCGATCGCGGCCGCCAGACATTCGTTGTCGAACAGGATTTCGAACCAAGACCGGTGAGGCGCTATGGCTGATCAGCGATCCGATCTGACCCTGTTTCTCTCCAGCAAGGAAAGCTGGACGCGCTTCGCGAAGGCCGAGACCGGCGGCGACCTCGCGGAGGTCAGGGCGGCCATCGCCGACGCGCCGGGCCTGGCCTGGCAGCAGGTCGCCGACGGCCTGGGCGAGCGCATCGAGGAAGCGCTCCAGATACCGCTGGCCGACGTGCTCTGCGGCGCCTGGGGCAAGTACCGGGAGCTGCAACGCCTGGCCGACCCGGAAGCCTGCGATCCTACGGAGACCGTGCTGCTGCCGCTGGTCGACCATCGCATCGTCTCGAAACATGACCCTGTCATCGAGATCAAGCTCGACGAGGCCGTGATCGGGCGGCTGCGCTTCGAGCTGCAGCTGTCGCTGCGGCTCAAGGGAGTCGTCCTGATGGTGCGCGGCGGCCGCATCCTGGCCATCAAGGCCGGCTCCTGCGCCGGCGATGCGCGCCTGCAATGCAGCGGCGCCACCATCGCCCAACGCCACACGCCGGAGTTCGAGCTGCCGTTCCGCGTCGAACTCGGCGAGGGCATTCCTATTCCGCTTCACTAGCGGCCTCATACGCCATCTGGAAGATCGAGACTCATGGCCCATCCTTCGAGACGCGTTCTTCGAACGCTCCTCAGGATGAGGAATGTTGTTTTATATCAGCATGCTCCCACCTCATGCTGAGGAGCCGCGAGTCCGCAG
>JBHJOF010000371.1:0-6457 GCA_050330055.1 Kiloniellales bacterium
CAAGAGGCGATGAGCATCCTGCGCGATCTGCACGCCCGCATGACCGACATCGTCCTGGAGCATGGCGGCACCCTGGAGAAGTTCCTCGGCGACGGACTGATGGCCACCTTCGGTACGCCCAAGACCAGTGGCCGGGACGCCTGGAACGCGCTCTCCTGCGCCCAGGCCATGGCCGAGGCCATGCGAAACTGGAACGGCGAACGGTACAAGAGGGGGGAAGAGCCGCTCAGGATTGGCATCGGCGCCCACTTCGGCAGCGTCATCCTAGGCGATATCGGCAGCGACCAGCGCCTGGAGTTCGCCGTGGTCGGCGATACGGTCAACGTGGCCAGCCGCTTGGAGGCTCTGACCCGCGAGCTCGGAGTGCCGATTGTGGTGAGTCAGGCGTTGATCGAGGCCGCCCAAAGGGAGCTTCCTGGAAGTCCTCTGCCCGAGGCCTTGACCCCGGCCCGGCCCCAGGCCATCGAGGGCCACGTCGATCCCGTGGTGGTCTGGACGTTCGCCGGGGATCCGGCGGCGCGACCGGAGCCCGAAGCCGGTCATGCCAACCCGCTTTCCGAAATCGCCTAGCGCCGTACTTCGCTTTACAGCGATTTTTGCCGTGGCCTAGAATGGCCGCCGCGAGGTTGCGGTTCAGGGCGTGGGGCGATGTCAAGCCCAAGACAACAAGCCTCGACCGCGGAACTGGGACGCATCGGGCACAGTTCTTGCCCCGAGTCGGCAGTCGCACCCGTACCTCCGGAAGGCGCGGTGCGGCGATGTTGCATCTCCGCCGAGGACTCGATCATCGGCGGCAAGGGGAGGGCTGGTCCTGTATGAAAGTCCGGGGGGAGGCCGGCATCAGCGCAGAGCAACAGAGTACGGTGCAAGAGCGCTTCGCAGAGTATCGCGAGCGAACGGGTACAGTCAGCCTAGTTCAGGGCCGCCCGAATAGGTCGGAAAGTAGGAAATGCCCAAGGCAATAAGGCTCTATGTGCGTTGCATCGACGCCCTGAACCGCATCGTGGGGCTGATTGCGATGTATCTGATCTTCGCGATGATGGGGATTCTGCTCTACTCGTCCATAACGAAGACGTTCTCCGTCCCACCCTTGTGGGCCCTCGAGATGGCGCAGTTCACGATGGCCGCTTACTACCTGCTTGGCGGCGCCTACTCGGTGCAGCTCAATTCGCACGTCAGAATGGACCTGCTCTATAGCCGCTGGTCCGACAGGACCAGGGCTGCGGTCGACGCGATCACGGCTTGTCTGCTGATCTTCTATCTGGTCTTCCTGCTCTACGGCGGCTACTCGAGCAGCTCCTACGCTCTCCAGTACGGGGAGACCAGCTACTCCTCCTGGTCGCCCTACATGGCGCCGATCAAGGTCATCATGACGATCGGCGTCGGCTTGATGCTGCTGCAGGTCATCGCGACCTTCTTCAAGGATTTGGCGAAGGCCAGGGGCACGCCGATCGAAGAGACCGGCGCGGAGTCGGGCGCATGAGCTACGAACTCATCGCCGTCCTGATGTTCTCGACCATGATGCTGATGCTGCTGACCGGGCAGCGCGTGTTCGGCGCCATCGGCTTTGTCGCCGTCGCCGCCGCCCTGCTGCTTTGGGGGCCAGGCGGCTCGGAGATGGGCTTCAGCGCGGCCATGAAGCTGATGACGTGGTACCCGCTGCTGACGCTGCCGCTGTTCATTTACATGGGCTACATGCTGTCGGAGTCGGGCATCGCCGACGACCTCTACCGGATGTTCCACGTCTGGATGGGACCGCTCAACGGCGGCCTGGCGATCGGCACGATCGGCCTGATGGTGGTGATCTCCGCCATGAATGGCCTGAGCGTCGCGGGCATGGCGATCGGCGCCAGCATCGCCCTGCCCGAACTGCTCCGGCGCGGCTACGACAAGGTCATGGTCACCGGCGTCATCCAGGCCGGCAGCTCGCTCGGCATCCTGGTGCCGCCCAGCGTCGTGCTCGTCCTCTATGGCATGATCGCTCGCCAGCCGGTCGGCCAGCTGTGGCTCGCCGGCGCCCTTCCCGGTCTCATGATGGCGGCCCTGTTCATCATCTACATCGTCATCCGCTGCAAGATTCAGCCCAGGCTGGGCCCGGCCCTGCCGAAGGAAGAGCGGAACGTCAGCTGGCCTGAGAAATTCAGGCTGCTGCGCGCCGGCATCCTGCCGTTCTTCATCTTCTTCGCCATGACGGGCCTGTTCCTGCTGGGCATCACCAGCCTGGTCGAGAGCGCGGCCGTCGGCGCGGTGGCGGCAACCCTGGCGGCGCTGGTCAAGGGCCGCCTGACCGGCAAGGTCCTGCATACCACCGTGAAGAAGACCCTGGCCATCAGCTGCATGTTCATGTGGATCATCCTGGCGGCGCTCGCCTTCGGCGCGGTCTTCGACGGCCTCGGCGCCGTCAAGGCGATCGAAGGCTTCTTCATCGATCGCCTGGAGCTCAGCCCCTGGGAGATCCTCATCATGATGCAGCTCTCCTACCTCCTGATGGGCATGTTCCTCGACGACACGGCCATGCTGGTGATCGTGGCGCCGCTCTACGTGCCGTTGGTCGGCGCGCTCGGCTTCGACCTGGTGTGGTACGGCGTGCTCTATACGATCACCTGCCAGATCGCCTACATGACGCCGCCCTTCGGCTACAACCTGTTCCTGATGCGGGCCATGGCGCCGCCCGAGGTCACCTTGAGCGATATCTATCGCTCGATCCTGCCCTTCGTGCTGGTCATGATTTTCGGCCTGGCGATCGTGATGGCCTTCCCGCAGGTCGCCCTGTGGCTGCCCCAGCTCCACTACGGGAATTGATCTTTGACAGCTATCGGACCCAGCCCTCGAATGCCGGTTCGGCGCAGCTTGGAAGTCTCAAGAAAGGGACTGGCCAAATCCGCCCGCATTGCGTGATTCAGGTCAGCCCGGGCGTTTCATAGTCAACAATGCACAAGCAAGGGAGACGGAAGACATGACGAATAGACGCGATTTCCTCAAGAAGGCCGGGGCGGCAACCGCCGTCACGGCGGCGGGCGCCACGAGCTTGGCGGCGCCGGCCGTGCATGGGCAGTCGAAGATCACCTGGCGGCTGCAGACCTACGCCGGGCCTGCCCTGGCCGAGCACGTGATCAAGCCGTCGATCGATGTCTTCAACAAGATCGCCAACGGCGAGATGGTAATCGAGCTCTACTTCGCCGACCAGCTGGTGCCGACCGGCGAGCTGTTCCGGGCCATGCAGCGCGGCACGATCGACGCGGTTCAGAGCGACGACGATTCGATCGCCGCACCGGTGGACGTTTCGGTCTTCGGCGGCTACTTCCCCTTTGCCTGCCGGCACAGCCTCGATGTGCCCGTGCTGTTTCACCAGTACGGCCTGAAGGAGATCTGGGAGGAGGCCTACGGCGAGGTGGACAACGTGGTCTGGCTCAGCGCCGGCGCCTGGGATCCCTGTCACTTCAACACCGTCAAGCCGATCCGCAGTCTGGATGACCTCAAGGGCATCCGGGTCTTCACCTTCCCGACGGCCGGCAAGTTCCTGCAGCGCTTCGGCGTGGTGCCGGTGACGCTGCCCTGGGAGGACATCGAGGTAGCGGTTCAAACGGGCGAGCTGGACGGCATCGCCTGGTCGGGTATCACCGAGGACTACACCGTCGGCTGGGCCGACGTGACCAACTACTTCCTGACCAACAACATCTCCGGCGCCTGGATCGGCTCCTACTTCGCCAACGAGGAGCGCTGGAACGAGGTGCCCGAACACCTGAAGGAGCTGTTCCGCGTCTGCATGGACAGCTCGCACTACTACCGCCAGTACTGGTATTGGGGCGGCGAGGCGCATCTCCGTACCAAGGGTACCAAGCTGGAGCTCACCTCGATTCCCGACGAGGAGTGGCAGGCGGTCGAGGACGAAGCCCTCAAGTTCTGGGACGAGATCGCCGCGATGACCCCGAGGAACGCGCGGGTCGTCGAGATCTTCAAAGAGTACAACGCGACCATGAGAAAGGCCGGCACGCCTTACCGCTGAACCTGAGCCGGCCGTTATCCATTCGGGCGACGCCCGAGGCATTCCAACAGCGGGGCCTGCTCGCGACGGCAGGCCCCGTTGTGCCGCGGGCAAGCGCGGCAAAGCCAAAGCAAGACAAGGACCGAGAGGCCATGAGCGGAAGGCTCGACCTGGAAACTCTGACCCGCCTGATCGAAAGCGGCGAGATCGACACCGTGGTCGTCGCCATGACCGACATGCAGGGCCGCCTGATGGGCAAGCGTGTCACCGGCCGCTTTTTCCTCGACAGCGTGGTCGAGGAGACGCACGGCTGCAATTACCTGCTGACCGTCGACATGGAGATGGAGCCGGTGCCCGGCTACGAGGCGGCCTCGTGGGAGCTCGGCTATGGCGACTTCGTGTTCAAGCCCGACCTCGATACACTGCGCCGCATCCCCTGGCTCGAAGGCACGGCGCTGGTGCTCTGCGACCTGCTCGACCACCACACCCACCGGGACATCCCGCATTCGCCGCGCGCCATCCTGAGGCGCCAGCTGGCCCGCCTGGCCGACAAGGGCTGGGTCGCCAAGATGGCCTCGGAGCTGGAGTTCTATGTCCTCGACGAGAGCTACGAGGCGGCGCGCGCCAAGGACTACAAGAACCTCAAGCGCACTGGCTGGTACATCGAGGACTACCACATCTTCCAGACCACCAAGGAGGAGCCGCTGATCCGCGCCATCCGCAACGGCATGGAGGCGGCCGGCATCCCGGTCGAGGTCTCCAAGGGCGAGTGGGGGCCGGGCCAGGAGGAGATCAATTTCCGCTACGCCGAGGCGCTCGAGATGGCCGACCGCCACGTGATCTACAAGAACGGGGCCAAGGAGATCGCCTTCCTGCAGGGCAAGGCCGTCACTTTCATGGCCAAGCCGGCCTACGATCTGGCCGGCAACTCCTGCCACATCCACTCGTCGCTGTGGCAGGCCACGGGCGACAAGCCGCTGTTCGCGGACGAGAGCGACGAGCACGGCATGTCCAAGCTGTTCCGCCACTACCTGGCCGGCCTCATCGCCTGCGCCCCGGCCATGACCTACTTCCTGGCGCCCTTCATCAACTCCTACAAGCGCTTCCAGGCCGGCTCCTTCGCGCCAACCAAGCTGGCCTGGTCGATCGACAACCGCACCGCCGGCTTCCGCCTGCTCGGCCCCGGCGCCGGCACGCGCATCGAGTGCCGCATCCCGGGCGCCGACGCCAATCCCTACCTGGCCTATGCCGCGATCCTCGCCGCCGGCCTCCACGGCATCGAGAACGAGCTGGAACTGGCGCCGCCCTTCGTCGGCAACGCCTATCAGGGCGAGGGCGTGCCCGACGTGCCCAAGACCCTGCGCGCGGCGCTGCAGGCGCTCGACGAGTCGGCCGTGATGCGCGGCGCCTTCGGCGACACCGTGGTCGATCACTACCTGCACGCCGGCCAGTGGGAGCAGGCGGAATACGACCGCCGCGTCACCGACTGGGAGGTGATCCGCGGCTTCGAGCGGGCGTGAGCTCAGCCCTTCTTCGTCGCAGCGCCGACCATGTTGTAGAGGTCGCTCCAGTCGTTGGCGCCGCGGCCCTCGGCGCGTGCCTGGCGGTAGGCGGTAAGCCCTGACTCGCCCATGAAGCAGGGCACGCCCTCGCGCGCCATGGCTTCGACGGCGATTCCCAGGTCCTTGAAGGCGTGGTCGACCGCGAAGCCCGGCGTCACGTCGCCGGCCAGCACCTTGCGTGGATAGTGGATCTTGGTCTGGCCGTTGACCGCCACGGTCTGGTTGATCACCTCGCTGGTCGCCTGCGGTGTCACGCCGAAGGCCTCGGCCAGGAGCAGGGCCTCGGCGGTGGCGACCGAGCAGATGATCGAGAGGTAGTTGTTGGCGATCTTGATCGCGCTGCCCTGGCCGACCGCGCCGCAGTCGACGATGGTGGTGCCCATGGCCTCGAGCGCCGGCCGCACCGCTGCCTTGTCCACTTCGGCACCGGCCAGCATGAAGAGGCTCCTGCCCTCGCGCGCCTCGACGGCCGTGCGGCCGACCGGGCAGTCGAGGTAGGCCCAGCCGGCGGCGACGGCGAGCCCGGCCAGGCGCTTGGCCTCGCCCGGATCGATGGTGCTGCAGTTCATCACGCGCCTGGTCGAGGACTCTGCGGCCAGCAGGCCGTCGGGCCCGCCCATGACGGCCTCCACGTGCGGCGCGTTGGGCAGCATGGTGATAACCAGCTCGGCGCCCGTGGCCGCCTCGCGCGGCGTGCCGGCAGCCCGACCGCCGACCGTTACGAGAGCCTGCACGGCGGCCTCCGCGACATCGTAGCCCTGCACCACGAAGCCGCCCTTCAGCAGGTTGCCCGCCATGCCGCCGCCCATGGCGCCCAGGCCGATGACTCCGATGGTCGCGCTCACACCTGCCTCCTTCGGCTTGTCCCGTTGCGCGGCCCCTGCCGCAGTTGCGCGACAGCCTAGCGCAA
>JBHJOF010000372.1:0-28085 GCA_050330055.1 Kiloniellales bacterium
CGGGCGAGCAGTCCGTCGTCCTCCAGCTCGGCCAGGGCCCGGCGCACCGTGTTGCGGGCGACGGCGAACTCCTCGGCCAGCAGACGCTCGGGCGGCACCCGCACGCCGCCCAGCCACTCGCCCAAGTCGATGCGGCGGCGCAGCTCGCGGGCGATGTCGGTCGAAGATGCCATGGCCCCGTCCCCTGCCTTGAGTGAACCAATAATGATCCAATCATCATGGCCGGGGCAAGGGCAAGAATGCCTGGCGGGCGGATTTTCTCAAGACATATCACGCACAGTTGACTCGCGAACGGGAAGCTGAGAGCATCGCAAGCGCCAATAAGCCAATGGTTTAACATTGGTATAGTGGGGAGGGAATGAAGCTAGCGTCCTTTCGCAGTGGTGGCCGGCGGCGCGTCGGTGTCGTGGACGAACGCGCGGGAAAGCTGCGGCCGCTGGCCTTCGACGAGGACCTGGCGGAGCAGGGCGTGCTTGCCGCGGTTGCCTTCGCGGCGCACGGCATGGCGTTGCCAGAGGCCGGGCCGCCGATCGGCCTCGATAGCGTCACCCTGGAAGCGCCCATCCCCAAGCCGCGCCGCAACATCTTCTGCGTCGGCAAGAACTACTACGACCACGCGCACGAGTTCGCCGGCTCGGGCTTCGATTCCAGCGCCGGCTCGGGTGCCGTGCCCGAGGTGCCGATCGTCTTCTCCAAGGTGCCGGAAAGCGTCACCGGCCCCGGCCAGCCGATCTGGATCGACCCGGCGGTCTCGACCGCCGTCGACTACGAGGTCGAGCTGACCGTCGTCATCGGCCGCGGCGGGCGCAACATCGCGCCCGAGGCCGCGCTCGACCACGTCTGGGGCTATACCATCGTCAACGACGTGACCGCCCGGGACATCCAGGGCCGGCACAAGCAATGGTTGCTGGGCAAGAGCCTGGACAGCTACTGTCCCATGGGGCCCTGGGCGGTGACCCGGGACGAGATCGACCTGGCTGACACAACTGTGAGGACCTGGGTCAACGGCGAGCTGCGCCAGGAGGCCAACACGGCCCAGCTCATCTTCGACGTGCCAACCATCATTGCCACGATATCGCGCGGCATTACGCTCTTGCCCGGCGATCTGATCGCCACCGGCACGCCGGCCGGGGTCGGCATCGGCTTCAAGCCGCCGCGCTATCTCAAGGACGGCGACGAGGTGCGCCTGGAGATCACCGGCATCGGTGTCCTGGAGAACCCGGTCAAAACCTACGCCGTAGAGGCCATATCGGCATGAGCAGCCAGATCGTCGAGCGCATGGCGGTGGAGGTGCAGGGCACGGGCGATCCGGTCATCATGGTGCACGGCCTGGGCGGCACCTCGAACACCTTTGAGCCGCAGATCGAGGTCTATCGCAGCCACCGCGTGATCCGCCCCGACCTGCCCGGCGCCGGGCGCTCGCGCACGCCGGAAGGCGGGATTTCGATCGAAGGCTTCGCAGCCGCCCTGGCCCGCCTGGCCCGCGTGCTGGGCGCCGAGCGGGCCCATTTCGTCGGCCACTCGCTCGGCACCATCGTCTTGCAGCACCTGGCGTTGATGGAGCCGCGCCTGGTGCGCAGCCTGGCCCTGCTCGGCCCGCTGGCCGAACCGCCGGAGGCCGCCCGTAGCGCCCTCAAGGACCGTGCCGTCAAGGCGCGCGCCGAGGGCATGAGCGAGATCGCCGAGGCCATCAAGACCGGCTCGGTCGCCGCCGCCGCGCGCGAGGAGGTGCCGGCCGCCGCCGCTTTCGTGCGCGAGAGCCTGATGCGCCAGTGCCCCGAGGGCTACGCCAAGACCTGCGAGGCGCTGGCCGAGGTCAAGGCGGCCGACGCCGGGCGCATCGACTGCCCGGCGCTCTTGATCACCGGCGAGGACGACCCGGTGGCGCCGCCCCAGGCCACCCGGGCGCTGGCCGAGCGGATCAAGGGCGCGCAGGTCGTGGTGCTGCCGCGCTGCGGCCATTGGAGCGGCATCGAGCGGCCGCGCGAGGTCAATCGTGCCTTGAAGGATTTCTACGCGAGCCGAGCTCGCTAGAGCGATCCCGCCAAGAAGGGGTCGCGGGGGACCGGGCGGTTCGCTGCTCTTGGGAGGAAAAGAGCGATGGTCAACATACTCTTCACCAATGTGCGTATCCTGGACGGCAGCGGCGACTATCCCTATCCCGGCGAAGTGCTGGTGCAGGGCAATCGCATCCGCCACGTCGGCCGCGGCCGCGCCACCCTGCCGGCCAATGGCCACACGGTGATCGACGGCGCTGGCGCCACCCTGATGCCGGGCATGGTCGAGGCGCACACGCACCTCTCCTGGAACAACGCCTCGACGCTGGAGGCGATCTTCCGCATGCCGCCGGAGGAGCACACGCTCTTCGCCGCCAACACGGCGAAGCTCTACCTCGACATGGGCTGGACCTCCTGCGTCGGCGCGGCGGCGGCCAAGCCGCGGCTCGACGTGGTGATCCGCGACGCCATCAACTCGGGCATGATCCCCGGGCCCCGCTACCTGGCCAACGGCCAGGAGATCGCCACCCTGGGCGGCCTGGGCGACACCGCACCGCCGCACGTGCAGGTGCCCGAGCTCTCCTTCGGCTGGGTCGTGACCGGCCCCGAGGAGATCCGCAAGGCGGTCCGCATGTTCATCAAGTACGGCGTCGATCTCATCAAGCTCAACCTCTCGGGCGAGGAGATGACCGGCGTGGGCGCCGAGGAATCGCCCATGTCGGAAGAGGAGATCGTCATGGC
The DNA here is from genome assembly GCA_050330055.1 of Kiloniellales bacterium. Lineage (GTDB taxonomy): Bacteria > Pseudomonadota > Alphaproteobacteria > Kiloniellales > JAKSDN01 > JBHJOF01. The sequence goes on from JBHJOF010000372.1 coordinate 2,739, forward strand.
GGTGAGCGAGGCCAAGCGGCGCGGCAAGCGCGTCTGCGCGCACGCCCGCTCGACCGAGTCGATCAAGCAGTGCATCCGCCACGGCATCGAGATCATCTATCACGCCTCCTACGCCGACGAGGAGACGCTCGACATGCTGGAGGCGGCCAAGGACCGGCACTTCGTGGCGCCCGGGCTGGCCTGGCTGCTCAACACCTCGCGTAACGCCGGACCCTACGGCATCGCGCCGGACTCCCAGCTTGGCATGTATTACGCGCGCGAGCTGGAGATCGCGGTCGAGACCATGAAGAAGATGCACCGTCGCGGCATCAAGGTGCTGCCAGGCGGCGACTACGGCTTCGCCTGGACGCCGCACGGCACCAATGCCAAGGACCTGGAGTACTTCGTCGAAATGGTCGGCATGTCGCCCATGGAAGCGCTGGTCGCGACCACCAAGTACGGCGGCGAGATCATGGGCCGCGGCAACGAGCTGGGCCAGATCAAGCAGGGCTATCTCGCCGACATGATCCTGGTCGACGGCGATCCGGTCTCCAACATCCGCATCCTGCAGGACCGCGAGCGTATCCTGGCGGTCATGAAGGACGGCCAGTTCCACCGCGCCCCCGAGATGACGCCGCAGCGCCGGCGCATGGCGATCTGAGGGCGATGCGTGATTGGGGGGCGCCGTGACAGCGATCGGCATATCAACAGCTTCAACTGCCTTCACAGGTCTCAGGCAGGAGAGCCTCGCCCCTGCCACCCCCACAGCTGTCGTCCCGGCACTCGTTGCCGGGACCCAATGCCGTAACCGTTCAATCGGTTGTAAAGATCGTCCCACTCAGGATTGCCGCGCTCGAGCGGCCAGCGAGGATGTAAACGTCGGAGGGCATCGCCAGGCGCTGACGCCAATGGGTCCCGGGGACAAGCCCCGGGACGACAGCTGTGTGTGGGTCAAGCCCGGGGGTGACAATGAAGTAAGGGTGGAGCGCGCGCCGTGAGGCTCTTTCTGCTCACGCTGATGAACGGGCTGACGCTGGCGGCTCTCTACTTTCTGGTCGCGAGCGGCTTTACCCTGGTTTTCGGCCTGATGCGCAACGTCAATCTGGCGCACGGCTCGCTGTTCCTGCTCGGCGCCTACATCGGCTACAGCGCCGCCGACGTCACGGGTTCCTGGTTCCTCGGCGTCGGCGCCGGCTTTCTCTCCATGGCGGTGGCCGGCATCGTGCTGCAGGTCCTGGTGTTCCGCCGCATGGAGGGACAGGAGCTGCGCCAGACGCTGGTCACCATCGGCCTCTCGATCGTGCTGGCCGACATTATGCTCTGGGTCTGGTCGGGCACCACATACCAGTTCGACCCGCCCGACTGGCTGTTCGGCTCGACTACCCTGCCCGTGATTATCGGGCATCGCTCGGACGGCGAGGCGATCTTCCTCAAGTACCCGACATACCGCCTGGCGCTCTTGCTGGCCGCCATCGCGATCGGCATCGCGCTGTGGTTGGTGCTGAACAAGACCCGCATCGGCATGATGATACGCGCCGGCGTCGACGACCGCTCGATGCTGGCGGCCAGCGGCGTCAACGTGCAGCTCGTCTTCGCCACGGTCTTCGCGATCGGTGCTGGCCTGGCTGGGTTGGCCGGCGTGATCGGCGGCACCGCGCTCTCGATCGCGCCGGGCGAGGACGTGCGCTACCTGCTGGCGTCGCTGGTCGTGGTGATCGTCGGTGGCATGGGCTCGGTCACGGGCGCCGCCATCGGCGCGCTGCTGATCGGCCTGGCCGAGCAGTTCGGTCTCGCCTACATGCCGACCTACGGCGTGGTGCTGACCTTCCTCATCATGGTGGCGGCGCTGGCCGTACGGCCGCAGGGCATCATGGGGCAGAGGGTATGAGCAGCCTCGACCTCGTACGCGGCCTGGGCACAAGGGCCGGCCTGCGCCTGCCGGGCCAGCCCTGGCAGTGGGTCATCGCCGCCCTGCTGCTGGTCTATCCGGCGCTGGCCAGCGATTTCTTCACCTTCCAGATCGGCGGCTACGCCCTGGTGATGGGCACGCTGGCGCTCTCGCTCATGTTCCTCGCCGGTTACGGCGGCATGGTCAGCCTGGCGCAGATGACCGTGGCCGGCGTGGCCGGCTACATGATGGCGATCTTCGGCGTAAGCAACCTCGGCCTCGGCCTCGCCTGGTGGGTCGCGCTGCCGATCGCACTGCTGATCGCGATGGTCTTCGCCGTGCTCACCGGGGCGCTGGCGATCCGCACCGAGGGCATCTACACCATCATGATCACGCTGGCGATCGGCGTCGCCTTCTACTACTTCGCCAACCAGAACTATGCGATCTTCAACGGCTTCAACGGCTTCACACAGATCGCACCGCCGCGACTCTTCGGCGTCGATTGGCGCGCGCCGGTGCCCTTCTACTATCTCGCGCTGGCCGTAGCGGCGCTTGCCTACGGCGCCACGCTGTACGTTTCGCGCTCGACCTTCGGGCTCTCGGTCCAGGCAGTGCGCGACAACCCGCGGCGCATGGAGGCGCTCGGCTTCAACGTGCGCGGCCACCGCATCGCCGCCTACGCCTTTGCCGGGCTGATTGCCGCCTTGGCCGGGGTGCTGCTGGTCTGGTTCAACGGCCGCATCTCGCCGGGCTCGGTCGACGTGACCCGCATGATCACCGTGCTGGTGATTGCCGTGGTCGGCGGGCTGCGCCATCCGATCGGACCCTTTCTGGGCGCGATCCTGTTCGTGCTTTTACAGAACTTCGCCATCGACCTGATCGACCGCGAGCGTTTCAACCTGGTGATCGGGCTGGTGTTCCTCGCCATCGTGCTGTTTTCCCCGGACGGCATCCTGGGGCTGATCGAGCGGCTGCGCGCGCGCCTGAGAGCGGCGTGGCCGAGCGGTTCCTAGACGGCGGGGCAAGGGGCGGGACCGAGAGCCCGCCGTTAGGGCAGGTAAAGAAGAGTCACTCATTGGGAGGAAAGAGGAATGGCTTACAAGAGACACAGGTTACTTGCTATGGCCGCGGCCGCGGCCGTCGCCTGGTCCGCGGCTGCGCAGGCGCAGGACAGCATCAAGATAGGTGGCTTGGCCACGCTGGAAGGCGCCTTCACGGTGCTCGGCGAGGACTCCATGCGCGGCTTGGAGCTGGCGCTGCAGGAGCACAACTACACTGCGGGCGGCAAGAAGATCGAGCTGATCAAGGGCTCGTCCGACGCCTCGCCGGATTCGGCGATCCGGGCCGCGCGCAAGCTGGTCGAGCAGGATGGCGTGCCGATTCTGATTGGTCCGCTGTCGGGCTCCGAGGGTCTGGCCGTCAAGGACTACGCCAAGGAGCATCCGAACGTTACCTTCGTCAACGGCACCTCGGCGGCGCAGGACACGACGCTGCGCGATCCGGCGCCGAACTTCTTCCGCTTCTCGACCGATGGCGCCCAGTGGATGGCTGGTTTGGGCGAGTATGTCTTCAACGAGAAGGGCTACAAGCGCGTCGTTACGGTCGCCGAGGACTACTCGTTCCCCTACACGCAGGTGCTTGGCTTCATGCTTCCCTTCTGCGAGCTGGGTGGCAAGGTGGTCGACAAGTACTGGGTGCCGATCGGCAACAAGGACTACTCCTCGATCATCGCCGCGATTCCCACCGACATCGACGCCATCTACGTCGCGCTGGGCGGTGCCGACGCGGTCAACTTCCTGACCCAGTACGAGCAGGCCGGCGGCGAGGCGCCGCTGATCGGCGGCTCGATCACGGTCGACCAGACCGTGCTCGGCTCCAAGGGCAGGCAGCGCAACTACGTCGTCGGCACGCCGGCGGCCGGGCCGATCGCCGATACCTGGGACGACCCGCGCTGGAAGGAGTTCGTGGCGGCCTACAAGGCGGCCTTCCCGGACGGCTTCCCGAGCCCCTCGCTCTTTGCGCACGGCTATTACATCAACACCAAGGCCGTGTTGCTGGCGCTCGACAAGATCAACGGCGATCTGTCGGACGGCGGCGCCAAGCCGCGCGAGACCCTGGTCAGCCTCGAGTTCGAGACGCCGACCGGTATGGTCAAGCTCGACGAGAACCGCCAGGCGATCGCCGACATCTTCCTGACCGAGGTGATCGAGGGGCCGGACGGCAACCTGCTCAACGAGGTCGTCAAGGTGATTCCGGCGGTCGATCAGGCCATGGGCATGCCGCGGGACCAGTTCCTGGCCCTCGGCCCGGTCAGCCGCGAGAACCCCGAGTGCCGCGAATAGCCATAGCGGCAGGGGAGGGCTAAGCGGTGGCCGAGGCGGTTCACCGCATCGCCCAAGCTGGCACGGCTCACGCCCTCCGGATCGAGGGCGTGAGCCGCAGCTTCGGTGCGCTGGTCGCGCTCGACCAGGTCGACCTTACGGTCGAGGCCGGCGAGCGCCGCGCCATGCTCGGCGCCAATGGCGCCGGCAAGACCACGCTGTTCAATGCCGTCACCGGCGACTTCCCGCCGACCGCCGGGCGCATCCGCTTCTTCGGCGAGGACATCACGACGCTGCCGCCGCACGAGCGCATCCGCCGGGGCCTGCGCCGCACCTATCAGCACTCGCTGCTGTTCCGCAACTTGTCGGTGCTCGACAACCTGTTCCTGGCGCAGCGCGGCGTGACCCGCGCGCGCTACTCGCTGCGCCGGCCAGGCCGCAGCGATGCCACGCTCGAGGGCGCGCGCGAGCTGGTGCACGCGGTGCATCTCGACCACGCGGCGGACACGCCCGTGTCCGAGCTCTCCTATGGCCAGCAGCGCCAGCTCGAGATCGGCATGGCCCTGGCCGGGGCGCCGCGTTTCATCCTGTTCGACGAGCCGGCGGCCGGCCTCTCGCCCGGCGAGCGTCGCGAGCTGATCGATATCCTGCGCGCCCTGCCGGCGCACATCGGCTACATCATCATCGAGCACGACCTCGACGTCGCGCTTCGCGTGGTCGAGAGCGTGACCGTCATGCACAACGGCTGCATCTTCAAGCAGGGCACCCCGGCCGAGATCGAGGCCGACACCGAGGTGCAGCAGATCTACCTGGGTGGGCGCCATGGCTGAGCTGGTACCAGCCGCCACGCCGGCGCTTGAGATCAGCGACCTGGTGGTCCACTACGGCCACGCGCCGGCGCTGCAGGGCGTCAGGCTCAGCCTCGACCAGGGCATCCTCGCGGTGGTCGGCCGCAATGGCATGGGTAAGACCACCATGTGCGAGGCCATCATGGGCCTTGTGGCGGCCACCAGCGGCACGGTGCGCATCGCTGGCACCAGCGTGCTGGGCCTGCCGCCGCATCGCATCGCCGAGCTTGGCGTCGGCTATGTGCCGCAGGGCCGGCGGGTCTGGCCCTCGCTCTCGGTCGATGAGCACCTGCGCCTTGCCGCACGCGGTACTCGCGACGCAACCTGGACAGTCGAGCGCATCTATGACAGCTTCCCGCGCCTCAAGGAGCGGCGTCGTGCCGGCGGCGCACAGCTCTCCGGCGGCGAGCAGCAGATGCTGGCGATCGGCCGGGCACTGCTCGGCAATCCGCGCCTGCTGATCATGGACGAGCCCTCCGAAGGCCTGGCCCCGGTCATCGTCGAGCAGGTGGTGGCCATGCTGAAGCGCCTGGCCGACGAGGGCGCCCTGTCGCTGCTGCTGATCGAGCAGAACATCGGCGTCGCCACCGACCTGGCCGACCGCGTCGCCATCATGGTCAACGGCCGCATCTTCCGCGAGCTGCCGGCCACCACCCTGGCCGGCGACCTCGAGCTGCAGCAGCGCCTGCTCGGCGTCGGCCGCCACGAGGAGGAGGCCGAGGCCGTCGAACCAACGGCCGCGGCCGAGGAAGAGGAGGCGCCGCAGGTCTTTCAGGTGCGCCGCCGTGTTGCGGAGAGCGCAGGCGCACCGGAAATCGCGCCGGCCGACGAGGCCCCGGCGCCGCGCTATTCGGCCCGCGCCGCGCCGACCCGCTGGAGCGCCGGCAATCCGCTTGCTGCGCCGGCACGGTCCCCTGCGCCCGAAACCGAGACTGCGCGGCGCGAAACCACCGAGCTGCCGGACTTCCGGATGCCGGTTGCCGCCATGATCGGGCGCAACGCCTATGTCGCGGGCACCTTCGACACCAAGGGCCGCGAGCTGCTGTTCCTCAAGAGCTGCCTGGAGCGCCAGGGCCTCAAGTGCGTCACCGTCGATCTCTCGACCGGCGGCCGGCCGAGCCCGGCCGACGTCGGCCCGCAGGAGGTCGCGCGTCACCATCCGCAAGGGCCCCGCGCCGTCTTCACGGACGACCGCGGCAGCGCCGTCACCGCCATGGCGGCCGCCTTCGAGCGCTTCATCGTCACCCGCCGCGACGTCGGCGGCCTCATCTCGGCCGGCGGCTCGGGCGGCACGGCGCTGGCCACCCCGGCCATGCGGGCGCTGCCGGTCGGCATTCCCAAGATCATGGTCTCGACCGTGGGGAGCGGCGACGTGAAGCGCTACGTCGGCCCGTCGGACATCATGATGATGTACTCGGTGACCGACGTGCAGGGCATCAACCGCATCTCCGAGCAGGTGCTGTCGAACGCCGCCAACGCGCTGGCCGGCATGATCGCGCACGCTCGGCGAGACGGCGGGCGCAGCGCCGCCAAGCCGACCATCGGCCTCACCATGTTCGGCGTCACCACGCCCTGCGTGCAGGCGGTCACCAAGGCGCTGGAGAATCGCTACGACTGCCTGGTGTTCCACGCCACCGGCACCGGCGGCCAGTCGATGGAGAAGCTGGTCGACTCCAACCTGATCTCCGGCGTGATCGACGTGACCACGACCGAGGTGCCGGACCTCCTGGTCGGCGGCGTCTTCTCGGCCGCGCCCGACCGTCTGGGCGCCATCATCCGACGCCGCGTGCCCTACGTTGGCTCCTGCGGCGCGCTCGACATGGTGAACTTCCTGGCCATGGAGACGGTGCCGGCGCAGTTCCGCGGCCGGAACCTCTACGTGCACAACCCCAACGTCACCCTGATGCGCACCACGGCCGAGGAGAACCGCGAGATCGGGCGCTGGATCGGCGAGCGCCTGAACCGCATGGAGGGGCCGGTGCGCTTCCTGCTGCCCGAGGGTGGCGTGTCGCTGCTCGACGTGCCGGGCCAGCCCTTTCACGACCCGGCGGCCGACAAGGCGCTGTTCGACGCGCTCACCGAGACGGTGCGCCAGACCACGAGCCGCCGGCTGATCAGGCTGCCCTACAACGTCAACGACCCGCCGTTCGCCGAGGCCCTGGTGAAGAACTTCCTGGAGATCATGAAGACAACGGAGACGCGCGCCTATGCCACCGTTTGAACGCCCAAGCCCCGAACGTCCAAGTTTCTGGCGCCCGCGGTTCGAGCGGAAGGACCTGCTGGAGAAGTTCCGCGGCATGGTGGCGCGCGGCGAGCCGATCGTCGGCGCCGGAGCCGGCACCGGCCTCAGCGCCAAGTGCGAGGAGGCCGGCGGTGTCGACCTGATCGTTATCTACAACTCGGGGCGCTACCGCATGGCCGGCCGCGGCTCGATGGCGGGATTGCTGGCCTACGGCAACGCCAACGAGATCGTGGTCGAGATGGCGCGCGAGGTACTGCCGGTGACGCGCAGGACTCCAGTGCTGGCCGGCGTCAACGGCACCGACCCCTTCTGCCTGTTCGATGTCTTCCTCGACGACCTGAAGCGCATGGGCTTCTCCGGCGTGCAGAACTTCCCCACCGTCGGCCTGATCGACGGCACCTTTCGCTCCAACCTGGAGGAGACCGGCATGAGCTATGGCCTGGAGGTCGACATGATCCGCCTGGCGCGTGAGAAGGACCTGCTGACCACGCCCTACGTCTTCTGCGAGGACGACGCCGTGGCCATGGCCGGGGTCGGTGCCGACATCATCGTCTGCCACCTGGGACTCACCACCGGCGGATCGATCGGGGCCGAGACGGCGCGCAGGCTGGAGGACTGCCCGGTCCTGGTCGAGGCCTGGGCCGAAGCGGCGCTCAGGGTCAAGCGCGACGTCATCGTGCTGGTGCACGGCGGCCCGGTCGCGCGGCCGGAAGACGCCGAATATATCCTCGCCAACACGGCGAGCTGCCACGGATTCTACGGGGCCAGCTCGATGGAGCGCCTGCCGACCGAGGCCGCGCTCACCGAACAGACCCGAAGGTTCAAGCAGATCAGGATCAAGCGTTAGGAGCTGCGGGGCCGCGCGCCCCGCGAGGGAGGAAGCCATGTCAGGCGAAACACTTGGAGCAGTCGTCCTCTGGATCATCCTGCTCGCCATCGTCATCGTCGTCGCGGTCTACCTGCTGCACTGGCTCTACCGCCGCTCGTCGAAGGAGACTTCCTTCGTGCGCACCGGCTTCGGCGGCCAGAAGGTGGTGATCAACGGCGGCGCCTTCGTGCTGCCGATCGTGCACGAGGTGACCCCGGTCAACATGAGCACGCTCAGGCTCGAGGTGCGGAGCGGCGCCGAGGCGGCTTTGATCACCAAGAACCGCATGCGGGTCGATGTGGTCGCCGAGTTCTACGTCCGGGTCAAGCCGGTCGCCGACGCCGTGGCCGCCGCCGCCCAGGCGCTTGGCCGCCGCACCCTGGAGCCGGACAGCCTGAAGGAGCTGCTGGAAGGCAAGTTCGTCGACGCCCTGCGCTCGGTCGCCGCCGAGGTGACCATGGAAGAGATGCACGAGAAGCGCGGCGACTACGTCAAGCGCGTGCGGGCAGCGGCCGAGGACGCGCTGAGCCAGAACGGACTCGAGCTCGAATCGGTCTCGCTGACCGGCCTCGACCAGACCAATATGGAGTACTTCAACCCTTCGAACGCCTTCGACGCCGAGGGCCTGACCCGCCTGACCGAGGAGATCGAGCGGCGCAAGAAGCTGCGCAATGACATCGAGCAGGACACCCTGATCCAGATCCGCAACAAGAACCTGGAGACCGAGAAGCTGTCGCTAGATATCGACCGCGAGAGCGAATACGCCCGCCTGGAGCAGGAGCGCGAGCTGGAGATCCGCCGCGCCATGCAGCGCGCTGAGCTGGCCCGCGAGCGGGCCGAGCGCCAGCGCGAGTCCGAGGAGGCCGAGCTGCGCGCCCGCGAGCAGGTCGAGCGGGCCCGCATCATCCAGGAGCGCGCCATCGAGGCCGAGCGCATCGCCCGCGAGGAGGAGATCCAGCGCCTCGAGGTCGAGCGCCGCAAGTCGCTGGAGATCGCGGAGCAGGCGCGGGCGATCGCCGTGGCCGAGCAGTCCAAGGCCCAGTCCGAGGCCCAGGCCGAGGCGGAGACGGCGCGGGCCAAGGCCGTCGCCGCCGAGGAAAAGGTCTTCACTGCGCGCGAGACCGAGGTGGCCGACCGGCAGAAGACGATCGAGCTTATCCGCGCGTCGCAGGAGGCCGAGCGCGAGGGCATCCGCATCCGTTTGTCCGCGGAGGCCGAGAAGAAGGCGTCCGCCGACCGCGCCGAGGCCTCGCGCGTGGTCGCCGAGGGCGAGGCCGACGCCGAGAAGATCCGCGCGCTGGCCGCCAAGCTGCGCTACGAGATCGAGGCGGAGGGCCGGCGCCAGATGAACGAGGCGCAGAACGTGCTGACCGACCAGGCGCGCGCCTCGGCCGCCCGCATGGCGCTGATCGAGCGGCTCGAATCGATCATCCGCGAGAGCGTCAAGCCGATGGAGAAGATCGAGGGCATCAAGATTTTGCAGGTCGACGGCCTCGGTGGTGGCGGGCGCGGCGTCGACGAAGGCCCGGGCGGTGGCGGCAGCTTCTCCGACAATCTGGTCAACTCGGCACTGCGCTTCCGCGCCCAGGCGCCGCTGGTCGACAACCTGCTGAAGGAAATCGGCATGTCCTCCGGCGACGTCACCAATATCAGCGAAATCCTGGAGGACCTGCGCAGGACGCCGCAGAAGGTCGACGAGTAGGGCGCGGCGGTTGCTGGCATGGTGAAGGTCTACACCTCGAGCGTCATCGACGCGGCGGCCGATCGCGTCTGGGCGCTGCTGCGCGATTTCAACGGCCTGCCGCGGTGGCACCCGGCGATCGCCGAGAGCCGCATTGAGCAGAGCCAGCCGGCCGACAAGGTCGGCTGCATCCGCAACTTCAGCCTGAAGGACGGCGGCCGCATCCGCGAGCAGTTGCTGGCGCTTTCGGACTACGACTACAGCGTGACCTACTCGATCCTGGAGAGCCCGATGGGCGTCGAGAACTATGTCGCGACGCTAAAGCTGACGCCGGTCACCGACGGCGAGCGCTGCTTTGCCGAGTGGACCGCCGAGTTCGACTGTGAGCCGGCGCGCGAGACCGAGCTCGCCCGGCAGATCGGCCAGGGCGTGTTTCAGGGCGGCTTCGACGCGCTCAAGCAAGCCCTCGGCCGGCGCTGACCGGTCCCATGGTTTCGGTCCGCAAGAGCACGATCATCGACGCGCCGCTCGATGAGGTCTGGCGTTTCCTGCGCGACTTCAATGGCCACGAGCGCTGGCACCCCGCCATCGAGGTCAGCCGCATCGAGGCGGGGCAGGGCAGCGACCAGGTGGCCTGCGTGCGCAGCTTCCGCCTGCGCGACGGCGGCGGCCTGCGCGAGCAGCTCATCAGCCTGAACGACCGCGACCACAGCTTCACCTACTGCATCCTCGACGCGCCGCTGCCGCTGATCGGCTACGTCGCCAGCGTCCGCCTGCGCCCGGTTACCGATGGCAGCCGCACCTTTTGGGAATGGACCTCAAACTTCGCCACGCCGCCGGGCCAGGAGGCGGAACTGGCCAAGCTGGTCGGCGAGCAGATTTACCAGGCCGGCTTCGACGCGGTGAAGCGCCACTTCGGCCAGCGCGCCCCCCAAGCTCAAAGGGAGGCGCGCGGCCGGCCGTCAGCGAGCGAGCGGGCAGCCCCGCAGTCCGCGGCGGTCGAGGCGCCGGGCGGCACCCTGCGCAGCCATGCGATGGTGGTCACCAGCCACGGCGGCCCCGAGGTGCTCGACTGGCAGGAGCGCGAGGTGCCGCCGCCAGGCCCCGGCGAGGTGCGGCTGCACCACACGGCGATCGGCGTGAACTACATCGACGTCTACTGCCGCACCGGCTACTTCCCGCTGCTGACGCCGCCCGGCGTGCCCGGCATGGAGGCGGCCGGCGTGGTGCTCGAGGTCGGGCCCGGCGTGAACGGCATCCTGCCGGGCGACCGGGTCGGCTATGCCTGCCCGCCGCTCGGCGCCTATGCCGAGGCGCGCACGATGCCGGCGGAGCTGCTGGTCGTGCTGCCCGACGACATTGACGACGAGACGGCGGCCGCCGGCCTCTTGAAGGGCATGACGGCCGAGTTCCTGCTGCACCGGGTCTATCGCCTGAACGAGGGCGATCGCGTCCTGGTCCATGCCGCGGCCGGCGGGGTCGGGCTGCTGCTCTGCCAGTGGGCGCGCGCCCTCGGCGCCACCGTGATCGGTACCGTCTCGACCGAGGAAAAGGCGCGCGTCGCCCGGGCCCATGGCTGCGCCTATCCGATCGTCACCGCGCGCGAGGACTTCGTCGCCAAGGTTATGGAGATCACCGAGGGCGAAGGCTGCGACGTGGTCTATGACGGTGTCGGCGTCGATAGCTTCCAGCGTTCGTTGGAGGCGCTCGCGGTTTGCGGCCACCTGGTCTCCTACGGCCAGGCCTCGGGCGAGATCGGCGCGGTCGACGTCGGCGGCCTGGCCGGCAAGTCGGTTACCCTGTCTCGGCCCAACTTCGGCCACTACACCGACACGCCCGAGAAGGTGCGTTCGATCACCGACCGCCTCTTCGCCGCGCTCCGCGCCGGCTTGCTCCGGGTCGAGATCGGCCAGCGCTTTCCCTTACGCCAGGCTGCCGATGCCCAGCGTGCCCTTGAGGCTCGCCAGACCATCGGCTCGACCATCCTGTTGCCGTAACGTGACGCTAGATCGATCTGGAACAAGCGCTTAGGCTTGTCCCTTGCGTGCCGCCAGGCGCGGCCGCAGATATGAGGCCATGCGTTTCCTCCGCTACTTCGAGCGTCTGATCGATCCCACGGCCCTGTCGCCCGAGACGCCGCCGCCGACCGGGCTGCTCGCCTTCTACTGGCACTATGCGCGCCAGGCGGGATGGCTGCTCGTGGCACTCTTCGTCTCCGGTTTCTTCGTAGCGGTGCTCGACAGCGCCATACCCTTCTTCATCGGCCGCCTCGTCACCCTGCTCTCGACCTACAGCGCCGATCGCCTGCTGGCGGAGACCTGGCCGACTTTGCTCGCCATGGCCGTCATCGTCCTGCTGTTGCGTCCTGCCGCGGTGCTGCTGCAGCACGCGATCACCAACCAGGCGCTGGTCCCCGGCCTCACCAACCTGATCCGCTGGCAGAGCCACTGGCACGTAGTGCGGCAGAGCTGGACCTTCTTTCAGAACGATTTCGCCGGGCGCATCGCCAACCGCGTCATGCAGACCGGTCCGGCGCTGCGCGAGAGCGTCATCGCCAGCACCAATGCGGTCTGGTACATCCTGGTCTACGGCACCAGCGCCTTCGTGCTGCTGAGCGCCAATGACCTGCGCCTGACCTTGCCCTTGGTGCTGTGGTTCGTCGGCTACGTCACCCTGCTGCGCATCCTGGTGCCGCGCATGCGCGAGCGCTCGCACGCCCTGTCTGAGGCCCGATCGACGCTGACCGGGCGGATCGTCGACAGCTACACCAACATCCTGACGGTCAAGCTCTTCGCCAGCGCGCGCGACGAGGACTCCTTCGCGCGCGAGGCGGTGGATGAGCATACGGGGCTATTCCGACAGCAGCTTCGTCTGATCACCGCGCTCACGGTCTCGCTCGCGACCATCAACGCAGCCCTGGTGGTCGGCACGGGGGCGATCGCCGTCTGGCTCTGGATCGGGGGCAACATCCAGCTCGGCGCCGTCGCCATGGCGCTGCCGCTCACCTGGCAGATCGCCAGCATGGCCGGCTGGGTGGCGCAGAGCGTCGCCTCGATCTTCGAGAACATCGGCACGGTGCAGGAAGGCATGCGGTCCATCGCCGTGCCGCTGCAGATGACGGACCGTCCAGGGGCGGTCCCGCTCGCGGTCACGCGCGGCGAGGTGCGCTTCGAGGGCGTGCAGTTCGGCTACGGCCAGGAGCGCAGCGTGCTGCGCGGCATCGATCTCACCATCGCGCCGGGCGAGCGCGTCGGGCTGGTCGGCCAGTCGGGTGCCGGCAAGTCGACGCTGGTCAACCTGCTGCTCCGCTTCTATGCGCCGGAGGCGGGACGGATCCTGATCGACGGGCGGGACATCGCCGACGTGCGGCAGGAAAGCCTGCGCGGCCATATCGCGGTGGTGACGCAGGATACCTCGCTGCTGCACCGCTCGATCCGCGACAACATCCGCTACGGCCGGCCGCAGGCGGCCGAGGGCGAGATCAGGGACGCTGCGGAGCGCGCCCAGGCGCTCGACTTCATCGACGAGCTGGTTGACTGGCGCGACCGGCGCGGCCTCGACTCCCATGTCGGCGAGCGCGGCGTCAAACTCTCGGGCGGACAGCGCCAGCGTATCGCCATCGCCCGCGCCCTGCTGAAGGACGCGCCGATCGTGGTGCTGGACGAGGCGACATCGTCACTCGATTCCGAGGTCGAGGCCTCGATTCAGGAGAACTTCGACGAGCTCATGCGCGGGCGCACGGTGATCGCCATCGCGCACCGTCTGTCGACCATCGCCCGCATGAACCGCCTCGTGGTGCTCGAGCGCGGCCGCATCGTCGAGCAGGGCAGCCATGCCGAGCTGCTGGTGCTCGATGGCGTCTATGCCGGGCTGTGGCGGCGTCAGTCGGGCGGCTTCCTGGACGACAGCCCACAGGTCCCGGGTCCGCTACGGCCCGCGATGCAGGAGATCGACGACAGCTCCCTGCCGTCGCGGGAGGCCCACACCGAAGAGGTTGCTGGTACGCAAATGACGAGCCGCTTTCCCGGCAGCTGATCGCCGTGTTGAATGACCGTTGGCGACGGCTCGGAGCGGCAGGGGGACTGCCGGGGAGGCTCACATGTGGCGGGCGATTGCGATCTTTCTTTTCGGCAGCATCCTGGGCACCGCCTTCGGCGTGGCAGTGGGATTCTTCGCCTTTCCCTATGTATTCCCGCCACCGGAGGCGATGGAGACGTTGAGCGCCGAGGCGCAGGGCGAGGTCGTGGCGCGCGGCAGCTTCATCCACGCCAATCCCGCCGACCCGATCCACCATGGTGCCGGGGGCGTCACCGTCTACCAGGAGGTCGTCTTCTTGGGCGCGGACTTCGAGGTCGGGCCGGGCCCGGCCTTCCACGTCTATCTGGTGCCCAAGGCGCAGGTCCGCGAATCCTCCGACGTGAAGGGCACCATGTTCGTCGACCTCGGTAGGCTGCGTGCCTTCAAGGGCAGCCAGAACTACGCCATCCCTGCGGGCGTGAACCTCAAGGACTATCCGAGCGTCGTGATCTGGTGCGCCGAGTTCGGCGTGCTGATCTCGCCGGCCGATCTGGAGTTCGCAGGCTAGGTCCGATCCCGGCCGGCTATTCGGCCGGCTCCGCGACCGCGCTCTCCGGCGCCGGCAGCGCCGGCTTCCAGCCGGTCTTCTCGCGCATCCACTGGAACACGACGAAGAGCATCGGTATGACGAAGATGCCGATCACGGCCGCCGTAAGCATGCCGAAGAGCACCGGCGAGCCGACCGCGCGGCGGCTCGCGGCGCCGGGCCCCGTTGCCAACACCAGCGGCAGCAGGCCGAGTATGAAGGCAAAGCTGGTCATCATGACCGGACGGAAACGCAGCCGCGCACCTTCGATCGCCGAATCGATCAGGGACTTGCCGCTGTTGCGTACGGCAAGCGCGAACTCGTTGATCATGATGGCGTTCTTGGCCGCCAGCGCGATCAGCACGACGAGACCGATCTGCGCGTAGACGTCGAACGCCAGCCCCAGGAGCCAGATCGCCGCAACCGCGCCGAGCACGCCTACGGTCACCGACAGCAGCACCGGGATCGGAACGTTCCAGCTCTCGTAGAGCGCCACCAGGAAGAGGTAGGCAAAGAGCACCGCAAGGCCGAGAACGATGGTGGTCTTGCCGGCCGCCTCCTTTTCCTGGAGCGAGGTGCCCGACCACTCGAAACCATAGCCGGCCGGAAGCGTCGTCGCGGATAGCCGCTCCATCGCGGCCAGCGCGGCGCCGCTGCTGTAGCCGGCGGCGGGGCCGCCATTGATGACGGCGGCACGGAACCCGTTGTAGCGGGTCACCGCCTGGGGGCCGAGGACCAGCTCTACATCGACCAGCGCCCGCAGCGGCACCATCTGACCAGCCGCGTTCTTCACGTAGATTCCGTAGATGTCGGCCACCTGCGAGCGATAGTCCGCCTCGGCCTGTACCTTGACCTGCCAGGAGCGTCCGAACAGGTTGAAATCGTTGACGTAGTAGCCGCCCAAGGTAGCCTGTAGCGCGGTGAAGATATCGCCGATGGCGACGCCCAGCGTTTGCGCCTTTTCGCGGTCTATCTCGAGATAGAGCTGCGGCGTGTTGGCGGCGAAGGTGGAGAGTACGCCAGCCAGCGCCGGGTCGGCGTTGGCGGCGATGACCAGGCCGCGCATCGTGGCCGCCATGTCCGCCGCCGGCTGCCCCTGCAGGGCCTCGAGGACATACTCGAAGCCGCCAGTCGAGCCGAGACCGACGATCGGCGGCACGTTGAGGGGAACGGCGACGCCGCCCGAGATCGCCGCCAACGGGCCACTCAGGCGTCGTACGAGTGCCGCTGCGCTCAAGCTCGGGTCCTTGCGCTCCGCATAGGGCTTGAGGCGCACGATGAAGAAGGCCTTGTTCGAGGCGGCGCTGTTGCTGATGAAGTCGAGCCCGACGATGGAGATGACGTGCTCGACGGCGGGATCGGCCAGCAGGATGGTTTCGACCTCCTGCGCGACCTCGGAGGTGCGGTTCTGCGAGGCGCCCTCGGGAAGCTGGGCAATGGTGAAGATCGCACCCTGGTCCTCCTCGGGCAGGAAGCCCTGCGGTGTCACGCTGAAGACGCCGCCCGTCAGCACGACCACGCCGGCGACGATCGCGACAGAGAGGATGCTGACGCGGACCAGCTTGCGCACCGCCCAGCCGTACCCTGCGGTGAGCTTGTCGATTCCCGTCAGCATCCAGCCGATCGGCCCGCGTGGCCGGTGATGACCGGGCTTCAGCAACACCGAGCACAACGCCGGCGACAGCGTGAGCGCGTTTATCGCGGAGATGACCATCGAGACCGAGACGGCAACGGCGAACTGGCGGAACAGCTCGCCCGAGATGCCGGGGATGAAGGCCACCGGAACGAACACGGAGAGCAGCACCAGCGTGATGGCGATGATTGGCGCGGTGATCTCGCCCATCGCCTTTCGCGTCGCTTCCTTGACGGACAGCCGTGGGTCCTCCTCCATGATCCGCTCGACGTTCTCGATCACAATGATGGCGTCGTCTACGACGATTCCGATGGCGAGCACGAGGGCGAGCAGCGACACGGTATTGGCGCTGTAGCCGATCAGCAGCATGACCGCGAAGGTGCCGATGATCGAGACCGGAACGGCAATCAGCGGGATGAGGGTCGTTCGGAGCTTGCCTAGGAAAACGAAGACCACCAGCGCGACCAGCGCGAAGGCCTCGAACAAGGTATGAATGACGGCTTCGATCGTCGACACCACGAACTCCGTCGTGTCGTAAACCGTCACGAACTTAACGTCGTCGGGAAACCGCTGGGCCAGCTCCTCCATGCGGGCGGTGACCTGGTTCGCGACGGCGACGGCGTTGGCGCCTGGCGCCTGGTAGATCCCGATGGCCGCGCCGGGCTGGCCATCGAAGCGAGTGAAGCGGTCGGCGCTCTTCGCGCCCAGCTCGACTCGTCCGACGTCTCTTACGCGTACCACCGAGCCGTCGGGGCTGGCGCGGACGATGATGTTCTCGAACTCGGCCTGGTTTGTCAGACGTCCTCTGGTGCTGATGGTGAGCTGGAACTGCTGGTCCGAATGCAGCGGAGCCGCGCCGATGCGTCCGACCGCTGCCTGCACGTTCTGGCTCCGGATCGCAGCGGCGACTTCCTGCGGCGTGAGCTGAAAGTTGTTGAGCTTGCTCGGATCGAGCCAGACCCGCATCGAGTAGTCGAGTGCACCGAACAGCGAAGCATCGCCGACGCCGCTGATTCGCTTGAGCGCGTCGATGACATTGATGGTGGCATAGTTGCTCAGGTAGAGCTGGTCGAAGGTGCCGTTCGGGGAATAGAGTTGGACGACCTGTAGCAGTCCCGATGACTGTTTCTTCACGCTGAGACCCTGCCGGCTCACCTCTTCCGGAAGCTGCGGCTCGGCCAGGGCTACCCGGTTTTGCACGTTGACGGTGTTCAGATCGGGGTCGGTGCCGAGATCGAAGGTGACGGTCAGGGAGTAGCTGCCGTCGGCGGACGAGGTCGACTTCATGTAGAGCATGTCGGAGACGCCGACGACCTGCTGCTCGACGGGCTGTGCCACCACCTCCTCGATCACCTCCGCGTTGGCGCCCGGATAATTGGCAGTCACCTGAACCTGCGGCGGAACGATGTCGGGGAACTGCGCAACGGGAATCACGGTGATGGCGATGAGACCGGCGAGCGTGATCACGATCGAGAGGACGAAGGCCAGCCGCGGCCGCTCGATGAAGATTCCGGAGATCATGGCTCAGGCGCCGGCGTCGGTGGCGGCCGATGCGGTGACGGTCTGGCCGGGGCGGACCTTCTGCAGGCCGTCGACGATGACCTGCTCGCCTTCCTGCAGGCCTTCAGCCACGACAATTGCGCTGCCGTGGGCGCTGCCCAGGCGGATTCGGCGCTGCTCGGCCTTGCTGTCCTGGTCGACGACGACGACATAGGGACCTGCCTGGTCGACGACAATTGCCGCCTGCGGAATCACCAGCGCTTCTTCCGGCTGCGCCTGCTCCACGATCACGCCGACCAGCTGGTTTGCGACCAGCAGACGGGTCGAGCCTGTGCTGACCGGGTTGGGCACCGACGCGCGGATAGTCACCGTGTCGGTCGTTGAATCGACTTGCACGTCGACGAAGTTGACCGTTCCAGTCGAGTCGTAGATCGAACCGTCCGGCAGGCGGAGCTTCACCTTGACGGCGCTTGGGTCCCGACCGCTCGCCTGGGCCGCCTTGCGCACTTCGAGGAGCTCGCGGGAGCTGATCGGAAAGCTGACATAGACCGGGTCCTGACTGACGATCACGGCCAACGGCTCGTTAGAGGGCGTCACGAAATCGCCGACAGAGTAATTGGAGCGGCCGATCCTGCCGTCGATGGGAGCCAGGATATCGGTGTAGCTCAGATCGAGCTCCTTGCGCCTTAGGGCGGCTTGCAGTTGCTGCAGTGAACCCAGGGCCTGCGCGTATTGGGCCTCCGCCTCGTCCAGCTTGACCTTGGCGACGGCTTCGCGCTGCACCAGCGTCTTCTGGCGGTCGACCTCCAGCTTGGCCAGACGCAGCGTCCCTTCGGCCGAGGTGATCTGGCCCTGGATCTGACCGATCTCGGCCTCATAGGGGGCCTTCTCGATCTCGATCAGGAGATCACCGGTTTTGACTTCGGCTCCCTCGGTGAAGAGGCGTTGCTCTACGAAGCCTTCAACCCGCGCGCGAAGCTCGACTGTATCGACCGCCTCGATGCGACCATTGAAGGTGGCGGACGGCGTGACGTCCTGCTTTTTCACCATGAAGACCGTGACCGCGGGCGGCGGGGCCGCCGATTGCCCTTGCGCCTGCTGCTCCTCGCCGCAGGCGCCGAGCGGAATCAAGGAGGCGGTCAGAAGTATGTATAGGAGAGTGCGGGGCAGTGCATGATACATCTTGATCCCCGTGATCTAGTACGGGGGTCTGAAACAGTTTGTTCGGTCGAACGCGACTCGCCCCGAACCATGGCCGGCCCCCCGTAAGAGCCCGCATTAGGCTACCACTAGTAGCATACACAATCTTTCATAGCTGAACAGCCCTGGGCGGCGCGGGGGTACCGTTTACTCGGCCGCTGCGCCCGCCGCCTCTTCCTCCGCCACTATGGCCCCGAGCGGGAGCGGCTTGATCGGGATGCGCGGTTCGTTGTCGCCGATCTCGGCCAGCGGCTGGCCGCTCAGCTGCGCGATGGTGCGGGCCAGGCTCCAGCCGCAGATGCGGCCCTGGCAGGGCCCCATGCCGCAGCGCGTCCACATCTTGACCGCCGTGGCCGTGCGCGCGCCGGCGGCGACCGCGGCGCGCACCTCGCCGGCACGAACGTCCTCGCAGCGGCACAGCAGGGTGTCGTCGGAGATGATTCCGGCCAGGCCGGCCGGCGGCGCGAAGCTTGTGTTGACGAAATCGGCGAAGGCCTGCGCCCGGCGCCGCTGCCGCCGTGTCCAGCGCAGGCGCCAGCCAGCCCCGCGGCTCCAATGGCCCAGCGAGCGCGCCGCCGAGAGGCCGGCGATGCGGCCTTCCTCGCGGGCACAGCGCATGCCGGCGATGCCGGTGACCTCGCCGGCGGCAAAGATGTCCTCCACCGAGGTGCGTCCCGTGTCGCGCTCGACACGGCAGAAGCGGCCACCCTGGCGGTCGTCGTAGCCGTGCGCGCAGCCGGCGATTGCGGTCAGCTCGCAGGCCGGGCGGAAGCCATGAGCGATTGCCAGGATGCTGGTCTCGACGAACTTCGGCTCGCCCTCCAGCGGCGCGCCGCGCCGGTCGAGCTTCGCGATGGCGACGGACTCCAGGCCCTTGTCGCCGTGTGCCTCGACCACGGCGCTGCCCAGGTGCAGCGGCACCCGGTGCTGCAGCAGCGTGCGCAGATAGCCGCCGAGCTCGCTCCAGGCACCCGGCCGGCGCGCCAGGCCGAGCAGACCGGACCCGGTGACGCGCGCTGACTCGACGTAAGCGGCGATCTCGATTCCGGCCTCGAGCAGTTGACGGGCGACCACCAGCAGGAAGGGGCCGCTGCCGGCCAGCACGACGCGCGGCCCGAGCCCGACAGCCTCCGCCTTGATCAGGCGTTGCACCGCGCCGGGCGTCATCACGCCGGGCAGGGTCCAGCCGGGGAAGGCTAGGCTGCGATCGTGCGCGCCGGTCGCCACGATGAGGCGCTTGGGCTCGATCTCGAAGCAGCCGTCGGGACCGATCAGGGCCAGGGTCATGGGCTGGAAGAAGCCCCAGACCTGGACGCCGCCCAGCAGGCGCACGCCGGCGCCGCGCGCCTCGGCCAGGAGCGCCCGACCCTCGGCGAGCTGCGCGCTGTCGCGCACCTCGGCCGCCGCAGTGTGTGGCTGCATGTAGTACTGGCCGCCGGGCTCGGCGCCCTCGTCGATCAGCAGCACCTCGGCGCCCAGGCGGCGCGCCTCCAGAGCCGCGCTGAGGCCGGCCGGGCCGGCGCCGACCACGGCGATCTCGACCTCTTCAGCCATGGCCCACCTCTGTAATTGGGGCGAACTCCGGCAGCTCGATCGTCATGCCGTCGCGCACGCGCAGACGACAGGCCTGCTGTCCAGGCCGGCCGTCGACCGTGACCAGGCACTCGAAGCAGACTCCCATGCCGCAGAACAGGCCGCGCGGCGCCTGATCGTGCGGCGAGTGGCGCAGGACGCGGATGCCGTGCAGCAGCAGGCCGGCGCCCAGGCTCATGCCGGCCGGCACGGCGAGCAGGTCGCCGTTCACGGTGATGGCGACGAAGCCGTCGTCCTCGGAGGATTCATCCGGCGCCGCGTCCGGCGTCGCCTCTGTCGCATCCTCCGGCACCGCTTCCGGCTTGCCGTCCGGTTTGGTTTCAGGTGCGTCGTCAGGCATGGCTCCCGATCCGCTCGGCTTCCTCTGGCAGCGCGGTGAAGCGCTCCGGGTCGTAGCAGCCGATGTCCAGCGTTCTGTCATCGCCGGCGATGATCTCGGTCAGCGCCCTGGCGATCAGCGGCGCGCGGGTGAAGCCGATGCCGTTGTCGCCCGCCGCCATCAGAAAGCCCTCCAGGCCGGCCAGCGGGCCGACCAGGAAGCGGTCGTCCGGCGTCACCGCCTCGTAGCGCGCCCACGAGCGCAGCAGCATCACGTCCTCCAGGCCGGGGAAGAGCCACAGCAAAGTGCGCACCGAATCGCGCACGAAGGCGCGGTCGATGCTCAGCTCCTGCTCCTCGGTGCCGGGGTTGCGTAGGCCACCGCCCAAGACGGTGTTGAACAGCACCTGGCCGCTCTTGGCCTGCTGGATTTGGCTGTAGCCGGCCTCGACGCCGCCACCGGCCTCGCAGGCGCCGACCACGCAGGGGATGGTCGGCGGCAGGCGAACGGTTGCCAGGCACTGCGCCTTGCGCGGCTGGATCGGCAGGCTGTGTCCGACGCGCTCGGCGAGCCGGCCGGCCCAGGGGCCGCAGGCATTGACCAGCCAGCGCGTGGCGATGACGCCGGCGGTGGTGAGCACGGCCGAGACGCGCCCGTCGGTCTCGGTGATGCCGATCACCGCGGTGCCGGTCACCAGCTCGGCGCCGCGCGTGCGGGCCGCTTCGACCAGGGCGCGGCAGCTCAGGAAGGGATTGACCGTCGCGTCGTTCGGCGACCAGGTGGCACCCAGGATCGGCCCGCTCAGCGCCGGCACGATCTCGCGCACCTCCCTAGGATCGAGCAGCGAGACCTCCAGTCCGCCGGCGCGCTCCTGGTCGAGCCAGCGCCGCGCGGCGACGAAATCGCCTTCGCGGGCGATAAAGCGGAGCTGGCCGCAGCGCTGGTATTCGATATCCCGCTCCAGCTCGTCCTGATAGCCGCGCCACAGCGTGCAGGCCGTCTGCAATAGAGGCAGCTCGCCGATGTCGACCATGTGGGCGCCGATGCAGGCCAGGCTGGCGCCGCTCACAGCGCCGCCGACGCTGCCCTTGTCGACCAGAACGACCTTGAGCCCGCGCTTGGCCAGCGCATAGGCCGTGGCGCAACCGACGATGCCGGCGCCGGCCACCACCACGTCGGCGGAAGCGGGGACATTCATGATCGCAGCTTGAAGGAGACTGGCGCGGCCGTCCAGAAATCCGATGCGATAACGTCGTCAAATGCGAGCGACTCCGGAGTCGTTCCGAGATCCGCGAGTGCACGCGCCGCCCGTTCGACGTGCAAAGGGTCGGGAAAGCCGAGTCCCTTTGTCCGAGTCGCGCCGCAGAAGGTCAGCGCCCGGATGTCGGCCAGCTGTCGCCTTTGCGACTCTGGGCTCAGCGCGGAGCGCGCCTGGCAGCAGATCGCGACCGCTTCCTCGGGATGCTGGAAGGCATGGGCCCAGCCGGCCATGACGGCATTGACCACTGCCTGCACGAAGTCGGGCTCCTGCTCGACCAGGCGCCGGCTGGTCATCAGGCCGTCCTTGACCAGTGCCGCCCCCTGGTCGGCGGCGCGGAACAGGCGTAGCCGTTCGGGACCGAGTCCGGCTTCCTCGATCAGGTGCAGCTCGTGATAGAGCGTCACCTGGGCGCTGTCGGTCTCGCCGGCGAGAAAGGGCGTGACCGGGTCGACCTGCGGGATGCGCTCGACCGCGTGCGGTGCGAGACCGGCCTTGTGCAGCATCCAGCGCAGCTCCAGGTCCTCGCCTCCGGGCCAGACGCTGATCCTGCGTCCGGCGAAGTCGGCCAGGCGCTCGATGCCG
Organism: Kiloniellales bacterium; assembly: GCA_050330055.1. Classification (GTDB taxonomy): domain Bacteria; phylum Pseudomonadota; class Alphaproteobacteria; order Kiloniellales; family JAKSDN01; genus JBHJOF01. The sequence goes on from JBHJOF010000372.1 coordinate 25,257, forward strand.
CTCTCCTTGCGTACCGGATAGACCAGTGCGCTCTCCTGCTGCATGACCAGCAGAAGGCTGAGCGCCGCCGGATCGGCCTTCAGCAGGTGTGCGGGGCTGGCGACGCCGAACAGACTCCCGCCCCCGAGCACCGACCTGACCGGGCCGATGCCGAAGACCAGCGGCGAGGTCTCGATGCGCACGCCCCAGGGCCGGCCGAGGTCGAGCCGCTCGGCCACCAGGTAGCCGGCGAACTGCGCCTGCGGCTGCCAGAGCAGGTTTATGCTGGCCGTTCTCAAGGAGCTGCACCTGCAAGGCGCGGAGCCCGGCGCCGTCTCGGCACCGGGCCCGCAGACGACCCTAATACCGGCTTTCAGAGAAGTGTAACTCGGCCGGTGTGTTTGCACTTCCTGTCATTGCCGGGCTTGACCCGGCAATCCATGTCGGCAACCGCAGCGCTCTACGATCCCCCTTGGATTCCGGGGACCCCCGGATCAAGTCCAGGGGTGACAGCGAGGGGTGGAGCGCCATCGTGACAACCTTCCACGAGCCTGGGTGCTACTGCGGACAGTTCACCGTCTTCAACTCGTCGGGCGCCGCCTCGACGAAGGCGTTGCTATAGGCCTGGTCCAGATCGATGGCACTGGCGATCAGCTTGGCGTCGAGCAGCACCTTCTGCGACACCTCCCAGTCCTCGCGCTCGGCAAAGCCGAACTTGCCCTCCAGGGTCGGCCCGGCGCAGATCAGCGAGCGCATTGATTCGATCTGATCGATCTGCCCCTTGAGGTCGAGCTCGCTGTTGTACTTGAGGACGATCTCGGCCGCCGCCTTGGGGTCCTCGATGGCGTCCTTCCAGCCGCGCATGGAGGCATTGACGAAGCCCTGCACCACCTCAGGGCGCTCGGCGATGGTCTTCTCGGTGACGAAGACCCCGCCGGCGACGAGCGCCACGCCGTAGTCCTCGGGGTCCAGGAAGTTGAGCTGGTCGGGGCCGATGCCCTCGTAGTGCACGAGGTTCAGCTCGTTGTAGCGGGTCACCTGCATGACGTCGTACTCGTCGCGCAGCCAGTTGACGACTTCGAAGCCCTGGCTGATGACCCGGACCTGGGATTGGTCGACGCCGGCCGCCTGCAGCATGGCCAGGAACTCGTGCTCGTCGCCGCCGAACCACAGCCCGACGCTGTGCCCTGGCATGTCCTGTACCTTTTCGATGCCCTTTTCCTTGCGCGAGATGTAGGTGGTTGCGCTCTTCTGGCCGAACTGCAGCACCATGACCAGAGGCACCTCGTTGGAGCGGGCGGCGACCACCTGGTTGGGATGGCCGATGCCGAAGCTGTCTGTGCCGGTCGCCACCGTGCTGGCCGGCTTGAGGTCGGGCCCGGCCGGGCGCAGATCGATGTCCAAGCCCTCGGCCGCGTAGTAGCCTTTGTCGCCTGCGACGATGAAGCCGGCGAACTGGCCCTGGAAGACCCATTCCAGGCGCAGGCCGTCCGCCGCCTGGGTCGTCACCGGCAACGACGCGGCGCCGGCTGCGAGCAGTGCCGCCGCCAGGCAGAACCCGCTCCCTTTCGCAATCGCTCTCATGACCATCACTCCCTGTTGTTTTGCTGCGTTTCTTCTACTCGCCGCTTTGTTGCGGGCGTTTCATGCCTCCTCGCGCATCGAGCTGTGCCAGGGGATGAAGATGCGTTCCAGCAGGGCGACCGCGGCGAAGAAGACGATGCCGATCAGCGCCGAGACCAGCATGGCCGCCCAGAGCTTCGGCATGTTCAGCATGCGATAGGTCGTCATGATGACGAAGCCCAGGCCTCTGTCCGCCTGTACGAACTCGGCCACGATCGCGCCGATCACCGAGAAGGTGACATTCAGCTTGAGGCCGACGAAGACGTACGGCAGAGCGGAAGGCAGGCGCATCTTCCAGAAGCGTTGCCAGGGCGAGGCGGCGCAGACATGGAACAGGTCCATGATCACCGGGTCGTAGGACTTCAGACCCTTCATCATGTTGATCGCCAGCGGGAAGAACGACAGGAAGGCGGTCACCGCGATCTTCGAGCCGATGCCGTGGCCGAACCAGATGATGATGATCGGCGCAATCGCCACGACCGGAATGGTGTTGGCCGCGATCACGTAGGGCAGCAGGCCGCGCGAGACGAGCGGCGAATAGGCGAAGACGATGCCCAGCAGCGCACCCAGCAGCGAGCCGATCAGGAAGCCGCTGACCGCCTCCAGCAGCGTGACCGAGGAGTGGTAAACGATGCTGGAGAAGTCGCGCACCAGGATGTCGAAGATCCGGTGCGGCGCCGGGACTATGTAGGTCGGCACCTCGAAGAGGAAGACCGCCGCCTCCCACAGCGCGATCAGCAGGACGAAAGCGACCAGCGGCGGCCAGGCGGCCTCCGTCAGCCGCTGTCGCCGGCTGCGCCCGGCGGCGAGTCCTCCGCCCCTCTCGACCAATTCAGCCATCGGCCGTGATCCCGCCGTGCAGGCTCTCGGTGCCGCGCTGCACCAGGGCCTCGTAAGCCTGGTCCTGGCGCAGCCCGAGGTGGCGCGGCCGCGGCAGGCCGACCGCGAAGACGTCGGTTATGCGGCCGGGCCGTGGCGACATGACCACGACCCGGTCGGACAGCAGCACCGCCTCGCGGATCGAATGGGTGACGAAGAGGATGGTCATGCGATGGCGCTCGACGATGCTCAGCAGCTCGAGGTTGAGCCGGTCGCGAGTGATCTGGTCGAGCGCGCCGAAGGGCTCGTCCATGTAGAGCACCGCCGGGTTGGTCACCATGGCGCGGGCCAGCGCCGCGCGCTGGCGCATGCCGCCCGACAGCGCCCTCGGCCGCGCCTGCTCGAAGC
>JBHJOF010000373.1:0-8497 GCA_050330055.1 Kiloniellales bacterium
TATATCAACCGCCTACCACCTCATGCTGAGGAGCCGCGAAGCGGCGTCTCGAAGCATGGGAGCCCGGTCATGAGTATCGGGATTTGGTATGAGGAGGGCTTGTGCCGCACTGGCACAAACCCCTCATGCTGAGCCTGTCGAAGCATGAGGAGCTGCGCGGTGATCGCTGCTGAACGGATTCTGCGCTAGCCCGGACTTACCGACGGAACGTCGCTCAGAAGAAGACAAAGCAGCGGGTCTCGAGGCTCTCGCGCGGCGGCGCGTCGGCTGGCGCGTCCGGATCGTCGAACGAGGTGTGGATCGTGAAGCGGGCGCGGCCGTCGGTCGCGGAATCGAAGGTCTTGATCAGCAGCGCCTCGTCCATGGTCATCGCGGGGAAATAGTACCAGCGGTGCGCCGGGCTGTAGAGCGCCTGCTGGATCTCGCCGATGCGGTCCTTCGCCCGCCGCTCGACGCCGACCAGGTCGTCGGGCGCCACGCTGGCGGCATCGCAGAGCGCCAGCGGCGCGCGCTGCACCGTGCCGTTGATCGAGCGCCAGAGGTTGACGATGGCGAAGCGCCGCTGCAGCAGAGCGTCCGCCTCCTCCGGCGCCTCGGCGAAGAAGTCGCGCAGCCGCTTCGGGCCCGACTTGGCGGTGTAGTCGTTGTGGATGATCGAGGCCGGCTCGCGGATCATGCGCGCCTTCTGGACCTCGAGCGAGCCGGAGCGCCGCGTGTGATCGAAGATCTCGACCCGCGCAGCGCCGGTCGCGCGGCGCAGCAAGTCCATCACCTCGGCCTCGTAGACCGACGCGATCTTGCCGTCGTCGTAGAAGTCACGGACCGCGCTCGTCTGCGCCACCAGGACGAAGCCCTCGCGGTCCAGGCTGAAGGGCTCGTCCCGGCTCCGGCCATTGCGGATCGCCACCCGCTGCATGACGTAGTCGCCCTCGTGCAGGGTAATGTCGCCGCCACCCACGGAAGGGATGTAGACCGGGACGCCCTCGGCCCTGGCGAGGTACTTCAGCGGTGCCTCTACGACGTCGGAGGGGGCGTGCCGGGCGGTCTCTGCTGCCATGGGTCATCCTTGCCTGCGGCCGTCGATGGCCGGACTCTACCGCATGTTACGGCGGCCGGCACATGCGGTTATCTTATATGACGCTTGAGAAGAACTAGCCAAACCCGCCGCGGCGATCCGTGCTAAATCCTATGGCCGCCAGGAACGAGACCGACAGTCGGAGGTGCCCCATGGCCGACCGCGTGAAACCGCCCGCCCTCGACCCCGCGACCGTGACGCCGCGCAAGGGCTCCAGCTATCCGGCGCCCTTTGCCCCGCCCTGCGTCGAGCGCGAAAAGCGAGCGCTCGGCGATCCCCTGGGTCTCACCCAGTTCGGCGTGAACCTGACCACCCTGCCGCCGGGCTCCTGGTCGGCGCAGCGCCACTGGCACCAGCACGAGGACGAGTTCGTCTACGTGCTGGAGGGTGAGGTCACGCTGATTACCGACGCCGGCGAGCAGGTGCTCAGCGCCGGCATGGCAGCCGGCTTCCCGGCCGGCGTCGAGGACGGCCACCATCTGGTGAATCGCTCCGACAGGCCGGCCACCTTTCTCGAGGTCGGCAGCCGGGCGCCGCTTGAGCACGGCGTCTATCCCGACATCGACATGACGGTCGAGATCAGCGCGCGCAAGCTGACTTTCTTCCACAAGGACGGCACGCCCTATTGAACGATAGCGCTCGGAGAGTCCCTATGGCCGACCGCGTGAAACCGCCTGCCCTCGACCCCGTGACCGTGACGTCGCGCAAGGGCTCCGGCTATCCCGCACCCTTCGCCCCACCCTGCGCCGAGCGCGAAAAGCGAGTGCTCGGTGATCCCCTGGGCCTCACCCAGTTCGGCGTCAATCTCGCCACCCTGCCGCCCGGCACCTGGTCATCGCAGCGCCACTGGCACGAACAGGAGGACGAGTTCGTCTACGTGCTGGAGGGCGAGCTGACCCTGATCACCGACGCCGGCGAGCAGATGCTGAGCGCCGGCATGGCGGCCGGCTTCCCGGCCGGCGTGGAGGACGGCCACCACCTGGTGAACCGCTCCGACAGGCCGGCCAGCTACCTCGAGATCGGCACCCGGGCGCCGCAGGAGCGCTGCGTCTATCCCGACGTCGACTTGACGGAGGAGATCGGCCCGCAGACGGAGATCTTCCTCCACAAGGACGGGACGCCCTACTCGTGAGCGACGCGGTCGTCCTCATCGGGCCATCCTACAGCGTCTATGTGCGCATCGCGCGCCTGGCGCTGATCGAGAAGGGTGTGCCGTACCACCTCGAGGAGTTCGACATCTTCGACGACGCGGCCATTCCGCCGGACTACCGTGAACGCCATCCCTTCAAGCGCGTGCCGCTGTTGCGCCATGACGACTTCGAGCTCTACGAGACCAGCGCGATCACCCGCTATGTCGACGAGGCCTTTGCCGGCCCACCGCTGCAGCCGAGCGAGCCGCGGCAGCGGGCGCGCCTGAACCAGGTCATCGCCCTGCTCGACAGCTATGCCTACTGGCCCCTGGTGCGCGTGATCTACGTCCAGCGGCGCGACCGCGACAAGGCCGACGAGGCGGCAATCGCCGAGGCGCTGCCGCAGGCGAAGCGCTGTCTCGGCGCGCTGGAGCGCCTGCTCGATCCGGCCGGCTTCTTCTCCGGCCCCGCCTTCGGCCTGGCCGACATTCACGCCATCCCGATCTTCGCCTACTTCCTGCTCACGGCGGAGGGACGGGGGATGATAGCCCAGCATCCCGCGCTCGCCGCCTGGTGGTCCCGGATGCGCGAGCGGCCCAGCGTCGCTGCGACGCGCTTCGCAGCGGAGGCCCCCCAATGAACCGGTCCAGCCATGATCTCGCCCGCTGGCGCGCCTGGGTCGGGCGCGAGGCGACGGCCGACGACGTCATCGACCTGCAGCGGGTCGCGGCCATGCAGGCGCTGCTCGACCGCGACGAGGGGCTGAAGGCCGGCGATCCCCTGCCGCCGCTCTGGCACTGGCTCTACTTCTGGCAGACGGCGGCGCAGTCGGCGCTCGGCTCCGACGGTCACGCGGCGCGCGGCGAGTTCCTGCCGCCGATCGAACTGCCGCGCCGCATGTGGGCCGGCAGCCGCCTCCGCTTCCCGCGGCCGCTGCCGATCGGCGCCGCGGCGACGCGCCGCTCGACCATCGCCTCGGTCGAGGAGAAACGGGGCCGCAGCGGCCGCCTCGCCTTCGTCACCGTGCGGCACGAGGTCGCAGTGGCCGGTGTCACCTGCATCGAGGAGGAGCACGACATCGTCTACCGCGAAGCGCCGCGCGGCGACGCACCGCCGCCCGAGAGCGAGCCGGCGCCGGCCTCGGCCGCCTGGCGCCGCAAGATCAGGCCCGATCCGGTGCTGCTGTTCCGCTATTCGGCGCTCACCTTCAACGGCCACCGCATCCACTACGACCGCACCTACGCGACCGAGGTCGAGGGCTATCCGGGCCTGGTGGTGCACGGGCCGCTCTTGGCGACCCTGATGGTCGACCTGGCGCGCCGCGAACGCCCGCAAGCCCGCATCGCCGCCTTCCAGTTCCGCGCCCGTGCGCCGCTCCTCGACGGCGCCCCCTTCACCCTCGCCGGAGCACCCGCGCCCGACGGCAAGAGCGCCGCCCTCTGGGTCGCCGGGCCGCAGGGCGAGCTGGCGATGCAGGGCAGCGTGGAGCTGGGCTAAAGCCTCTTCGATGCTTCGCTACCGCGCCCTGCCTCGTCCTTCGACAGGCTCAGGACGAGGATGATAAGCCGCCTCATGCTGAGCCTGTCGAAGCATGAGGAGCCGCGACGGTTTGCATAGCTTAACGACGTAGCCTCACGACCAACAAAACAAACTTGGTTTGACACGGATGAACACGGATGAACGTGAGCGAAGCCCTTGTCAGATGACGGTGCGTCAAGTCTTCGATGTTTCCTCACTGGGCAAGGTGATCCCTTCTTGGTTTGTGTTCATCTGTGTTCATCCGTGTCAAATAATCCGCTGTGGAAGCCGTGCAAAACTTTGGCCCAGGTGTCGAACCTTTAACAGTCACGGCCGTCGCAGCGCGTGGCAGAAGCGGTCGATCTCGTCCTCGGTGTTGTAGTAGTGGACCGAGGCGCGGATCAGGTCCGGCAGCTTGCGTTTCTCGGCGTCGATGAGGGTCGAGGGTGGCGTCGAGTGCGAGACGTTGATGTGACGGGCGCGCAGGCTCCGGCGCACCTCGGCGGCGCTGCGGTCCGGCAGCGCGAAGGTGACGATGCCGCAGCGCTTCTCGCCCAGGTCATAGACCGGCAGCTTCATGTCGTCGGCCAGGATCGAGCGCAGCCGCCGCGCCAGCCAGGTGACGCGCGTCTCGATCGCCTTCAGGCCGAGCGCCAGGGCGTAGTCGACCGCCACGCCGAGCCCGATTACCGCGGCGTAGTTGAACTCCCAGTTCTCGAAGCGCCGCGCGTCCGGCCGCATGACGTAGCGGTCGGGCGCCACCCAATCGGCCGCGTGCAGGTCGAGGAAGGGCGGCTGCAGCTTGTCGAGAATGCCGCGCCGCACGTAGAGGAAACCGCTGCCGCGTGGCCCGCGCAGGTACTTGCGCCCGGTCGCGGTCAGGAGGTCGCAGCCGATCGCCTCAACATCGACCTGGAGCTGCCCGACCGATTGGCAGGCGTCGAGCAGGAAGGGGATGCCGGCGGCGCGCGCCACCTTGCCGATCGCTTCGGCCGGGTTGACCAGCCCTCCGTTGGTCGGCACGTGGCTGACCGAAATCAACTTCGCCCGATCGTCGATCATGTTTTCGAGCGCGGCCACGTCGAGCTGCCCGCTGGCGTCGCTCGGCACCACCTCGACCTCGGCACCGCAGAACTCGGCCGCGCGCAGATAGGCGATATAGTTGCTGGCGTACTCGGCCTCGGCGGTCAGGATGCGGTCGCCGGGCTGAAAGCCGAAGGCGTGGAAGGCCAGGTCCCAGCCGACGGTGGCGTTCTCGACCAGGGCGATCTCGTCGCGTTTGGCGTTGATCAGCCTGGCGATGGCGTCGTAGCTGTGCTCGATCCGCGCTTGTGCCTCGTCGGCCGCCTCGTAGCCGCCGATCGTCGCCTCGCGGCGCAGGTGACTGATCTGCGCCTCCAGCACCGGCTGCGGCATCAGCGCCGCCCCGGCATTGTTGAAGTGTAGAACCGACTTGCAACCGGGCGTTTCGGCCCGCACCCGCGCGACGTCGATGCCGGCATGGGCTTTGATGTGGGGGCCGGCGTGACTAACGGTGCTTTCCTCCAACAGCGCCATCCTCTTTCCTCCCGTCTTGCACTGTTGCGGCAGGTTATCGACTAGCCTCGCCGGGCGGGGCGGGTCCGTCAAGGTAGCTCCGCCGCACCAGGCGGGCCGCCCCGCTTGACCTCGGCGCCCGGTCTGCGAAAAAGGGGGACGAACACGGAACGGCGCAATCGACAGGGAGCAAAATGCCATGGCGGACCGGAGCGGGCCAGATCAGGCCGGGTCGGGTCAGGCCGACCCCGATCTTCTGGCCCTGGTCGCCGCGGGCGACCACGAGGGCCTGGCGGCGGCGCTAGGCGGCGGAGCGGCGCCCGATGCGTCCGATGGTTGGGGCGTGAGCGCGCTGTGCCATGCGGCGGCACGCGGCGACCTCGAGGCGGCGCGGCTGCTGCTCGACCGCGGCGCCCAGGTGGACAAGACCAGCGACGTCGGCAACTCGGCCCTGATGGCCGCGGCCGCGGCCGGCCATATCGAGGTGGTGCGGCTCTTGCTCGAGCGCGGCGCCGATCCGGCGCGGGTCAACAAGTGGGGCTTCGGACCCCAGGACTGGGGCAGTTGGCCGGCCAATTCGGCCGAGGTGTTGGACCTGCTGCGCAGCCGCTAGCCGTTAGACCGCGCCTCAGCGGGGCGGCTGGTGAAAGGCGGCGGGGACCAGTCTCGTCCCCTTTGGCGCCTCGCGGATCGTACTCGCCGGGCTCTTGGGCGTGCTGTGCTGGGCCTCCTGCCGGGCTTCGCGCGCGGCCCGGCGCTCGCGCTCAGCCTGGCGCTTCTCCTCGCGCCAGGCGCGGAAGACCTTCAGGCGATAGCGGCCCATGAGGTGCGGCGTGGCCGAGTGGTAGCGGCCGATCGCCCGGGTCCAGGAGTTTGTCTCCTGACGCAGCCGGGTCAGGAAGGTGGCGGCATAGGCCACGTTCTGGGCGGGGTCGAAGGCTTGCTCGAGGCTGTCGAAGGCCTTGGGATGGAACTGCAGGTTGACCTGCATGCAGCCCACGTCGATGTTGCGCACGCCCCTGGCCTTGAGCGCCTGGACCTCGGCGATGGCCGCGGCCTTGCTCGGCAGATAGCGCCCGCGGCCCTCGGCCATGACGGTCCAGGGCCAGGCAGAAAGTGCCGAGCGGGCGCTGTCCCAGCGGCCCGATTCGACCTTGGAGATGGCCTGCAGCAGGTGCGGCGGCAGCTCCAGGGCCCGCTCCGCGTGGTCGATGAAGGCGGCGCAGAGACGCCAGGGATCGGCCGCGGAGGCAGGTGTCTCGGCGCGGGTTGGGCCGCCTCCGGCCACCATCAGAGCGGCCGTCAGGGCGGCGCAAAAGGCCAGGATCAGGACCCGGCAAGGCTGCTTTGCGGGACGCGGCTTAGGGGACATGGCGATCCAATGCGACAAGCCTCGAAACATGCTCCTGCCCGGGCCCAAGCAAAGGGCATGCCAGCCGGTTTATCTCCGGTTTAGGGAGATTCGAGACACTTAACCGGCGGCGGGCGCCCCGGGCTGTGGGTCCGGCCTCCCGCAGCGCACAAAGATGCGGCCAAAAATGTTGCTGCAACGCAACAGGCGGAAAAATTATTTCTTATTTTTCAATCTGCTACAAAAGACTTCCCAAAATCATCCAGAGGGATTATCTTTTGCATTGCGGTATACGCGGCTTCGGCCGCGATCCTATGCCGCACGCCCCTAGGGCATTTCCTCCCTAAACTTGGGCCGTGCTCAGCACGGCCCTTTTTTCTTGCGCGAACGGCGGGAGATCGGGTTCTAGGCCGGGGTTAGACGTGAGGTGGGGGCAGGGTGCGGTCGCCCTCGCCAAGCGGCCGCTGCAGGGTGACGCTGTCGACCCAGCGGCCGAACTTGAAGCCGACCGAGGGCAGCAGCCCGGCCTCCTCGAAACCGAGCGCCTTGTGCAGGCGGATCGAGGCGTGGTTGGCGCTGTCGCCGATTACCGCCACCATGCGCCGGTAGCCGGCCGCCGTCGCCCGCTCGATCAGGGCGCCCAGCAGCGCCCGGCCAATGCCGCGCCGGGCCTGGTCCGGCGCCACGTAGACCGAGCTCTCGATGCAGTAGCGATAGGCCGGCCGCGGCCGATAAGGCCCGACGTAGGCATAGCCCACCACGGCGTCCCGCAGACTGGCGACCAGATAGGGATAGCCGCAGGCCCTGAGCGCCGACCAGCGCCGCCGCATCTCGGCCAGGTCGGGCGGCACTTCCTCGAAGGAGCCCAGGCCGTGCAGCACGTGATGGGCATAGATCGCCTGGATCGCCGGCAGGTCGTCCTCGCCGGCCTCACGGATCACCGGGGGGATGGTCGGCGCCGCGCTGGCGCCCGCCTCTGCGTTCCTGGAAGCCGGCGGCGTGCTGTCGGCGAGGTCGTTCATCAGGCGGCGAGGCGCTCCTCATCGAGCGCGCCCAGGGCGCGGATCAGCTGCCGCACCCGCTCCTGCAGCAGCGGCAGCTCGGCGCCGCGCTCGATGCGCTCCTCATTCATGTAGAGCACGCGGTTGATCTCGATCTGCAGGGCGTGCACGTGCTCCGCCGGGCGGCCGTAATGGCGGGTGACGAAGCCGCCGGAATAGGGCGCGTTGCGGGTCACCACGTAGCCCATGTCCTGCAGCGCGGCGCTGGCGGTGTCGACCACCACCGGGGCGCAGGCGGTGCCGTGGCAGTCGCCGAGCACGAAATCGACCCGCGCCAGGCCGGGATCGCGGTCCATCGGCCCGCCCACCGAGGGCATGGAGTGGCAGTCGACCAGGATGCAGAAGCCGAAGCGCCGCCGCGTCTCCTCGATCAGCTCGCGCAGCGCGTGGTGATAGGGCCAGTAGCACTGGCGGATGCGGCCCAGCGCGTCGGCGAAGCGCAGCTTGCCGCGGTAGATCTCGGCGCCGTTGGCGACCACGCGGGCGATGGTGCCGAGCCCGGAGGCGACCCGCGGCGAGCGCGTGTTGGCATAGGGCGGCAGCTCGTCGGCGAACATGGCCGGGTCGAGCTCGAAGGGCTCGCGGTTGGGGTCGACGTAGGCGCGTGGGAACAGCGCCCGGATCAGCGGCGCGCCGATGCGCGGCGCATCGGCGAAGATGTCGTCGACGAAGCTGTCCTCCGAACGCCGCAGGGTCAGCGGATCGAGCCGCGAGGCGGCCACGAAGTCCTCGGGATAGCGGTCGCCGCTGTGCGGCGAGGCGAACACCAACGGCAGGGTCTGACGCTCGGGCACCGCGATGTCGTACGGCGCCTCGATCTCGCTGC
>JBHJOF010000374.1:0-7956 GCA_050330055.1 Kiloniellales bacterium
CGTGGCTCGATCAGCCGCTGGCAGAGGGCCAGCCCGATCCCGGTCCGCTCAAGATATCAGCCGACTTCACCGCCGACGGCCAGACCGCCGTGCTGGAGCAGGCTACCATCGACGGCGAGGCGCTGCAGGCCTCGGCCCACGGCCGCATCGATGCCAGCGGTGCGATCACCAAGGTAACGCTCGCCGTCGAGAGCGGCGTGCTCGACATCGACCGTTATTTGCCGCCGCCGGCGCCCGCCGGCACGACGGTGGCGACCGAGCGCGCGCCGGCCGAGCGCGCGGGGCGGCCGGGTGACCTGCTGGCCGGCCTGTCGGACGAGCCGCTGGATCTGAGCGCATTGCGCCGGAGCGAGGCCGAGGTGACCATCACGCTGGCCGGCATCAAGGCCGGCGGCTACGAGGTCGGGCGGCTGGCCTTTGCCTCGACCCTGGAGAACGGCGTCCTGATCGCTGATCTACAGGAGCTGGCGCTCTACGGCGGCACCATCACCGGGCATCTCGGCCTCGACGCCTCGGCCGAGACGCTGGGCGCCGATGTCGCGCTCGACGTCGACCAGGTCGATGTCGGTGCGCTGGCCCGGGTGGGTTCGCCTGAGGAGCCGCCGGTCGGCGGCGTCGCCTCGGCCCAGCTCGAGGCCACGGCCGAGGGCGCCAGCCCGCGCACCCTGGCGGCGAGCCTGCAGGGCCGCCTGGGGGTCGACCTCGGTGGACTGCAGAGCGCCCAGACCGCCGCCATCTCGGGCCTGAAGTTGGAAGCCGTTCTGCCCGGCCTGGAGGCGGCGCCCAGCGTGACCGCCGACCTGGTCTACAATCAGGAGCCGGTCAACCTGCAGCTCGGCTTGGCCCCCTTGCCCGAGATGCTGGGCGGCGAGCCCTTCGCGCTCAGCCTCAAGGTGGCCTCGGCGCCGGTCGATGCAGGCTATGAAGGCAGGGTCCAGCAGCAGCCGGTGCCTGGCCTGGACGGCCGCTTCGATCTCGACGTCGGCTCGGTCGGCAGGCTTGCCGCCTGGCTCGGCCAGCCGCTGCCGGCCGACCAGCCCGACCCGGGGCCGCTCAAGCTGGCCGCAACCTTTGCCGCCGACGGTGCCAAGGTCGGCCTGAGCGAGGCAACGGTCGAGGGCAAGGCGGTCAAGGCCAGGGCGGAGGGCAGCTTCGACCGCAGCGGCGAGGTCGCCCGGTTTCAGGCCCGGCTGACGATCGACGAGTTGAACGCCGATGCCTATCTGCCGCCGCCCGCCGAAGGAGAGGCGGCCGGCGCGCCGTCCCCCGAAGGCGAGCCGGCGCCTGCCGGGGCCGAGGGCTGGAGCGAGGAGCCCATCGAACTCGCCGCGCTGCATATGGCTGAGGGCGACGTGCAGATCACAACTGGGCCTGTCACCTACCGCGGGATGGTGATCGAGAGGAGCAGCGCCATGGCCACTCTTGAAGGTGGCACGCTTAACTTCGAGCTGACCGAGCTGAGCCTGGCCGAGGGCGCAGTCCTCGCCAAGGCGACGCTCGACGGCTCGGGGCCGGCCGCGGCGCTGTCCTACGAGGCCTCGATCGAGGGCGTGCAGGCCAAGCCGCTGCTGAGTACCTTCTCGGGCATCGACTGGCTGTCCGGCGCCATGGTCTTCAACGCCAAGGGCAGCGCCAGCGGACGCAGCCAGAAGGATCTGGTCGGCACGCTGAACGGCGACGGCGCCTTCAAGTTCCTCGACGGCGCGATCGAGGGCGTCAACATCGCCGGAACGCTGCGTCAGGCCGGTACGCTGGGGCTCGGCGGCGGGTCGGGCGAGACGCCGAAAACCGACTTCTCCGAGCTGAGCGGCAGCTTTGTCATCACCGACGGCGTGCTCGATAACCAGGATCTCAAGATGCTGGCGCCGCTGGTCCGGCTCAGCGGCGCCGGCCAGGTGCCGCTGCCGGAGCGCACCATCGACTACCTGGCCGAGGCCAAGCTGGTTGGCACGCTGGAAGGGCAGGGCGGCCAGGAGGCTCTGGCCGGCCTGCCGATTCCGATCCGGGTCAAGGGGCCCTGGAGCAACGTCTCCTACGACATCGACTGGGAGAGCGTGTTCCAGCAGGCGGCCGCGGACCCGCAGCGGCTGATGCAGATGCCGGACGAACTCAAGGACGCGGCCAAGAACTTCGGCGTCGACCTTCCGATCCCCGGCGGCGAAGGGCTCGGCGAAACCCTGAAGGGGATTCCAGGCCTGTCGTCGCCGGGCGAAGGGCAGGAAGGCAGCGGCGCCGGGCAGGGCGCCCTTGAGGGCCTGCAGCAGATGATCAAGCCCGATGGCGGCGAGTCGTCGTCCGAGCAGAAGGAAGAGAAGCCGGCCGAGAAGACGCTGGATAGCTTGAAGAAACTCTTCGACAACTGACCGGCGCAGGCCTGCCGTCCAGCGGTCAGAGGGGCCCGCGCCGGGCGGCCTTGGCCGCGGGCGCCACGCCGCCGGCCGGTTTCGTGCCGGCCGGACTGAGGCCCGAGTCGCGCAGCCAGGCGGTGAAGGACGCGCAGTCCCGGGGCCGGGCGATGAAGTAGCCCTGGGCCACGTCGCAGCCCAGGCCGCGCAGCAGCGCCAGGTGCTGCTCGGTCTCGACGCCTTCCGCCACCACCTCGAGGCCCAGATTGTGCGCCAGGTCGATGATCGAGCGCACGATGACGGCGTCGCTCTCGTTCTCCGTCATGTGCATGACGAAGGAGCGGTCAATCTTGATCTCGTCGACCGGAAGCTGCTTCAGGCAGGCGAGCGAGGAATAGCCGGTTCCGAAGTCGTCGATCGACAGCCGCAGGCCGAGCCGGTCGAGACGGCCGAGGATCTCGGCCGCGCTGTCCGGATCGGTCATGATCGCGCTCTCGGTGATCTCCAGCGTCAGCAGGTTCGGATCGACGCGCCATTCGCGCAGCCGCTCGGCGGCGACGTCGGGCAGGTTCCGGCGCTGCAGCATGCGGGCGGAAAGGTTGATCGCCATGCCGATGCCGAGCCAGGCGGCCTGCCAGGCGGCGAGCTGCGCCAGCGCCGTGTCGAACTCCCACAGCGTCAAGGGCTGGATCAGGCCGGTCTGCTCCGCCTGGATCACGAACTCGCCGGGCGGGATGTAACCGTGTTCTGGGTGGTGCCAGCGCGCCAGCGCCTCGACGGTGGTGATCTGATCGCGCCGGAAGTCCAGCTTCGGCTGGTAGTGGAAGGTGATCTGCTTGTTCATGATCGCCTGTCGCAGCTCACCGGACAGGGTCAGATGGCGCAGCGTATTGGTGTCCTTCGTCGGGTCGTAGAGCGCGACGCGGCTTTGCGCCTGCTTGGCCGCATACATGGCGACATCGGCACACTGCAGCAGCCTGCTGTCATCCTCGGCGTGGTCGGGATACATGGCGATGCCGATGCTGACGCCGACCTCGAGCGACAAGCTGCCGAGTTGGAAGGGCTCCTCCAACGAGTGCAGGATGCGCTGGCAAACGTCGCGCGCGCGTTCCAGGTCGGTCACCGCCGGCAGCAGCACGGCGAACTCGTCGCCGCCCAGTCGGGCGATGGTGTCGGTCTTGCGGATCTGGCCAAGCAGGCGCATCGCAACGTCGCGCAGTAGCATGTCGCCGACGTGATGGCCGAGGTTATCGTTGATTTCCTTGAAGCGGTCGAGATCGAGCAGCAGCAACGCGAGCGGCTGGCCCAGCCGGTCGGCCACGTCGATGCCATGGTTCAGTCGATCGAGCAGCAGCGTGCGGTTGGGCAGACCGGTCAGGACGTCGTGAAGCGCCTGGTGCTCGAGCTGCTCCTGCTGCGCTTTGCGCTCGGTGATATCGCGCACGATCGCGATGAATATCTGGTCCTCGCCAATGAAGGTGTCGCTGAGCGCGATTTCCATCGGAAACTCTGTGCCGTTGCGTCGGCGACCGACCACCTCGCTCAGGGCGTGGCCCAGATGCAGCTGCTCCAGCGACGCGCCGTTGTGGTTCGCCAGCCCGGGCAGCAGGCTTGCGATCTGCTCGTTCAGCAGCTCGCTGGCGTGATAGCCGAAGATGCGCAGCGCGGCGGCGTTGGCCAGCTCGATCTCGCCGCCGCCGCGGATGATCAGGACGCCGTCGAAGCTGTTCTCGACGACGCTGCGCATCAGCGCGTCGGCCCGCTTCAGCTTGGCGCTCTGCGCCAGATTGGCCGCGGTCTCGCCGTTGGCTCCCTGGGCGCCCGGATCGATGCTCGAGCCATGGGCTGGGCAGGCGGACGCTCCGGCGTTCTCGCCGTTGGCCGGCGCGCGGCGGCGGGTGGCCCGGGTCTGCTCCTGTTCCATTTCGCTGTCCTGCACCTCGGACGTCCTGCAGCAGGGATGATCGAGAGCCCTGGTCGCCGATGCTGCCCGGGGCAAGTTGCGTTCGCGCGGTCGTGACCCGGCCCTTCGCGCCGGAAGCCATGGCCAGTCCGGCAGTGTCGCGCCACGCTGTTGTGCCACAGCGTTGTGACGGGGCGCTGTGCTGCGGCCTTGTGCCTGGGGCTGCGCCGTTAGGCGGGCGGTCCATGCCACGGCCGGCCGCCGCGAAGCCGATACCGCCAATCGCAGGCTATGCCGGAGAACTCAATAAACTGTAAAACTTAAAAGGTATGCAAAGTGTTCGCTTTGGCATAATCGCAGCCTCGCGCGGCATGGTGGCGACGCGGGTCGCGGCAGTCCCCGCCAGACTGGCTGGGGCCCGACGGCGGTGAGGGCTGTCAGGTGAGCACGGTGGGGGCGGCGAAGGCCACGCCCATGACGCTGCCCTGCTGCCAGGCGACCTTGCCGCTGAACTCGCCGCCGTGGTTCAGGCGCAGAAGCATGGCGGTACGCGGGGGCAGCGGGTTGGCCGTCTGCAGCCTGGCGCCGCCGGGCGAGATATCGAGCACCGTACAGTCGCTCAGGTCGCTGCCGGCGGAGACTTCGCCGGACCAATGCACGGCCATGCGCGCATGGCGCCGGCGGTTCGATGAAGCGGATTTCGTTGCTTGCGTGTTGCTCAACACCAGTTCACCCCTTCAAGAGCCCACATACCGGCACGGACAGTAAGGTTAAGAAGATTAACAAATCCTAGCCTACCATGAAATGCCGGGCCAGCGGTGGTGACGAATTTGCTCCCTGCGAGTCCGGTCTTTGGGGCCGTTGTTCCCGGGATTTGCCCCGGCTCCTGGGGGAGGCGCCCGTGGAGCGGGGTAAGGCTTGCTTAAGTTTCGTGCTCCAACATCGGTCCCGATCGCCGTCGAGGGGTTCTCGCCCGGCTTGCCGACAAGCGATCGCTGGTCAGGAAGCGAAGACACGCACAGGCGCGGTCCGGGCCGGGGGGTATGGAATCAACGAGAGTGGCTGGCATGTCGCAGACCTCAACCGCCGCGAAGGCCCATCAGGACATCGCGACCGCGCGCGTCGGTGAGACCGACTCCCAGCAGAGTGAGCGTGATCGGGTGGCGCGGGATTCCCTGCGCATCCTGCCGCTGTCGATGATCCCGCTGCAGACGACGGCGCTCAAGCGGGCCCGGCTGATCAAGAACGTCTATCTCGAAAGCGCGGTCGAGTTCTTCCGCGACGCCGCGACCGGCAGCGGCCAGGTCGCGCCGGAAAACCTGCCCGAGCATCTCGGCTGGGATCCCGACCGGCCGCCGCCGGACATGGATACGATCCGTGCGCTCGCCCGCATCAACAGCTACGACGTCTACAGCCTGCGCATCGAGCTGCGCCGCCTGGGCATCAAGGTCAATGACCACTCCCAGCTCACGCTGTCCGACAAGAAGAGCCAAGAGCTGGCGAAGTACATGAAGACTTTCACCGGGCCGCTGATCAGCCAGGTCTTCGGCAGCACCAATCCGGACGTCGACGACTTCGACCAGCTTGTCTCCATGTTCAAGTCGCCGAACAAGGCGGAGGCGCTGAAGAACCTGAAGATCCTGGCCGAAAAGCTGCAGATCGAGCTGCTCGACGTGCCGCGCTTCCTCGAGGACTACGGCGACACCTTCCTGTCGCTCGCCTACTTCAAGGAATGCATGGACGACGTGGTGCCCAAGGTCATGGACTTCCTGGAAAACATCGTCGATCTGCGCGGTAACTATCAGCTCAAGAACACGCCCGGCTTCATCTCCGCCTGCAACGAGATCGAGCCCCGGCTCAATTCCATCATCACCTCGATCACCGGCCGCTTCGAGAGCTTCGACCAGCACACCAAGTACCTTTGGTCCAACATCTCGGCCGAGTCCTTTCAGCGGGTGCGCCGGCTGATCACCGAGCATCACGCGACCATCGGCGGCGTGCTCTGCGGCCTGTCGGTCAAGATGGACGCCTGGGACGAGAAGTTCGGCCGCATCGAGCGGGGCACCGTGGTGATCCGGCGCGCCGACTTCGTCATGGGCGAGATGCGCCGCGGTCTCGAGAAGATCGAGACCATCGAGCGCTCGGCGCCGCAGCTCTCCCAGGTGCACTGAGGCTCTCTCTTTCGATCCGCCATGCATCGCCTTATGGCCGGCACCGTGCCAGCGTGGGAATGGTTGTGCCGGGGCCCGACTCTGGCTTAGTCTCGCTGCTGCGACGGTTCCCGTAACGGGATCAAAAGGGAACGGGGTGCGGCGGCGTTGCCGCCCAGGCCCCGGCTGCCCCCGCAACTGTAGGCGGGGTGGGCGCCTTCCACGCTTGGCCACTGGGCAACCGGGAAGGCCGGAGGGCGCCAGGACCCGCGAGCCAGGAGACCTGCCGTCGCCGACGCCAGTGCGAACCCGCCGTTCGGGACGGAGCGGCGGAAAGAGGCTGCATCCAGGACGCTTCCAGGACAGCCGTCTCCGGTTCGCGGTGGCAGGGGTAAGCGAACACACAAAGGGGAGCACCCATGCCGCAGATTCGCCATCTCAGTCTTGCAACCGCCTTCGCCGTCACCGCCGGCCTCGCCCTCTCGGTCCTCTGGTCTGGCCAGGCCGCGGCGCTCGACGACAGCGGCCGCTATGTCTACGTGCCGAACCGCGCCTCGGCCGACGTGGCCATCATCGACAGCCAAAGCGACGAGGTGGTCGCCCGCGTCGCTGTCGGCAAGGTGCCGCACCAGGTCGTGGTCGCCGACACGCTGGGCAAGCTGGTCGCCAGCAACACCGAGGACGACACCATCTCGATCGTCGACCTCGCGAGCCTCACGACCGAGGCGACTCTGGCGCTGGACCATGAGCCCGAGCACATGGAGCTCGCGCCCAACGGCAGCCTGCTCGCCGTCGGCAACATCGGTGCCGGCACCGTGTCGCTGGTCTCGCTCACCGAGAACAAGGAGATCGCCCGGGTCGAAGGCCTGATCCAGCCGCACAACCTGACCTTCAGCCCGGACGGCAGCCTGCTCTACGTCGCCAACCTGGGCGCCGATCACGTCTCCGTCGTGGATGTGGCCGCGGCCAGGGTGATCAACGAGATCCCGGTGGCCGAGCCGACCCCGGTGGCCTCGACCGCCAGCCCCGGCGACGAGTATCAGGGCATCATCAACGTGACCCGCACGCCGGACGGCCGCCTCGGCTTCGCCGCGCACGGCGAGGGCAATGCCCTGTCGGTGATCGACCTGCGTACGCAGGAAAAGATCAAGAGCCTGACGTTGGGCGAGCTGCCCTGGCGCGCCTACAGTACCGCCGACGGCCGCTACATGCTGGTGCCGAACAACGGCGACGCGACGCTCTCGATCATCTCGACCGCGACGCTCGAAGTGGTGGCGACTCTGCCCGCGGCGGAGGACATGACCGGCGTCAACACGGGCTGGTTCGAGACCACGGCCTTCGTCATCAGCCGCGGCGAGGACAAGGCCCTGGTCTATGACTTGGTGAGCATGCAGCCGGCCGGCGAGATTGCGCTGCCCGGCATTCCGGAGACCGGCGTCACCACGCCTGACGGCCGCAAGCTCTACGTGGCGCTCAGCGGTTCGAACCAGGTGGCGGTGATCGACGTGCGCGCGCGCAAGCTGCTCAAGCTGATCGACGACGTCGGCGAGGAGCCCTG
>JBHJOF010000375.1:0-13441 GCA_050330055.1 Kiloniellales bacterium
GATCCCGACGGCCGGGGCGGCTGGACCGTGCGCATCTATCACGAGCCGCTGGTGCCCTGGATCTGGGCCGGCGCGCTGATGATGGTGTTCGGAGGATTTTTGTCACTTAGCGATCGCCGCCTGCGGGTCGGCGCGCCGCAGCGCCGGACTGCACGCGGTGCTGCCCCGGCGCGGGCCTGAGTAGGGGTGTCAAAGCAAGTGAGCATGAAGCGTCTGCTCTACTTCCTGCCGGTGCTGATCTTCGCGGTGGTGGCCGGCTATTTCCTCTGGGGCCTCGATCCGGCGCGCGACCCGCGCGCCGTGCCCTCGGCGCGTGTCGGCACCGCGGTGACGCCTTTCGAGCTGCCGCCGCTCGACGGCAGCGCGATCCCCGGCCTCTCCAGCGCCGACCTGGCGGACGGGCAGGTGACCCTGGTCAACTTCTTCGCCTCCTGGTGTGTGCCCTGCCGCGCCGAGCACCCGCTGCTCATGCAGCTCGCCGCCGGCGGCACGTTGCGGCTGGTCGGCATCAACTACAAGGACGCCCCGGCCGACGCCAGCAAGTGGCTGGACGAACTGGGCAATCCCTACGACCGCATCGGCGCCGACCGGGACGGCCGCGCCGGCATCGACTGGGGCGTCTCCGGCGTGCCCGAGACCTTCATCGTCGACCGGCAGGGCGTCATCCGGCACCAGCACATCGGCCCGGTCATGCCGCGCGATCTGGAGCGCAAGATCCTGCCGCTAGTCGAGGAGCTGGGCGGATGAGGACGCGGCTGGCACGCCTCGGCCTGCTGGTTGCGCTGTTCCTCTGCGCGGCGCTGCCGGCCGGGGCCGTGCTGCCGGACGAGATGCTTGACGACCCGGCGCTGGAGGCGCGGGCCCGCGCGCTGTCGCAGAACATCCGCTGCCTGGTCTGCCAGAACGAGTCGATCGATTCCTCGAACGCCGACCTGGCGCGCGACCTGCGCGTGCTGGTGCGCGAGCGCCTGCTGGCCGGCGACAGCGACGAGGAGGTGGAGGACTACCTGGTGGCGCGCTACGGCGATTTCGTGCTGCTGACGCCGCCGGTGCGGCCGGGCACCTATCTGCTCTGGTTCGGCCCCTTTGCCCTGCTGCTGCTGGGCGCCGGGGCGCTTCTGCTGATCGTCCGGCGCCAGCGCCGCGGGCCCGCCGCGACCGGCCCGGCGCCCCTGAGCGTTGCCGAGCGGGCCCGCTTGGCCCGGCTGCTGGATGAGGGCGAGAGGCCCTCGAAAGAGGCCTGAAACCGCCTGATCCGGGCCCCTGCGGCGGCCTGGCGGGGCCGGAAACGGCCGGGCCGGAGGTGGCGGTTTTTTGCTTTGCTTCCCCCCTTGGCTGTGGCTAACGTCAGAAAAAAGAACGCATAGAGGCTTGCAGGGAGCTTTCACCAGATGGCCGAACCAGCCATCGCCAGCGACATTGCGCAGCCGGCGCTTGTCACCAAGGACATCCACAAGAGCTTTGGCCAGCTCGAAGTGCTGAAGGGCATCACGCTCTCGGCCAACGAGCACGATGTCATCTCGATCCTCGGCAGCAGCGGCTCGGGCAAGAGCACCTTCCTGCGCTGCATCAACCTCTTGGAGATGCCGACCGCGGGCGAGGTCTACGTCCACGGCGAGCTGATCCGCATGAAGCCGGGCACCGACGGCAACTTGGCGCCGGTCGACCAGAAGCAGGTCGACCGCATCCGCTCCCGGCTCTCCATGGTGTTCCAGAGCTTCAACCTCTGGTCCCACATGACGGTGCTGGAGAACGTCGTCGAGGCGCCGATCCATGTGCTCAAGCTGTCCAAGGGCGAGGCCATCGAGCGAGCCGAGGCGGTGCTGCAGCGGGTCGGCATGCTGGACCGCAAGGACTATTATCCGGCGCACTGTTCGGGGGGCCAGCAGCAGCGCGCGGCGATCGCCCGCGCGCTCGCCATGGAGCCCGAGGTCATGCTGTTCGACGAACCGACCTCGGCGCTCGATCCCGAGCTGGTCGGCGAGGTGCTGCGCGTGATGCGCAGCCTGGCCGACGAGGGCCGCACCATGCTGGTGGTGACGCACGAGATGGGTTTCGCCCGCGAGGTCTCCGACAAGGTGATGTTCCTGCACGCCGGCAAGGTCGAGGAATTCGGCGCTCCCAAGGAGGTCTTCGGCAATCCCCGCTCGGAGCGCTTCCGGCAGTTCCTCGCCGGCAATCTGAAGTAGGCATGCCGGGCGGCGGGGCCGGCCAGTCCGATCAAATGGGCAGGCAGATCAAAACGTGTGGAACAGACTGCTAGATCAACGCATCAGAGGAGAGTGAACGTGAGAAAGCTCATTACCGCAGCCTTTGCCGTTGCCGTGCTGACCGTCGCGGCCGGCAGTGCCATCGCTGCCGACAAGGTCAGGATCGGCGTCGAGGGCGCTTACCCGCCCTTCAGCTGGGTCGATCCCGACGGCAGCCTCAAAGGTTTCGACATCGACATCGCCAACGCGCTCTGCGACGAGATGAAGGTCCAGTGCGAGATGGTGCAGCAGGACTGGGACGGCATCATCCCGGCGCTGCTGGCCAACAAGTTCGACGCGATCATCGCCTCCATGTCGATCACCGAGGAGCGCAAGCAGAAGGTCGACTTCACCGACATGTACTACAACACGCCCGCCAAATTCGTGCGCAAGAAGGGCTCGGGCATCGAGATCACCAAGGAAAGCATGAAGGGCAAGGCAGTCGGCGTGCAGCGCGCCACGACCCACGATAACTTCATCAGCGGCGAGTTCGGCGACGCCGTCGACATCAAGCGCTATGCCACCCAGGACGAGGCTTATCTCGACTTGGTCGCCGGCCGTATCGACCTGCTGCTGGCCGACTCGGTCGCGATGGACGAGGGCTTCCTGCAAACCGACCAAGGCAAGGACTTCGAGTTCGTGGGCCCCGACTACAACGATCCGAAGTACTTCGGCGAGGGCGCCGGGATCGCCGTGCGCAAGGGCGAAGACGATCTGCGCGAAAAGCTCAATGCCGCGATCGATGCGATTCTCAAGAACGGCACCTACAAGGCGATCAACGACAAGTACTTCGAGTTCAACGTCTACGGTGGCCCGACGAGCTGACTGGCCGCTGTTCGTGACGCCGTGAAGCGCCACGTTCCAGCCGGAGCGTGGCGCTTCGTCTTTCGGCCGCCGTTATCTGGAAAGCCCGGCCAGCAAGGAGTGCCCGAGGCATGACCCAGGCCCAGCCGCACGAATATCTCCCGATGATTCTCGACGGCGCCCTTTTGACCATACTGGTCGGGCTCGCCTCGCTGGCCCTGTCGATCGTGCTCGGCTTTCTGGGCGCGCTGGCCAAGCTGTCGAAGTCGCGCCTGGCGCGCGCGATCGCTCAGCTCTACACCACGGTCATCCGCGGCGTGCCCGACCTGGTGCTGATGCTGCTGATCTTCTTCGGCGGCCAGATTCTGATCAACGATCTCGGCCAGAAGATGGGTTGGGGCTACATCGACATCGAGCCCTTCACCGCCGGCGTGATCGCGATCGGCTTCATCTTCGGCGCCTACATGACCGAGTCCTTCCGCGGCGGTATCCTGGCCGTGCCGCGCGGCGAGATCGAGGCCGGCTATGCCTACGGCATGAGCGGCCGCAAGGTCTTCCTCCGCATCACCCTGCCGCAGATGGTCCGCCACGCCCTGCCCAGCTTCGGCAACAACTGGCTGGTGCTGATCAAGACGACCGCCCTGGTCTCTGTGATTGGCTTGCAGGACATGGTCTTCAAGGCCGGCCAGGCCGGCGGCGCAACACGCCTGCCCTTCACCTTCTATTTCGTGGTGGCGATCATCTTCCTGGCCATCACCGCGGTCTCGCAGGTTGCCCTCTCCTGGCTCGACCGGCGCTACAGCGTTGGCGTGCGGAGGGCCTGAGCCATGGACTTCGGCATCATCTTCGACAACATCGGCATCTATATCGAGGGCCTCTGGACCACGGTGCGGCTGGTCAGCGGAGCCCTCTTCTTCGGCATGCTGCTGGCGATTCCGGTCGCCCTGCTCAGGGTCTCGCGCAACCCGCTGGTCTGGGCCTTGCCCTGGGCCTATATCTACTTCTTCCGCGGCACGCCGCTGCTGGTGCAGATGTTCATGCTGTACCACGGCATGGGGCAGTTCGAATTGGTGCGCGACAGCTTCCTCTGGCCGGTGCTGCGCGAGGCCTACTGGTGCGCGCTGATCGCCTTCTCGCTCAATACCGGGGCCTACACGGCCGAGATCCTGCGCGGCGCCATCGAGCAGACGCCCTACGGCGAGATCGAGGCGGCGCGCGCCTGCGGCATGTCGAAGGGCCTGATGTACCGCCGCATCATCCTGCCCGGCGCCTTCCGGCGCGCGCTGCCGGCCTACGGCAACGAGGTGATCTTCATGCTGCACGGCAGCGCGATCGCCAGCATCATCACCATCATCGACATCCTCGGCGCCGGCCGCATCCTGAACTCGCGCTACTTCGTGCCGTTCGAGTCCTACATCACGGCCGGCCTGTTCTACCTGGCCCTGACCTTCTGCATCGTCTGGATATTCAGGCTCTGGGAGAAGCGCTGGCACGCGCACCTGCGGCCGCGCGACGAAGGCAAGCGGACGGCCACGCTGGCCGTGCCCAAGGCGGTCGACTAGGCAGCCCGCCGAAAAGCCGGCGCGGCGGTCCGGCTCAGGCGCTGGCGACGCTCGGGCGCAGGGCCTTGGTGCCGAGCAGGGCTGCGATCGCTTTCGGCGCCTCGAGGAAGGCCAGGCCCAGGTCGTTGCCCTTGCGCCAGACCACGCGGGCCGCCAGGCGGCCGAAGTGTGCGCTCTCCAGCTCGATTCGAGAGGGACAACTCCCGGCTTCGGCCAGGCGCAGACGGGCGCCGCCATTCGAGAGGTTGAGGATCGCGCAGGGCGCCGTTTCCGGCGCCGGCGCGGACGCCCCCAGGCTGGGGCTTTGGAGCCGGCCGGCCCAGAGCAGCGCGACACGCGGATGCCGGCGTCTCAGATCAGGGTTATGGCTCGGCGAGGGTCGGACGGTCATGGCTCGTTGTCCTGACTGCAAGCGTGATCCCAAAGCCTGCGCGACAAGTCTTGCCGCTTCGTTAAGCCGCGCGCCACCGCCTCTGCCCGGGCCGCCGGCCTGGACCGGAACCGCTGTCGGCGGAAGTCGCACAACGCCCTGGAACCATGGGCCTTACAGTGCCAGTTAGCGTTGTCTTAAGGAACCGGCGGCATTCTTTCGGCGAACCCGCCACCATCGAGATCAGCACCGTGAAGCTCCTGTCCGAGGAAGAGATCGACAGCCAAGCCGAGCGCGAGGTTGTCGAGGACACCCGCGATATCATCGCCGGATTTGACCTGACCCTGCAGCAGGTGCGCGGCGGCGGCGACGCCGCTGCCGCCCTGGCCAAGCTGCGGCAGGATGCCTTCTCGCTGCGTACCAAGGTGCAGACGGTCTCGATCAACGGCCTGGCGCCGCTGATCCAGCGCCTCGACGAGTACGTCGAGAACACACCGGAGCTGAACCAAGCTGCCGTCGCGGACGTCCAGACCTATATCGACCGCATCGCCGCGCTCCTGGACGGCGAGGAGGTTGTCAAGGTCGGCGAGGTCGCGCGCGTGGTGCGCGAGATGCCGCACCAGCCGGTGTTCAACGTCAGCGACGTCAAGGTCACTGAGGTCGAGGCCATGGTGGTCATGCCGCAGCGCTCGGCCGCCCGCGCGGTGCAGCGCGAGCTCGCCGCCTGCGGCTACCGCACCAGCGTGGTAACCAATCCGCTGGAGGCGCTCGGCCTGATCATCGAGACCCAGCCCGACTTCGTCATCTCGGCCATGATCATGCCGCGCATCTCCGGCGCCGATCTCTGCTGCGCGCTGGCCGCCATGCCGGCCACCAAGCACATCCCGGTTGCGGTGCTGACCAGCCTTGAGCTCGATCACCCCGACTTGGCGCAGCTGCCCATGAACGTCGGCCGCATCCGCCGCGGCCCGCAGTTCGGCGACGACCTGGCCGACGTGCTGCAGCGCTTCAAGATCACCTGACGGCCCTGCCGGCCAGCCGCTAGCGCGCACTGCGGGCGCGGCGCAGCCTGGGCAGCAGGCGCGGCGCGGCAAGACCAAGGAACACGATGGCAAGCGCGACCAGCGCGCGGGGATGCGGCTGCTCGCCCAGCAGCAGCGTGCCCCAGAGCACGCCGAACAGCGGCACCAGGTAATTGTTGAACGACGAAAAGCCGGCGCCGGCCCGGGCGATGATCTTGAACAGCAGCAGATAGCCAATCGCCGTCGAGACGATGCCGAGCGCCACCACCGCCAAGACGGAATGGCCGGCGGGTTCGAGCTGCCAGGGCTGGTCGAAGGCGAGGCAGGCCGGCACGGAGACCAGCGCCGCGGTCAGCAGCATGCCGGTCGCCACCATGTCGGACGAGAGGCCGAGCAGGCGCCGCGCGACGATACCGTTGCCGGCGTAGCAGAGTGCGGCGCCGAGGATGGCGAGCTTTGCCAGCAGCGTGCCGTCCAGCGCCTGCAAGGCGCTTGGCCCGACCAGGATCACGATTCCCGTGACGCCGAGCAGCACGCAGAGCGCGTTGCCGGCGCTGAGCGGCTCGTCGTGCTGGAAGAGGTGCGCCAGGATGATGGTGAAGAGCGGCACCGCCGAGATCAGGATCGCGGCCAGCCCGCTGTCGATGCGGATCTCGCCCCAGTTGATCAGGAAGAAGGGCAAGACGGTGCCGATCGCGCCCATGACCAGCAGCTTGCTCCAGACCGCAGCGCCACGCGGGAAGGCCGCGCCGCGCAGGCTGACGATCACCAGCAGCACCGCGGCGCCGACCAGGATGCGTCCGGCCGCCACAGTCAGCGGCGGGATGGTCTCGACCGCCAGCTTGATCATGAAGAAGGAGGCGCCCCAGGTGGCGCCGAGCAGCGCCAGCAGGACATAGTCGAAGCCGCTCGGGCCGGCGACGCCGGTGGGGCTGCTGGCTGCGGCGCCTCGCGTCTCCGTTGTCATAGGGTCATGCGGTCGAGGAGGAGAGGGGAATGGAGGATCCTGGGGGAGCCAGTTTGAACCTGTCCGAGCGCTTGGGAGACTACTGTAGTCGCTTCTTTGCAAAGGCCCTGCCGGAATGCGACTTTAAGTATCTCTCGAATTCCAAGGCCTTGTATTTGTCATGGAAGGCGCAGTACCAGACTAACTCCCATGGAGTGAATTTCTCAGTATGCGACGATTTTCCGGCGTTATGATCTGCTATCCGCCGTTTCAGATCAGCGGTGGCGCCAACATATTCCTGACGTGGAGCCGTGGTGCTGCGGATTATGTAGACATACCACATAATGCCGCCTCAGTCCGTCTACGCTTTCGCTGTGCTCAAGCTACGCCGGACACTGCTTCGCTCTAACGGCCTCCGCGTGGCTGCGCCACGCGTAGCCCGTAAGGGCGAAGCGTGGTGGAGCCGAGGGGAGTCGAACCCCTGACCTTCGCATTGCGAACGCGACGCTCTCCCAACTGAGCTACGGCCCCACAAGCGCGACGGCGCGCCCGACCGTTGGGCCGGCCGGCGCTTCTGGCAAGGGACGCCGTCCGGATTCGGGCGCGCGGATAATGGGGAGAAGGCCTTCTGCTGTCAAGCGACCCGGCCGGTCCGGGAAGGGCCGCTGGGCCGGTTCGCAAGTCCGCTCCGGCGGGTGCCGCGCGGCCCGGTGGCCTCCCTCGTCCAGATCCCGTCCGCGAGCCGCAGGGCACGGAGTCGCGGCCGTCCCGCGCCTTGTCTAGCCTTGGTGCCGCCACTATGGTAGCGGCGGGTTGCGCGGCGCCCGGAAGGTCGCGAGAGGAGAGTTGCGTTGATCATTCTACAGCCCCTGATCCAGATCACCATGATCGCCATCGATCTCTATATCTGGGTCGTGATCATCTCGGCGATCCTGAGCTGGCTGGTCGCCTTCAACGTGGTCAATACCTCGAACCGCTTCGTCTACGTCGTGGGCGACGCGCTGTGGCGCCTGACCGATCCGGCGCTGCGGCCGATCCGGCGCTTCCTGCCGAACCTGGGCGGCATCGACGTATCCCCCGTGGTCCTGATTCTGATCCTGATCTTCGCCAAGATGGTGCTGGGCAACATCCTGGCTGCGCTGGTCTATGGCTAGGGCGGGGGCTAGGGCGGGAGCCGGCGCGGGGAGTGAGCAAGAGGGCAGCCCCTTCAGCGTCACGGCGGCGGGGGTGCGCGTCGCGCTGCGCTTGCAGCCCGGCGCCAGCCGCGCCGGGATCGACGGCCTAGCCCGGCTGGCGGACGGGCGCGTGGTGCTGAAGGCGCGGGTCGGGGAGCCGCCGGAAGACGGCAAGGCGAACGCCGCCCTGATCAAGCTGTTGGCCAAGGTCTGGCGGCTGCCCAAGGGCGCGATCTCGATCGTGGCCGGCCGCAGCGACCGGGTGAAGACCCTGGAGGTGGCCGGTGACCCGGGCGAGCTGAGGGCGCGCCTGGGGTCCTGGCTGGCGGCGCTGCCGCGCGCCGGGCGCTGAGCCGGCAAGGCCAACGGGCAAGTTACACAAGCGAGGAAATGGGAGAGGGCGGATGCCAGAATCGGGAGGGCCAAGATCGGGAGGCGTCATGACCGATCCCAAGATCATCGACGGCAAGGCTTTTGCCGCCGGCCTGCGCGGCCGGGTCGGCGAGGCGGTGGCGAAGCTCAAGGCCGGTCACGGCCTGACGCCGGGACTGGCGGTGGTGCTGGTCGGCGAGAACGCGGCCAGCAAGGTCTACGTCAAGAACAAGGCGCTGCAGACCGCCGAGGCCGGCATGAACTCCTTCAAGCACGACCTGCCGGCGGAGACCGGCCAGGCCGAGCTGCTGGCCTTGGTCGACAAGCTGAACAGGGACCCGGCGGTCCACGGCATCCTGGTGCAGCTGCCGCTGCCGAAGCAGATCGACAGCGACGCAGTGCTGGCGGCGATCAATCCGGAGAAGGACGTCGACGGCTTCCACGTGGTCAACGCCGGGCGGCTGGCCACCGGCGTCGGCACGCCGCTGGTGCCCTGCACGCCGCTCGGCTGCCTGATGCTGCTGCAGGACCGGCTGGGTGACCTGAGCGGCGCCAGCGCCGTCATCGTCGGCCGCTCGAACATCGTCGGCAAGCCGATGGCGCAGCTCCTGCTGGGCCAGAACTGCACGGTCACCATCGCCCACTCGCGGACCCGCGACCTGCCGGGTGAATGCCGCCGCGCCGACATCCTGGTGGCCGCGGTCGGCCGGCCGCAGATGGTCAAGGGCGACTGGGTCAAGCCTGGCGCCACGGTGATCGACGTCGGCATCAACCGGATCGACGCCGAAGGCGGCAAGACCAGGCTGGTGGGCGATGTCGATTTCGACCAGGCGGTCGAGGTGGCGGGCGCCATCACGCCGGTGCCCGGCGGCGTCGGCCCCATGACCATCGCCTGTCTATTGGCCAACACGGTGACCGCCGCCTGCCGCCAGGCCGGCATCGCCGAGCCGAAGCTCTAGGCGCAGCTTGCTTGGCGGGAAACTCCCTTTCCCGCTGTGCAATCAGATAGATCCCTGACAGATTGTGCAGATAGATCCCTCCCCGAGGGGACTGGACCCGAAGGGGACTGTCCCCGGTAAGTCGCACCGGCCCGGGGACAGCCCCCTCCGCTTCGCTGCGGGGACAGTCCCCTTGCGAACCGGGTGAGGGGACCACGTTTGTGGTCAGCTCGAATGCACTCTATCCATCGCTTTTTTGCGGCAGGGCGAGGCGGATCACGCCCTTGATCGGGGCGTTGGGATCGGCCGGCTTGCCCTTGCGCAGGATGACCAGGCGGCCCTGGCGCGCCAGGTGCAGCGCCTGCTGCTTGACCGCGTTCAGATGGCGGCGCCAGAGGTCGGGCGGATCGCCGGGTTTGGCGCGCGGTACGGCGAAGGCCTGCGCCGCCTCGCTCGGGCCGATCGACTTGCCCGGCCCGCGTTCGGCCAGGAGCGCCAGGATCGCCTGCGCGACGGGATCATCGCGCTCGCTGCCGTCCATCGTCTCGCCGCGATCAGGCTGTCGTTTCGTCATTCCGCTCCTTTCCTACCACGGCCTTGTCACCGGCGCACAGCGCGCGAGAAGCCTGGACGCGCCGCCGAACCGCTGCGATCATCGCCGCCATGACCGGCACCCTCAACGCGCTCCTGGTCGCCGTCGTGGTCTTCGTCGGCGGCCATTTCCTGCTGTCCGGGGCGCCGCTGCGCCAGGCCCTCATCCGCCGCCTGGGCGAGCAGGGCTTCCGCGGCTTCTATTCGCTGGTCGCGGGCGGCGCCCTGGTGTGGATGCTATTGGCCTATCGTGACGCGCCCTATCTGGAGCTCTGGCCGGCCAGCCCGGCGCTCGCCTGGATTCCGGTGCTGGTCATGCCGATCTCGCTGTTCCTGATCGTCGCCGGCGTCACCACGCGGAGCCCCATGGCGGTCGGCGGCGAGGCGCTGGCCACGACCGGCAGCGGCGACCTCTCGCCCGGCATCCTGCGCATCACGCGCCATCCCTTCCTCTGGGGCACGGCACTCTGGGCGCTGTCGCACATGGTGGTGAACGGCGACGCGGCGAGCCTGGTGCTGATGGGCGGCATCCTCGTGCTGTCGCTGGGCGGCATGCACCACATCGACCAGCGGCGCGAAGCCAGTCTCGGCAGCGCCTGGGGTCCGATCGTGCTGACCACCAGCCTGCTCCCCTTCGTCGCCCTCGCCCAGCATCGCACGACCATGGACTGGAAGGGAATCGGCTGGTGGCGCCCGGCCGTGGCGCTGGCGCTCTATGCCGCCATCCTGCAGCTGCACGAGCTGGTTTTCGGGGTGAGTGCCCTGCCGGCTTAAACCGCGACGAATTGTTCACCAGTTTTAATGAGTTGAGAGTAGGGAGCCAGCTAAGATCAAGGCCTTGACCTTAGTTTCCGGGGGCCGTCCTAGCCCCGCTGCCGGTTCAGCAAACGCAGGCGGAGCGCGTTCAGCTTGATGAAGCCCTCGGCGTCGCGCTGGTCGTAGACCGAGTCCTCCTCGAAGGTGACGTGCTCCATCGAGTAGAGGCTCAAGGGCGACTGGCGGCCGATGACGATGACGTTGCCCTTGTAGAGCTTGAGCCGCACCGTGCCGCTCACGGTCTCCTGGCTCTTGTCGATCAGCGCCTGCAGCATCTCGCGCTCGGGCGAGAACCAGAAGCCGTTGTAGATCAGCTCGGCGTAGCGCGGCATGATCTCGTCCTTCAGGTGCGCGGCGCCGCGGTCGAGCGTGATCGATTCGATCGCCCGGTGCGCCTGCAGCAGGATGGTGCCGCCCGGCGTCTCGTAGACGCCGCGGCTCTTCATGCCGACGAAGCGGTTCTCCACCAGGTCGAGCCGGCCGATGCCGTTGGCGCCGCCCAGCTCGTTGAGCCTGGTCAGGAGCGCCGCCGGCGCCAGGCGCTTGCCGTCGATAGCGACGGCGTCACCCCGCTCGAATTCGACCTCGACGATGGTTGGCACATTCGGCGCCGCCTCGGGCGAGACGCTGCGCGAGAAGACGTATTCGTCGGGCGCCTGCCAGGGGTCCTCCAGCACCTTGCCCTCGGCCGAGATGTGCAGCAGGTTGGCGTCGACCGAGAAGGGCGCCTCGCCGCGCTTGTCCTTGGCGATCGGGATTTGGTGCTTCTCGGCGAAGTCGATGAGGCGCGTGCGCGAGGTCAGGTCCCATTCGCGCCAGGGCGCGATCACCTTGATGTCGGGATTGAGCGCGTAGTAGCTGAGCTCGAAGCGCACCTGGTCGTTGCCCTTGCCGGTGGCGCCGTGCGCCACCGCGTCGGCGCCGGTCGCCTCGGCGATCTCGATCTGGCGCTTGGCGATCAGCGGCCGGGCGATCGAGGTGCCGAGCAGGTAGCAGCCCTCGTAGAGCGCGTTGGCGCGGAACATCGGGAAGACGTAGTCGCGCACGAAGTCCTCGCGCAGGTCCTCGATGAAGATCTCCTTGACCCCGAACATCTCGGCCTTCTTGCGCGCGGGCCCGAGCTCCTCGCCCTGGCCGAGGTCGGCCGTGAAGGTCACCACCTCGCAGCCGTAGGTCGCCTGCAGCCACTTGAGGATGACGGAGGTATCGAGGCCGCCCGAATAGGCGAGCACGACTTTCTTGATTTCGCTCATGCGCCGTCTTGGTCCGCCCTGGAGTGAGACCGCGGGAGTATAGGGAAAAGCCCCTACGCCACAAGGCGCTTGCGGGGCGCCGGCAGGCCTGCGCAGCTCGCGCGAAAGCTGCTAGTCTGGATGCCGGGAGGGCGCGAGCAAGGGGAGGCTCTCATGGCCGACTGGAACCTGGAGCACATCAACCAGCCGCTGGCGCTGCGGCAGCTGCCGAAGAAGAGCAACGGCAAGATCGACTGGGGTCCGGTGCGCGTGGCGCATTTCGACACCGGTTATACCGAGCATCCGGCCTTCGCCTTCGACGGCAACGGCAAGAGTCCGATCGTGCTGGCCGACCTGGGTCGCGACTTTCTCAACCCGAAACGGCGCAGCGCCCGCGACCCTTTGACCGGGCCGGGCTTCATGCCGCCCGGCCACGGCACGCGATCGGGCAGCGCCCTCTGCGCTGACGGCGCCGGCTTCACCGGTGTCGGCCCCGGCCTGCCGCTGATCCCCTGCCGAGTCACCGAGTCGAGCCTGATCACCGGCGACGTGGCCCGCGCCATCGGCCGGGCGCTCGACTATGTGACCGAGAACAACCTGGCGCCGGTGGTCAACATCAGCCTCGGCACGCCCGTCGTGCGCGACAAGGCCTTGGGCGAGGCGCTCGATCGCGCCTACGAGAAGGGCGTCATCGTGGTCTGCGCCGCCGGCCAGCTGATCGACCAGGTGACCTATCCGGCCAAGCACCGCCGCGCCATCGGCGTCGCCGGCATCCAGCGCCGCGGCAAGAGGCACTTCATCTATTACAAGTACGCGCGCTATGGCCGCGTCGACGTCTGGGCGCCGGCCGACCCGATCCGCCGCGCCAACGTCATGGCCGAGGAGCCGGACCAGCAGTTCGGCGACGGCACCACCTATGCCGCCGTGCACGTCTCGGCCGCCGCCTGCATGTGGCTGCGCAAGCACGGCGCACAGATTACCCAGCGCTACGGCAAGACCTGGAAGCGGGTCGAGGCCTTCCGCATCGCGCTCGCCAAGGGCGGCCGGCCGCTGCCCTTCAAGAGCCCGCCCACCAACCGCGGCCTCGGCCTCGACTGCAACAAGCTGCTGCGCACGGCGCTGCCCGATCCCGCGATCCTGATCGAGGAGATGGACCTGGCGGGGGATGACTTGGCTTAGGTTTCTGCCTGTTGCGCGTGTTCGAGGAGTCTTGGACGGCAAATCGCCCCCCCCTATCTCCCTGGGCCGTCATGGTCGGCGAAGGCCACTGCTGTCCGGTTTAATCACTGGCGATCTGCTATAGGGCCTTGTTGCAGTGGGCAAAGCAGTGGTTACGGAGTGGCGGAGACTTGCTTTTCCATTCT
>JBHJOF010000376.1:0-3428 GCA_050330055.1 Kiloniellales bacterium
GGCTCCGCGAGGAGCCGCCGGCCGACGCCTTCCTGGTGCGCATGCGCAACGCCAGCCCCGCCGACGTCATGGAGGTCCGCCTGATCATCGAGCCGCGCGCCGCGGCGCTGGCGGCCAGCCGGGCCAGCACGGCCAACCTGGAGGAGATCGACAGCTGCCTGCGCCACAGCCTGCTGGCCAAGGGCCTGGCCGAGTTCGAGCACTGGGACAGCCGGCTGCACCGGGCGATCTTCAAGGCGACCAAGAACGCCGTGCTGTTCGACTACTGCGAGGCGGTCAACGAGGTGCGCAACCAGCCCCGGTGGTATCACCTGAAGAAGCGATCGGTGACGGCCGAGCGCCGCTATCGCTACGACCAGCATCACAGCGCCATCGTCGCGGCCTTGAAGGACCGCGACGCCGAGGCGGCCAGCCGCCACATGCGGATCCACATCGAGGCGGTGCAGGAGAACCTGCTGGGCGGACCCGAGCTTTCCTAGCGCGCTGGCATAGCCGGCTCCCGCCCCCTATGATTCCCCGCCCCATCGTGCGGGAACGCTGCGGAGCCAGTCATGCCGTTCAGCCGGCCGCCAAGACCAGCGCTCAGGCCCTTTGTCGAGCTGCTCTGGGCCTCGGACGGACGCGAGTTGTCCGGCTCGGGCGCCAAGCGGGAGCTGGTGCTGCCGACCGGCAGCCTGCACATCATCGTCGTGCTGTCCGGCCCGCCGCTGCGCCTGTTCCGGGATAAGGACGACCGGGTCGGGCGAAGCCTCGCCGGCTCGGTCATCGGCGGGGCACGGGCGGGGCCCTATCTGAAAGAGGTCTCGGCCCCGAGGCCGAGCATCGGCGCCCTGCTGCGGCCGGGCGCGGCCGAGCTCATGATCGGCGCGCCGGCCGGCCTCTTCTCGTACCGGCACACGCTGCTCGAGGATGTCTGGGGCGCGGGGCCGGTCGCCGCGTTGCGCGAACAGCTGGATGCCGCAACAAGCCCGTCCGAACGCCTCTCGCTCTTCGAAGCTGCCCTGGCGGCGCGGCTGCCAGAGCTGCACAGCATCAATCCGCTGGTGGTCCACGCGCTGGCGCGCTTCGAGGCTTGCTGGAGCGTCGGCGCCATCGTGCGGGACGTCGGCTGTAGTCACCGGCACTTCAGCAGGACATTCCGCGAGGCGGTCGGACTTGGCCCCAAGACCTACACCCGCGTCCTCCGTTTCGGACGCGCCTTGCGGCGCCTGAGCACAGACCCGGAGATCGGCTGGGCCGAGCTTGCCCTGTCCGCCGGCTATGCCGACCAGTCCCACTTCAATCGGGAATTCCTCGAACTTTCGGGCCTCACCCCCGGGCACTACCACCGGATCGCGCCGGCGGCCCTGCGCCACGTACCGCTCGCCAACTGAGACCGCAGCCCGCAAGGTCAATTTCCTTCAAGACAGGGCCCCGCATTTTGCGCCAAGAGAAGGCCAAGTCATGCATGTGAAAGGAGGCGCTCATGGCCATCCACGAGCTGTTCGTCTATCTGCGCGCCAAGGACGCCGATGCGGCGATCGCGTTCTACAAGCGCGCGTTTGGAGCGACCGAGAAGTTCCGTCTGGTCGAGCCGGGTGGCCGCCTCGGCCACGCCGAGCTGCAGTTCGGCGTGGCCATCGTGATGATCTCGGACGAGTTTCCGGAGATGGACTGCTATGCGCCCGCGCCGGACGCCAAGAGCAGCTTCGTCATCCACCTGCACGTCGACGACGCCGATGCGATGATCGAACAGGCGGTCGCCGCCGGCGCCACGCTGGTACGCGCACCGCAGGACCATTTCTACGGCGAGCGCTCCGGCACCCTGCGCGATCCCTACGGCTACGTCTGGCTGATCGGGCATTCCATCGAGGCGGTCGAGCCCGAGGAAATGCAGCGCCGCTATACGGAGCTGCTGACGAGCTGATGGCGTGGCCCGTTGCGCTAAGGTTCCGACAGCTGACTCTCAGATGTCCAACCCTGTCATTGCCGGGCCTGACCCGGCAATCCATGGTGCGGCTGCGCAGTGGATGCCCGGACTAGGACCACGACTGTCCGGTTCAATGCCTTGGCGAGTGTGGCTTCGGCATAGGTCCTACTTGTTGCGCGCTGCTCGAAGAATCCTGAACAGTGAATCGCCCCCACTCCGTCATGGTCGGCTTTCGCCACTGCTGTCCGGTTTAATTTCATGACCATTGTAGCGCCAACTGGTTGAGGTTTGGCGGGAGGGTTGGCTCGGGTTCGAGCAATCGGTCGATGCGCTTTCGGTGCATGAGATTGGCGCGCACGAGGCGGGCAAAGGCCTGGGGGCCTGTGACGGTTTTCTGCGCGGCATGGGCCATATGGAGCAGCAGATAGGCGATCAGGGCGACAGCGATCTGGATGCGCACGGCGTTTTCCGAGGTGCCGAGGAAATGCCGGATTTTGAGGGTCTGCTTGACCCATCGGAAGAACAGCTCGATAGCCCAGCGGCGCTTGTAGAGCTCGGCGATCTCCTGGGCGGGCGCATCGAGATCGTTCGAGAGGATGCGCAGGAGCTTGCCGCTGTTGGTTTTCACCGTCACCTCGCGCACGGGATCGGAGAACGGGTTCCTGCGGTTCCTCGCCTGGCGCTGTGGCAGCAGGCCGATGCGGTCGGACAGGATGTCGCTGTCCTCGGGAAGATCATTCTCGGCGGTCACCGTGAGCGGCGTATTGGACTTGAAGCGGGTGACGATGCGGCATCCGGCGGCGTCGAGCGCGGCCCACCAGGCGAAGTCATAGTAAGCAAGATCAAAGACATAGGTGGCGCCGGGCTCGACCGGCATGGTCCGCGCCGCAGTGATGTCGCTGACCCGCGCCGGGGTGACCGCCGCGTAGATCGGACGCTCGGAACCCGCATCGTAAATGACATGGGCCTTCACCCCGCAGGGCTTCGACGAGAAGTGCGCCCACTCTGAGCCCATCCCGCCAAGGTGAAGGCTCGTCGCATCGATCAGATAGGTCGCCTCGCCGACCTTGCGCCGCAGCCCGCGCTGCGCATGCCCGACCAGCTCGGAGAACAACTCGGCAAACACCGCAGCAGGACGCAGCGCATTGGCGTCGGCCAGCGTCGAGCGCGCCACCGGCTGCCCGCCTACGTGGTACAGCCGCGCCGAATGGCTCTCCAGACCGCCGACGATCTCGCGCAGGCTCGCCGCTCCGGAAAGCTGGCCGTAAAGCAGGGCGATGAACTGCTTCCTGGTGGACAGGCGCCGAACGTGCTTGTCCGAGCCGTGCTCGCAAACCAGCCGCTCAAACATACCCCAAGGAATGCGCTTCAACAGGTCGTGAAAAACGCTATTGTAATGTCGCATGGCGTTGATCCTCATCCGTGTCCAAATCGTCGTGAAACGCTTGGGCATCAGTAGAATCAATGCCATGCACCACGTCCACAAAATTAAACCGGACAGCAGTGGCCTTCGCCGACC
>JBHJOF010000377.1:0-4778 GCA_050330055.1 Kiloniellales bacterium
CGGTGCCATCTTGTTGACCAGCGTGCCGGCGACGATCATCACGTCGGACTGCCGGGGCGAGGGCCGAAAAATCACCCCGTAGCGGTCCAGATCGAGCCGCGAAGCCCCGGCATGCATCATCTCGACCGCGCAGCAGGCGAGCCCGAAGGTCATCGGCCAGAGCGAGCCGGACTGCGCCCAGGCGGCCAGCCTGTCCATCTGGGCGACGATGAAGCCCTTATCGGCCAGCTCCTGGTTGACCCGTTGGATGACCACGTCCTGGCCCGGCCCAACTTGCATGGGCGCAGTCTGCGCCGGATGGGCCGCAGCCCGGGCCGTGCTGTCAGCCCTTACTCCCATTCCAGGGCTCCCTTCTTCCACTCGTAGATGAAGCCGACGGTCAGCACCACCAGAAAGACCACCATGGACCAGAAGCCCAATAGACCGATTTCGCCGAGCGACACCGCCCAGGGGAAGAGGAACGCGACCTCGAGGTCGAAAATGATGAAGAGGATGGCCACCAGGTAAAAGCGTACGTCGAACTTGCGGCGCGCGTCGTCGAAGGCCTCGAAGCCGCACTCGTACGCCGAAACCTTCTCCGAATCGGGCCGCTGGCGCGCCAGGAGGTAGGAGGCCCCTAGCATGGCGCCTGCCAAGGCGACCGCGATCCCGAGGAAAATCAGGATCGGCAGATACTCCATCAACAGTGCGTCCATCCGCTGCCCTCACATAACGGCGCCCGAATAGCCTGTCGGGCGCTGGGCTCTATATGCACCTCAGCGGCCGTCTTCGCAATGCAGCAGATGCGGACCGGCCGCCCCGCCCCCGAGTCCTATGCGGAATATAGTGGGAACAGCCGGGCCCGGAAAGGCGCAAGCGCGCATCCCGGGGTTCATGACCGCAAGCCGGCCATGGATATCTTGCTGCTTCGCGATGCCTGCGTCGCCCGCACTCCGCCCACATGCCCGGCCGCTGCCGGCGCCCCTGCGAGGCTCTGTCGTCCGGGGCTAGTCGCTGCTCAACGGTGCCAGGGCGATGAACAGCATGTCGACCGTCCGGCCATCGCTGGCCAGCGGCATGACCACGCGCTCGAAGTAGCGCCAGCTCTTGCTGCGGTCGATGAAGCTGCGCACCCAGTAGTGCGCCTGGCGACGGTCGCAGACCGCCTCGTAGCGGGCCACGATGCCGCAGCTATCGCTGCTGATCTGCCAGATCTCGTCGGCATAGCGGCCGGTCGCGTTGAATCCCAGCGCCGACACGTGGTTCTCGCCCATCAGCCGGTAGCGGAACCTGCGGCCACCGTTGGCCAACTCGACGTCGACCAGCTTCAGGCTGGGCAAGAGCCCGCGAAGGTCGAGCGGGTCGATGTCGCGGCGACCGGGCAGGCGCTCCGGGCGCAGCTTGCTGCGCCAGTAGCCGTAGGCGCGGCGCAGCGTGTCCGTGCTACAAGGAATATCGAGATCGACGAAACACTCGCTTCGGATCTTGGCCGATTCCGCCGTCGCCGTCGCCAGCCCGCTGGCTTCCGCCACCGCGGACAGTTCGCGATTCATCTCAGGCCAGCGCCTCCTCCCCTTCCTGGGCGCCCTTGCGCTCAGGCAACCTCGCTACCCAGGCGCGGACATAGTACCCCAGTAATATACCTGATGTACAGGCTTTTGTAGAGCACAGGACAAGACTATGCCCTTACTGGTAGCGAGGCGATCGCCCCGCGTCCATCACATGTCATTGTTCGATCGATCGCGAAGCGTTCGTGCTTGAGCGCGCGGCGCCCGGACAGGAGGATTCACCGCGACGAAAGCAGGATGAAATCAAGCACGGGAGACCAAGAATGCAGATGGCCGCACCGCTGGAGATTGCCATCTCCTGCGCCGACATGGACCGCATGATCGCCTTCTATTGCGACGTGTTGGGCTGCACGCCGTTCGACCAGGTCGAGGTGCCGCCCGCCGTCGCCCGCACGGTCCCTTTGGCGCGCGCCGGCTATCGGGTCTGTCGGCTGCAGACCACGAGCGGCGAGCGTATCAAGTTCGTCGAGCCCAAGGCGCCGCGCGCCGCCGTCGCCAAGACGGACCCCAAGGCCGACGGCGTCATGATGCGCGAGCACGCGTTCTATCTGACCTTCATCGTCGAGGATCTCGACGCCGCGCTGGCCAAGCTCCAGGACAAGGGCGTGGCGCTGCTGGACGGCGGCAAGAAAGTCGAAATTCGACCCGGCTTCTTCATCGCCTTCGCGCACGACCCGGAAGGCAACGTGCTCGAGTTCAACCAGTACGCCGACCTGGCGCGCTACCGGCCCGACCTCGACCAGTGGCGCCCGCTCAGGCTGCCGGCCAGCGACCAGGCAGCACAGTGACGCGACCTAAGGTCTGACCTTAATATATACTGCTATCCTGCTGAGAAGATGGCGGGAGTGACGGGACTTGAACCCGCGGCCTCCGGCGTGACAGGCCGGCGCTCTAACCAAACTGAGCTACACCCCCAGCGAGGGCATCCGCCCTCGGCCCCCTGGGCATCCGCAAGGGATCCTGGGCGGCCGAGGCGGGTCATGTACTCCCTTGCCGTCGCCGGTGTCAAGCGCACCGGCGCCGCCGGGTAACCAGCGTGAAATGGCCTCGCCGCCACAGCTTCGCAAGTCCGTCGGATGGCGAGAGCGTGCAACAGACAACCAGGCCCGACTGGCGCCTCTGCAGCCTTGCCCCCCGGTAGCCAAAGCGGCAGTCGTCCGTACGTTGGTCGTCACACCCTCTTGATGAGGTGTGAGTAACGGCGACATCCCTGGCGCCCCATCTCTAGTGAAAGTCTCCATACGCGCCCCTACGGAGGACAACATGACATGCCTCGGCCCTTGCCGCTTGCTGGTTCCAGCCGCGCTTCTCCTGCTCGCCGCCTGTGCCGGTGTCGAGAGCCAAGGCACCGAACCCCGGCTGGCCAGTGAGTCGGAATGCTTTGCCTCGCACAATTCCAGCCGTTGCAAACTGGCCCACGACCTGGCAGGCGGCTATCCCTTCGCGCTCCACAATGCGCGCTGACTGCATCGGGCACTGCCGGACGGCCGTCCCCTACAGCCCCCGGAACAGCTCGGGCCGCTCGCGCAGCAGCTCCTCGCGCAGGGCCTCGACGGCGCCCGGCCGGGCTCGCTCGGCGCGCGGCAGGGTGAGCGGCAGGTCGGCCACCACCCGCCCCGGCGCGGCCGAGAAGAGCACGATGCGGTCGGCCAGGTAGATCGCCTCGCGCAGGTTGTGCGAGACGAAGAGCGCGGTGGTCGGCCGCGCCTGCCACAGCTTCAGCAGGAGCGCGCGCAGACGCCGCGCCGTGGGCTCGTCGAGCGAGACGAAGGGCTCGTCGAGCAGCATCAGGTCGGGCTTGACCGCGAAGGCCCGTACCAGGGCGACCCGCCGGCTCATGCCGAGCGAGAGGCGCTGCGGATAGGCGTCGCAGAAGGGCGCCAGGCCGGCCGCCTCGAGCAGCTCGTCGGCGATGCCGCTCGCCGCCTGCTCGTCGCTCAGCACCAGCTCGACGTTCTGCCGCACCGTGCGCCAGGGCAGCAGGCGGGGACTCTGAAAGACGTAGCCGATCACCGGCGCCGCGCGGCCCGGTACGCTGGGCAAGGTCAGGTGGCCGTCGTAGTCGCGGTCGAGCCCGGCCACGATGTTGAGCAGCGTGGTCTTGCCACAGCCCGAGGGGCCGAGCAGGCAGACCAGCTCGCCGTGCCGCGCCGTGATCCGCACATCCTGCAGCGCCAGGTGGGCCGGCGCCGCACCGATCGCCGGGAAACGCTTCTCGCGGACCAGGACGTCGAGGTCGCTCACCGGCGCCACCGGTTGGCCCAGCGCTCCAGGGGCTGCAACAGGCCCAGCTCGATCGCCTGCACCACGGCGATAAAGGCCAGGGCATAGGCGAAGATCTGCGCCACGTCGAAAAGCTGGAAGAAGACGTAGAGCTGGAAGCCGACCCCGTCGCTGCGGCCGAGCAGCTCGACCACCAGCACGATCTTCCAGATCAGCGCCAGGCCGGAGCGCGCGGCCGCCATGACGAAAGGATAGAGCTGCGGCAGAACGACGTGGCGCAGGCTGCGGCCACGGCCCAGGCGGAAGCTCTCGGCCATTTCCAGCAGGTCGCGGTCGAGCGCCCGGGCGCCCTCGCGCAGGGTCACCGCCACGTTGGGGACCTTGTTGACCGCCACGGCCAGGATCGCCGCCGCCTCGATCAGGCCGAACCAGACATAGCAGAGGATGATGGTGACCAGCGCCGGGATGTTGAGGAACAGCACCAGCCAGGAATCGAAGAAACGGTCCAGGCCCTTGGACCGCCCCATGGCAATGCCGATGGCGATGCCGACCAGCATGGCGATGGCGAAGCTGACCGCGACCCGCGCCAGGGTGACGCCCACGTGATAGGCGATCGAGCCGTCGGCCAGCCCGGCGACGATGATCTCGAGCACCGCGAGCGGCGGCGGCAGCGCCCGGCTGTCGAGCAACGACGCCCCCGCCTGCCAGAGCGCGACCAGGGCCAGCAGCGATAGCAGCGGAAACCAGCGCGTCAGGGAGCTCGCCATCGCCCCGCTCGAGGTCAATAGTTTACGGCTGGCCAGAAGGTCCCCTCCGGCACCACGTGCCCCTGTGTGAGCAGGGCTTTGCCGACCAGCGCCTCGCCGCCAAGCTCGGCCAGGATCGCGTAGAGGCGCGCCGCGTCGGCCCTTTCCTTTTCGCCCCAGCGCTGCGGGATGCCGGCCCGGTAGCCGTCGCGCAGCGCGCGGAAGGTCGCCTCGTCCTCGGCCTTCATCAGCGGCCGCAGGC
>JBHJOF010000378.1:0-13735 GCA_050330055.1 Kiloniellales bacterium
CTTCGAGAGGTCGTAGGGCGTCATCTCCACGTCGACCCGGTCGCCGGCCATGATGCGGATGCGGTGCCGGCGCATGCGGCCCGAGGTGTGGGCGATCAGCTCGTGGTCGTTGTCGAGCCGCACCCGGAACATGGCATTTGGCAGCTTCTCGATCACGGTGCCGGCGAACTGTACGACGTCGTCCTTGCTCATGGGCTCTCCTTGGCGTTTCTGTTGCTCGGTTAGCGTTCTGTATCGCCCGACGGCTGGGTCGACTGGCGGTCAAGCCGCGTCGGCAAGCTGATCGTTGGCATTTGCCGGCCGGCTGTCCGCCGGTGCGGCGGCCAGCACGGACTGGCGCAGCTTGTCGAGCGCCTTGGCCTCGATCTGCCGCACCCGCTCGCGCGAAATGCCGTAGTGCTCGCTCAGCGTCTGCAGGGTGAGCGGCTCGTCGCTGAGCTGCCGCTCGCTGACGATGTGGCGCTCGCGGGCCGTGAGCTGCGCCAGGCCCTGGCGCAGCAGGGCGCGCCGCTTGGCGAGCTCGTCGGCCTCGGCCACGATGCCTTCGGCGGTCTCGTCTTCGGAGATCAGGAAGTCCTGCAGCTCGTTGGCGTCCTCGGCCGCGGTCGGCGCGTTGAGCGAAACGTCGCTGCCCGACAGGCGCCGGTTCATCTCGACCACGTCTGCCTCGGGCACCTCCAGCGTGCGGGCGATGGTGGCGACCGACTCGTCGTCGAGGTCGCCGCTCTCCAGCATCTCGAGCCGGTTCTTCAGCCGGCGCAGATTGAAGAACAGCTTCTTCTGCGCCGCCGTGGTGCCCATCTTGACCAGCGACCAGGAATGCAGCACGTGCTCGTGGATCATGGCGCGGATCCACCAGCTCGCGTAGGTCGCGAAGCGGAAGCCGCGCTCGGGATCGAAGCGCATGGCGGCCTGCATCAGGCCCAGGTTGCCCTCGGCGATCAGGTCGTCGAGCGGCAGGCCATAGCCGCTATTGCCGCGGGCGATCTTCACGACCAGGCGCAGGTGGCTGCCGATCAGCTCGCGCAGCGCCGCCTCGTCGCCGCTGTCGCGCCAGCGCCGGGCGAGCCCCTGTTCGCGTTCGGCGCTCAGCAGCGGGAACTTCCGGATGTCCTGGAAGTAACCGGTGAGATCGCCGCTCTTGCTCCAAGCCAAATTATTCAATTGCACTCTCCTTGCTTCCAACTGGAGCCTTCAACCGAGGCCTCCAATGAAGGTCCCCGCCGCGCGGCCGGCCCACCCCCGCACCCCACAGGCACGGGCGAAGCCGGCACTTTCGCCTTGTTTTTGAACGCCTTTTTCGGAAGGGAAAATGATGCCGGGGCCACGGCCCCGGTCCGCCTGAGGTATAGATGGGAACGTTCCGCGAACAATTCAAGCGAAAAAATGCCCCAGGCGCGCCCTGCCAGGCGGTCTGCGAGCTGCGGCCGCCTGGACGGGGCGGGCGACCACCGGAGGGCCCGGGCCACGCGATCGCGACGTTCAAGATCAAGAATTCGAGAGGGCCCGGAAATTCTGCCACTTTTGCCCCATATGTCTCATCTGCAGTGCGCGCACGCTCCGTTACAACGGGTGGAGCGCCCCATGTTCGAGAGCATCTTCGCTTGGCTGGGACTGGCCTATCTCGCGATCGG
Source organism: Kiloniellales bacterium (assembly GCA_050330055.1). GTDB lineage: Bacteria > Pseudomonadota > Alphaproteobacteria > Kiloniellales > JAKSDN01 > JBHJOF01. The sequence goes on from JBHJOF010000378.1 coordinate 1,635, forward strand.
CATAGCCTTCGCGTGGCTGGCCGATCACGCCGCCATCCGGGAGCTGCCCGCCTGGTACCGGCGCGAGCGTATCGGCTGGCTCGCCCTCTTCGCCCTGTTCTGGCCGCTCTGCCTGGGCCTGTTGCTGCTGGCCTGGCGCTGGGCCAAGGACGACGGCCCTGGAGCGAACCCCGGAAAGGACCCGCAGACGCCCGTCAACGACGCTGCCCGCAGCCGGCATCCCGCAGCGGCGGGGCCGGTGCGCTGGCCCTGACAAGCGTCGGGTGGCTCACCGCTCCCAAGGAGATGGAGCGGACAGGACTTTCCTCAAGGTCTCGGTTGGCTCGACCGGCACATCGAGGCAGGCAACGAACGCGGCGTAGCGCGACTCTTCCAGCAGGAACAGTCGCTGATCCAGCAGCGCATTCTCTGCCGCCTCACGCGCGCTATCGAGCATGAACTCCGCCCGTGTCTTGCCCAGGTGGCCTGCCATCCGAAGCTCGAAGAGCGAAGGATGGCGCGCCCGGCAGGATTCGAACCTGCGACCCCCAGATTAGGAATCTGGTGCTCTATCCTGCTGAGCTACGGGCGCCTGGCAGGGGAAGTCCCAGGCAGACATAGCAAATGCGCGCTTGGCTTGCCAGCGCGGCCGGCTTGGTTACCGGGCAGCTCGCTCCCGGATCGGGCGGGGCGGGGCTCGCCGCTGGTTCATAAGTAATTCAACGGATTATCGTTAGTCTTTTGACAACGATTCCGTGCCATTCCTTAACCATGCATTCACCGGTTGGAGCGGAGGACGCGCGATGAGCGACCTGGCGGTGCTGAGCGCCCGCGTCGTGGCGGCGCAAGAGCATCTCGGACAGGCCGAGGAGGAGCGGCGGCAGATGAGCGGCCGCCTTCTCGAGCTGGTCAACGGCGTCGAGGCGGCGCTCGCCCGCAAGCAGGCCGAGATCGAGGACTATCAGGCCATCATCGAGACGCTGCGCGGCGAGAACCAGCAGCACCAGGCCACTATCGACGCGCTGCGCGACGAGAACCAGGGCCAGCTGGCGACCCTCGAGGCGCTGAAGGCCGAGAACCAGGATCATCTGTCCAGCATCGAATCGCTGCGCGACGAAAATCAGGGCCTGCAGGCGCTGCTCGACCAGATTCTGGGCGCCATCGAGGGGGCCGGCGAGAACCGGGTCGGTGATGCGGTCGTCAACCTGAGCGGCGCGCTCGCTTCGCTGGGCGGCCAGGCTGCCGAGGGCGCCGAGGCGTCGACAGCGGACGAGGCGCCTGACGCAGGGGCGCCCCAGGACGAGTCCCTGGCCGAAACTGCGACGGAAGGCGCGCCGGCGGAAGAGATGGGCGCCCTCGGCGACGAAGCCGCCGCGAACGGCGCGTCGCTGAACCGGACGCCGGCAGACGAGGATGTGGCGGCTGCCGTCGCCGCCGAAGGCGCCGACGACATGAGCCTTGGCGACATGGGCCCCAGCGACATGGGCCCCAGCGACATGGGCCTTAGCGACATGGACTTGGGCGACGTCGCCGCGGCCGCGGAAGCGGACGATGGCGATCCGCTCTTGGCTGAAAAGCCCGACACCGAGCAGATCGCTGCTGAGCACCCGATGGTCGAGGCGTTCGAGGCCGCCGGGGCCGAGGAGCCCGACGCCGAAGCGCTCGGCATCGAGGCAAGCGACGACATGGACACGATGGCCGATATGACGGCGGACGACGTGGCCGCGTTGGAAGCGGCGATGGAGTCCCGCGCGGAGACCGGACTGGAGGCGGACGCCATCGAGGCGCCGCTACTGGACACCACGGGGGACGCCACTGGCGAAGCCATTGGGGCTGCTGCCGACGAGACTGCAGGAGATGCCGAGGCGGCTGCCGGTGCCGGCGACGGAAGTCTGCTGGACTCGATCGAGAATCTGCCGCCTGGCGATCCGGCGCGGGTCAAGGCGATCATCGATCGGGTCAGCCGCCTGGCCGACGAGATGGCGGTGACCATGCGCGTCGACGAGGTGGCCGACGCGCCCGCACAACCGGCCGCGAAACCGCGCGCCAGGAAGGCCGCCGCTTCCTAGTTTCTGCGCCCAGTCCCTGCGCCCAGCCTGCGCGCCCGGCCTCCGCGCGCAGGGTCGCGAGCTCGACCAGAGCCGCGTTCCAGCAATCGATGGTGCGCTTCGTCGCCAGGAAGCCGGACGTCAGTAATCCGGCGGGAAGACCTTGTGGAAGGGGATCGAGTAGTACAGCGTGACGATCTCGGTGCCCGGGTTGTCGTCGCCGAGGCCGGCGTTCGAAATGTGCGAAAGGGCTATGCCGAGCCGCGAGCGGTCGTTGAAGCGGTAGGCGATCTCGAGCTGAGAGCGGAACTCGATGGTGCCGCCCAGGTCCTTGCCGTCGCCGTTGAAGTAAGCACCGGCGCCGAAGCTCGGCGTGACGACGATACGGCGGCCGAAGAACAGATCGACCAGTATCCCGCCCAGGCCATAGACCGCGCCGTCGCTGGTCGCCTCGATGCCGGCCCAGGGCTTGAAGATCCACAGCCGCTTGCCGTGCCGGTACTCGAGGCGGAAATCGACCGCCGTGTCGTCGTTCTGGTAGACGTCGTAGCCGCCGATGCCCAGCGAGATGAAGCCGGGGTCGTCGTTCATCAGCGGATCCTGGGCGCGCGCCCCGGAACTTCCAACCAGGATGCCGCCGGTCAGCGTGGCGCCGGCCGTGATCGCAGCGGCAAGCGAGGTCGCGGATACCCAGGCCGCCAGGGCCTTGGCCAAGTGCCGGTGCATCAGGACGACCCCCCTCTTTGTCGTTTGCAGCATCATACGGAAAAGCCGTAGGCGCGCAATGATCGAGCCGACAGGGCTGGTTGGCCGCCTATTCCCTCATCCTTCGACAGGCTCAGGATGAGGGGACAATCAGACGCAAGCGGCCTCACCCTGAGCTTGTCGAAGGGCGAGGCCGCGTATCACCGGCGGAAGCCTATGAAGCTGTCCACAGTGTTTACAGCTGCCGCCTGACGTTATCGCCAGCTCACAGCCGCTTGAAGCCCTCCATGGCGGCGACCAGGGCGCGGCGGATGCCGGGCTCCATGGCGGAATGGCCGGCGTCGGGGATGATCTGGTAGTCGGCTTCCGGCCAGGCGCGGTGCAGCTCGTCGGCGGTCACGATCGGGCAGACCACGTCATAGCGCCCCTGCACGATCACCGCCGGAATCTTGCGGATTTTCGCGACGCCTTCCAGCAGGGCGTTCTCCGGCAGGAAGATATCGTTGACGAAGTAGTGCGCCTCGATACGCGCCAGGCCGAGCGCCACCCGGTCGCTGCCGAAGGCGGCTACCGTCTCCGGGCTGGGCAGCAGGGTGGAGCAGGCCGCCTCGTAGGTGCTCCAGGCCTTGGCCGCCGGCATGTGTACGGCCGGGTCGGGATCGACCAGGCGGCGGTGATAGTTGTGCAGCAGGTCGTCGCGCTCGTCTTCGGGCAGGAAGCCGGAGAACTGCTCCCAGATCTCCGGATAGATCGTACGCATGCCGTAGAGGAACCAGTCGATCTCCGAGCGGCGGCAGAGGAAGATGCCGCGCAGCGCCAGCGCCACCACGCGTTCCGGATGGGTCTGCGCATAGGCCAGCGCCAGAGTGCTGCCCCAGGAGCCACCGAATACGATCCAGCGCGCGATGCCGAGCTCCTCGCGCAGGTGCTCCATGTCGGCGACCAGCTTGGGCGTGGTGTTGTCGGCGAGCTCGCCGAGCGGATTGGAGCGGCCGGCGCCGCGCTGGTCGAACACCACGATGCGATAGTGGGCCGGGTCGAAGAAGCGCCGATGGTCGGCCGAGGCGCCGGCGCCCGGCCCGCCATGCAGAAACACAACCGGCTTTCCGTCCGGGTTGCCGCATTGCTCCCAGTAGATTTCGTGCTTGCCCTCGACCGCCAGATGGCCGGTCGCGTAGGGCTCGATGGGCGGAAACAGCCCGTTCTCCGCCAAAGCCTTGCTCTCCATTGCCTTGCCGCCGCTGCCTCGTCGTGCGATCCGCTATACAGTATCGGGCCGGGGCGGCCAATGGCGCGCGGCCCGGAATCTGTGGAGGACCGTCCTGCATCGCGTCCCTGCCCGGAAAGGAAGAACGGCGCTCCGGCAAGCCTTGCTCTTGCTGCTCTGTCTGGCGCTGCCGTCGGGTGCTGCGGCACGGGACGAGCCATCCCTCACCGGATTGGAGGGCGGCGGTCGCGCCACTGTAACCGAGATCGTCGACGGCGACACGCTGCTGCTCGACGACGGCCGCGAAGTGCGGCTGGTCGGATTGCAGGCGCCCAAGCTGCCGCTCGGCCGTCCCGACTTCGAGGCCTGGCCGCTCGCAGACCAGGCCAAGGCGGCCCTGGCCGAGCTGGCACTCGGTCGTATGGTGGAACCGCGCTTCGGCGGCCGGCGCGGCGATCGGCACGGCCGCGTCCTGGCGCATCTCCTGCGCGATGACGGCTTGTGGTTGCAGGGCGAGCTGCTGCGGCGCGGTCTGGCGCGGGTCTACAGCTTCGCCGACAACCGCGCGCTGGTGGCCGAGATGCTGGCGCTGGAGCGGGCGGCGCGCGCCGCTGGCCGCGGCATCTGGGCCGAGCCCTTCTATGCCGTCCGCAGTCCGGACGACGCGAATGACCATATCGGCACCTTCCAGCTGGTCGAGGGCCGGGCGCTCGACGTGGCGCTGGTGCGCGGTCGTGCCTACATAAATTTCGGCGCCGACTGGCGCAGCGACTTCACCGCGACGCTGGCGCCGGCGGTGGTGCGCGCCTTCGCGGCCGAAGGACTCGATCCGGAAGTCTATGACGGCCGGCGGCTGCGCATCCGGGGTTGGCTCAAGGCCTTCAACGGGCCGATGATCGAGATCACCCACCCGGAGCAGATCGAGGTGCTGGAGGAATGATCGGCAGAGCTGCGCGTCTACTGGGCCCGGTCATCGGCCTGCTCTTGCTGGCCGGCTGCGCCACGGCGCCGGGCACCGGGCGCACCATCTTCACCGGCGGCATGAGCGAGCAGCAGGAGGCGGCGCTCGGCTTCCAGGAGCACGCCAAGATCGTCGAGCAGTTCGGCGGCGCTTACGAGGATCCGGCGCTGCAGGCCTATATCTCCAGTCTCGGCAATCTGCTGGTTGCCACTTCCGAAACGCCCGACCGTAGTTTCACCTTCACAGTTCTCAATTCGCCGATCGTCAATGCCTTCGCGCTGCCCGGCGGCTACGTCTACATCACGCGCGGCCTGCTCACGCTCGCCGACAACGAGGCCGAGGTGGCCGGCGTTCTGGCGCACGAGATCGGCCACGTCACGGCGCGCCACGCCGCCGAGCGCTACGGCGACGCGATGACGGCGACGGCGCTCAACCTCGGCGTCGCGATTCTGCTCGGCGGTCAGGCGGCGCAGGCCACCAGCGGCCTGTCGCAGCTCGTGCTGCGCGGTTTCTCGCGCGAGCAGGAGTACGAGGCCGACCTGCTCGGCGTGCGCTACCTGTCGCGGACCGGCCACGACACCGGCGCAATGGCCAGCTTTCTCAGGCGCCTGCAGGCGCACAGCCGGCTCGAGGCAACGCTGGCCGGCAAGCCGGGCGCCGCCGACGAGTTCAGCCTGCTGCAGACCCATCCGCGCACCGTCGACCGCATCGAGCGCGCCATCGCCGAGGCGGCGGAGAAGCCGGTCGCCAACCCGGAGATCGCGCGCGACGTCTATCTGGCGCAGATCGACGGGATGCTCTATGGCGACAGCCCGGAGGAAGGCGTCATACGCGGTCGCGACTTCCTGCATCCGGACCTGGGCTTTGCCTTCTCCGTGCCGCCGGACTTCACACTGTTCAACGGCCGGCGCAGCGTCTTGGCGCGCGGGCCGCAGGGCAGCGCCATCCTGTTCGACCGCGCCGGCAAGGCGAGCCGCGCTTCGATGACCAGTTACATCAGCCGCGAATGGGCGCGGGACGTGCGGCTCGACGGGCTCGAGGCCATCACCGTCAACGGCCTCGAGGCGGCGACGGCGCAGACCCGACTGACTATGCGGGGCGGCACTTTCGACGTGCGACTGGTGGCGATCCGTTTCGATAACGAAACAATCTACCGCTTCGTCTTCATCACGCCGCCGGCGCTCACCTCTGCGCTGTCGCTCGGGTTGCGCGAGACGACCTACAGCTTCCGCCGCCTCACGCCGCAGGAGGCCGCTTCGATACAGCCGCTGCGCCTTCGTGTCTATCGGGTGCGCGCAGGCGATACGCAGTCGGCCATCGCCGAGCGCCTGCCGTTCGAGAGCTATCGCCTGGGGCGCTTCCAGGTGCTGAACGGCCTGCAGCCTGGCGAGGCGCTGCAGGCGGGCCAGACGGTCAAGATCGTGGTGGAGTAGCGCGCCGTGCCGTTACGCGCGATGGAGCAATCGTCGCGTTCAAGTTTCTTTTATGTTGTGGCCGGACTTGACTCATGCTTGTCCGGTTAGGGCTTGTTCACACAAACCGTCATGGTCGGCGAAGGCCGACCATGATGGCGGGGGGGGGTGATTCATTGTCCAAGAGATCTCAGTCAGCGCGCAACAGCTAGAACCCTACGCCGAAGCGGCACTTGCCAGCCCATGAAACCGGATAGCCGTGGGACCAAGGCCGGGCATGACAACAAGGCTGGACTGACAAGATTCGCTTGCTTTACGCGTCGGCCAGCAGGTCGTGGGGGCGCTCGACGCGCTCCTGCATCAGCGTTCTCAGGCGGGTCATGGCGCGGCTTTCCAGCTGGCGCACGCGTTCCTTGCTGACGCCGAGGTGGCGACCGAGCTCTTCCAGCGTCGCACCTTCGTCGCGCAGCCGGCGGGCGCGGATGATGACCTGCTCGCGCGCCGGCAGGCTGCCGACCGCTTCGGCCAGCCAGCGCGCGCGGGCGGCGCGATCGAGGCGTGCGATCGTGACTTGCTCCGGGCTCGGCCGTTCGTCGGCAAGCAGGCCCTGCCAGTCGCCGTCGCCGGTCTCGCCGAGCGGCGCATTGAGCGACTGGTCAGAGCCGGCGAAGCGCCACTCGATGGCTTCCACGTCGCCTTGCCCGACCGCCAGCAGATCGGCGATCTCGGCCCGGCCATCGTGGTTCAGCGCTTGGCCGGTGGTCTCCTCGATGCGGGCGCGCAGGCGCCGGAAGTTGAAGAACAGCGACTTCTGCGTCGCTGTCGTGCCGCTGCGCACGATCGACCAGTTGCGCAGCACGAAGTCCTGGATGGCTGCCCGGATCCACCACGAGGCGTAGGTCGAGAAGCGCACCTCGCGCTCCGGGTCGAAGCGCATGGCCGCCTCCATCAGGCCGACCGCACCCTCCTGGATCAGGTCGGGCACCGCCAGGCCGTAGTGGCGGTAACGGGTGGCCAGCGACACGACCAGCCGCAGATGGCTGTCGACCAGCTCATGCAGGGCGTTCACATCGTCGTGGTCGCGCCAGGTGCGAGCCAGCACCAGCTCCCGCTCGCGGTCCAGCAGGTCGGCATCCATGGCCCGGCGGATCAGATCGCTCCTGCCGCGACGGGCGCCTGGCGGTACGGACTGGCCCACGATGGAAGCTCCGCCCTGCTGTTAGAACACAATGACTATACAGCTATACGCAGCCAGACGGTGGACAGATCACTCGCCGCCCGCGGTCGCAGGGCCTGCCGGTCAGGGGACAGGGTGGCGCTCAGGCCTCGATCCGGTCGACCGGCTCGCCGCTCGGGGCGAAGCAGGCGGCGAGCAGCGGCCCGCCGAAGCCGCAGCCGGCATCGACCGTCGCCGTGTAGTCGCCGAGCTCGAGCCCCGGATGGCGCGGGTCGAAGCCGCGCACCACGCGGCGATAGCTGCCGTAGGGATCGGTGATGCGGGCAAAGGCGCTGGCGCTCCACCAGAAGCTGTCGCTCTGCGCCTCCAGCGGGCGCGAGGGATCGAGACCGGCATTGACGAACAGCAGGCTGCCCTCCTCGGTGAAGGCGGCGCGGCGCAGGGCGGCGAGGAGCTGGTAGTGGCCGGGGCGGGCCTGCATGGCGCTGCGCAGCGCTCCGGTCCAGCGGGTCAGCATCAGGGCGCCGGTGGCGGCGGCGCGCTGGGCGTCCTGCACGCTGCCGCCGTAGGCCTGCAGGGTAGCGCCGACCCCCTGGTCGATCATCCAGCCGAGCACGTCGCGCGGCGCGGTGGCGAACTGGAGCTGCAGCAGCTTCTGCCACATCTCCTCCTGGCCGCCGCGCAGGTAGGCGATGTCGCAAGCGAAGCTACGCGGCCGGGCCAGCGCTTCGGCGCGGAAGCGCAGCAGGGTGTCCAGGGTTTCCGCGACCGCCGGGCCGCGGCCGATCATGTTGCCCAGATAGACGATGCGGTCGCCGGGCTCGAGCCGCGGCCAGAGCGCCCGCTGCAGCCGTTCCAGCCGCTCCGCCTCGCCGTGAATCGAGCCGATTGCCCAGACGCGCCGCGCCGCGCGCAGCTTCGCAAATTTCTGGCGGTCGGGCATGGCCCCGGCGCTGTCTCCTCAGGCGCCCGCGCAGGCGAGTGAACGACTGGCTTGCCGTGGCCTAGCCGCGGCCTGGCGACGCGCGGGGCCGCGGGCTTGGCTGTGCGTCTTTGCGCCCATCCGGAACGCGCAAGCCACAGCAGCATGAACGAGTGCCGTCAGGCTCCCGTTCCACCGACATGGCACCGTCCTCGCTGCGCGCAAGCGCCTGGGTGACCATGGACCCCATGACCCAGGGGAAGGAGGGAGGAGCCCTGTGGGGCTCCCCAATGGCAGGCTACGCGGCCTTGAGCAGCTGTTCCAGCTTCTCGGCCGCCGCGGTCTCGTCGATCCGCTCCAGCGCCGCGACCTCGCGGGCCAGCCGGTCGAGCGCCGCCTGGTACATCTGGCGCTCGCTGTAGGACTGGTCCGGCTGGTCGGCGTTGCGGTGCAGATCGCGCACCACCTCGGCAATCGACACCGGATCGCCCGAGTTGATCTTGGCCTCGTACTCCTGGGCCCGGCGGCTCCACATGGTGCGCTTGACCCGGCTGCGGCCCTTCAACGTCGCCAAAGCGGAATCCATCACCTTGCGAGTCGACAACTTGCGCAGGCCAGACTGCTCTGCCTTTGCGACCGGCACGCGCAGGGTCATGCGGTCCTTGTCGAATCGGATAATGATGAGATCCAGACTCACGCCTGAGATCACCTGGGTCTCAACCCCAAGAACCTTACCGACTCCGTGGGTTGGATAGACCACGAAGTCCCCCGCGGCGTACTCACTTTTCTTCGCTTTGGCCATGCGTTGCGCTCTCATCTCACCTGATTACACTGTCGGGCACAGCCTGCCGCGTACGCCAAGACCCGGCAAAGAAAGCCTCATTTCGAGGGCTCGCGGGCCCCCGGACTCAGGACCCCCGACCAATCCCCAGGTCAGCCATTTCGGGCTGTTCGGCCGTGTTCACGTTCAGTTCCAGCAGAACCTAGCCGGCTGTGCTTTAAGATATTGTTTATACTACATTACAACAAAAAAAGCAACTCCTGCTGCAACGCAACAGACCCGCTTCCGCGGCCCATGTCGCGGGAGGGGCCGCGGGCGGCCCGCTTGTTAGATAGGGCGCCGCAGGGCCGGCGTCAGCCCTGATCCGTGTTGCCCGGGTTGGGCGAGAAGTACTTCTCGTACTTGTCGGCTTCGCCGCGATGCTCGTCGGCGTCGGCGGGAGGCGTGCCCTTGCGGGTGATGTTGGGCCAGGTCTCGCTCTGGGTCCGGTTCAGCTCGAGCCAGGCCTCGGCCTGCGGATCGGTGTCGGGCACGATGGCTTCCGGCGGACACTCCGGCTCGCAGACGCCACAATCGATGCATTCATCGGGGTGGATGACCAGCATGTTCTCGCCCTCGTAGAAGCAGTCGACCGGGCAGACCTCCACGCAGTCCATGTACTTGCACCTGATGCAGGCTTCCGTGACGACATAGGTCATCGCTCGACACTCCTCATGCGGCCCTCTTGCGGCGCCGCTCTGCGGCTTCGCCTCCCAGCACATTGCGGAGGCATTGCAGCGGGCATCTCCGCGGGCCTCGCTCAGGCGTCCAGTCCGAGGCGCGCCAAGGCCCGTTTGCGCGCTTCGCCGCTGTCCCGGTCCGGCACGTGGATCAGCCCAGCGATGCGGCGCATAAGACTGGCTTCGTGGTCGTGCAGGCGGCCATCGACATAGACCACCTGCCACAGCATCTCCAGCAGCTCGACGCGCTCCTCGAACGAGAAGCGATCGTTCACCACGCGGGTGAAGGCGAAGAGCTGCGTCGATTCCGCAACCCATTCTTCTGCAGCGTCGAGAAGCGTTGCGGCTTCCTCGTCGCTCAACGCAAAGCGGTGCTTCACCAGGTCCGCGATCTTGGCCCGTTCGCTGGCGTCGATGTCGTCGTCCATGCGCGCCGCTTCAACCAGCAATGCGGCGGCAGCCAGCTGCAGTTCGTCGCCGCCGTGTCGCCGGCCCTCCGCCGGCCGGCCGCCGCGATCGACGAACAGAGCCTTGATCCGGTTCAGCACGGCATTGCGTATCATGGCCGCGCCGCGGCGCGCAACCCTAGCTATTCTGCGGCTTTAGGACGCTTGTTCCGGGGCTGGACGGGTGGCCTGGCGGGGCCTAACCTGCGATCATGACAGAGCGCCGGCTGCCGACCCACGCGGAGCCGCTCGGCACCGCCGCGGCGCCGCTCGACGCGCGGCTCTACGCGCCGGCCACCCAGCGCAACCGTTATCCGATACTGGACGTGCTGGAACGCGTGCTGCCGCGCGACGGCCTGGTGCTCGAGGTCGCGAGCGGCAGCGGCGAGCACGCCGTCTGGTTTGCGCAGCGCCTGCGGCCCTTGCAATGGCAGCCGAGCGACGCCGACCCGGACATGCGGTGCAGCATCGCCGCGCACGCGGGCGACGCCGGCTGTGCCACCCTGCTGCCGCCGCTGGCGCTGGACGTGACCGATCCCGACTGGCCGATCACGGCGGCCGATGCGGTGGTCTGCATCAACCTGCTGCACATCGCGCCCTGGGCGGCGGCGCAGGGCCTGATGGACGGCACCGCGCGCCTGCTGCCGGCAGGCGGCGTGCTCTATCTCTACGGTCCCTTCAAGGGCGGTGGGCGGGACACGGCGCCCAGCAACGAGGCCTTCGACGCCAGCCTGCGGACGCAGAGCCCCGACTGGGGCCTGCGCGAGCTAAAAGCGGTGGGGGAGCTCGCGGCGTCGCACGGCCTGGTCCTGCGCGAGGTGATCGAGATGCCGGCCAACAACCTGTCGCTGGTTTTCGTCAAGCACGGCGAAAGCGCCTAGTATCAGCGCGTCCATGCGGCCACCCACTAATGTCATGCCCGGACTTGATCCGGGCATCCAGCGTTTGTTGCCGCTGTTTCCATGACAACAAAGAGGCGTTTAGGCGCCGGAAGCCCCGTCATGCACTTGCTGCAGCAAGCCGCACCGTATGACGGTGAGCTTGAGCGGCGGTCGCCACGAAGACCCAGAGCACTGCAGCGCGGTTCATGCTTCTATGGCTCGCTCTTCAGCCGCTCGACGGCGCGGCGCTCCTTCTTGGTCGGGCGGCCGGCGCCGGGGTTGCGCTGCGCGCTCGTAGCCACGCCCGGCGGCAGGCGGTTGTCGCGCGCCGGCGGCTTGAGGTCCTCGTAGAGCTTGCGCGCTTCCTCGGCCGGGCCGCGCCGCTCGGCCAGCGCCAGCACCTTGACCACGCGGATGTGGCGGCCCTGCGGAAAGGTCAATACGTCGCCAGGCTTCAGCTTGTGGTGCGCCTTGCTCACCAGGCTGCCGCCGATGCGCAGCAGGCCGGCGTTGCAGAGCTTGGCCGCCAGGCTGCGCGTCCTGAAGAAACGGGCATGCCAGAGCCATTTGTCGACGCGCAGGCTGTCATCCGTCATCGGGCGAATTTAAGCTCGCGCAGCTTGGCAAATGGTGAATCTTCAGAGATGGCGTCGGCCGAGTCGGGTTTTCGCTTGCGCGCCTGTGCCGCCTTGGGCCGGCGCCGCTTGGCTCCGGCTTTCTCCACCGGGGACGCGACACCGTTCCGGCGGCCGGGACGCGGGGCGAAGCTGAAGTCCGAGCCATCCCACGTGACCCGAAAACCGAGGCCGCCGAGCAGCACGGCCAGGCCGGCCGCGTCGCAGCCGGCCAGGCGCTGCAGCGCC
>JBHJOF010000379.1:0-7087 GCA_050330055.1 Kiloniellales bacterium
CCGGGAAGGCGGGTCGCCGGTGCCGCCAAGGGAGTGTAGCGAACGCGGTCCCGCAGGCGCCGCCGTTGCGGCAGCGGCACCGGCCGCGCTTCCCGGTGGCGCGTCGCTCACCAGGTCGAGCCAGCCCTCGTCGTCAGGCGCCGGCGAGCCGCCGCCGCTGCGGGCCAGCCGCACCGCCGCGATCTCCCACAGCGTCTCCTCGAGCCGGCGCAGCCGATTGCCGATGTGGAGATAGCCCAGCACGAGCCAAAGCAGGACCAGCGGCAGCAGAAAGCCGATCGCCATCTGGCCCAACTCGCTCGGCAGGAGGAACAGGAGGTTTTCGAAGCCGATCTCCTCGGCAACGTACCAGACGCCGCCGAGCAGCCAGATCACGGTCAGCAGCAGGCCGATGAGCGCCAACAGCATGGCACCGCCTTCTCCGTTTAAACCCCCGGGTACATGCGCCCCGGATTGAGCACGCGGCGCGGATCGAAGCCGTCCTTGATCCGCTGCGTCAAAGCCGCCTTGGCCGGCTCCAGCGGCTGAAACACGGCAGCCGCGGCGCGCAGGGCCTCGGGCGCACGAACCAGAGTGGCATGCCCGCCGTGCGAGGCGACGGCGGCGCGCACACGCCCTTCGTCCACGCCTCCATCCGCCGGCAGGCCGAGCCAGACCAGGCCGCCCCCCCAGTCATAATAGTACAGGTACGGCGAGTCGTCTGTGATCTCACGAACCGCCCGGGGGCCGGCCTGGGGCGGCAGCGACAGGCGCCAGACCACCAGCTCGGGCCGCTCGGCCAGCGGCCGGAGCGCCGTCAGCTCCTGCCACAGCAGCGCCGAGTTTCGGCTGTGCAGCTCTTCGGTCTGGCCCAGGTCGGCCAGCTCCCGGCGCAGGGCGGCGCAGCGATGCCCGACCGAGGGGCCGGGACCCTCGACGCGCAATGCGGTGACGCTACCACCTGCCTCGGCCACGTAGGAGACGGCAGAGCCGGCCGCCGCCGCGGCCGGCAGATGGGCGGCGCCGGAAACCTCGTGCATCGAGGTAAGCGCCCGCGTCATGGCCTGCCCGGCCGTCGCGTCGTCGAGGCCGAACAGCAGCACCGTGCGGGTCTTCTCCGGCGCCGGCAGCACCTTGACGGTGACCGCCGTCATGGCAGCGAGCGTACCGTAGGAGCCGGCTAGCAGCTTGCCGAGGTCATAGCCGGTGACGTTCTTGACCACGCGGCCGCCGGACTTGAAGAGCTCGCCGCGGCCGGAGACCGCGATGAAGCCAAGGAAATGGTCGCGCGCGGCGCCGGCCTTGATGCGGCGCGGCCCCGAGAGGTTGCAGGCGAGCACGCCGCCGATCGTGCCGGCGCCGGCCGGCCGGCCGAACAGCGGGCCGAGGTCGAGCGGCTCGAAGGCGAGCTGCTGCCTGCGCTCGGCGAGCGCCGCCTGGATCTCGGCGAGCGGCGTCGCGGCGCCGGCCGAGAGCACCAGCTCCTCTGCCTCGTAGAGCGTGATGCCGGTGAAACGCGAAAGGTCGAGGCCGTGGCTTGCCTGCACGGGGCGTCCGAGCGCGCGCTTGCTGCCGCCGCCGATAACCTCCAGCGGCGTTTCCTCTGCGGCCGCCCAGGCGATGACCTCGGCAAGCTGATCGCTGGTCTCGGGGCCGAAGCTTTCGGGCATCAGGATCGGCGCTTGGCGTCCGGGCGTCAGAAGCGCGGCAGCTCGGGGTGCGGCAGCTGGCCGCGATGCACGTGCAGGCGGCCAAGCTCGGCGCAGCGGTGCAGCTCCGGGAAGACCTTGCCGGGATTGAGCAGCGCCTCGGGGTCGAAGGCGCACTTGACGCGCTGCTGCTGCTTGAGGTCGTCCTCGGAGAACATCGTCCCCATCAGGTCGCGCTTCTCGACGCCGACGCCGTGCTCGCCAGTCAGCACGCCGCCAACTTCGACACAGAGCTTCAGGATGTCGGCGCCGAAGGCCTCGGCGTTTTCCAGCTCGCCCGGCTTGTTGGCGTCGTAGAGGATCAGCGGATGCAGGTTGCCGTCGCCGGCGTGGAACACGTTGGCGACGCGCAGGCCGTAGTGCTCGGAGAGCTCGCGCATGCGCGTCAGCACCAGGGGAAGCTGGTGCCGCGGGATGGTGCCGTCCATGCAGTAGTAGTCGGGCGAGATGCGGCCGACCGCCGGAAAGGCGGCCTTGCGGCCGGCCCAGAAGGCCAGGCGCTCCTCCTCGCTCTCGCTGACCCGCGTGGTGACCGCGCCGCAGCGCTGGGCGATCGCCGTGACCTCGGCGATCAGGTGATCGACCTCGACGCTCGGGCCGTCCAGCTCGACGATCAGGAGCGCCTCCACGTCGAGCGGATAGCCGGCCTTGACGAAGGCCTCGGCGGCGTGGATCGCCGGCTTGTCCATCATCCCCATGCCGCCCGGAATGACGCCGGCGCCTATGATCGCCGCCACGCAGTCGCCGGCCTGCTCGTTGCTGGGAAAGCCGATCAGGACGGCGCGCGCCGTCTCCGGCTTCTTGAGGATGCGCACCGTCACTTCGGTGACCACGCCCAGCAGGCCTTCCGAGCCGGTCATCAGGCCGAGCAGGTCATAGGCCTCGGCATCGAGATGCTTGCCGCCGACGCGCAGCACCGTGCCGTCGATCAGCACCACCTCGAGGCCCAGCAGGTTGTTGGTGGTGAGGCCGTATTTCAGGCAATGCACGCCGCCGGAGTTCTCGGCCACGTTGCCGCCGATCGAGCAGGCGATCTGGCTCGAGGGGTCGGGCGCGTAGTAGAAGCCTTCCGCCTCCACGGCCTTAGTGATGCCAAGGTTGGTGACGCCCGGCTGCGCCACGACGCAGCGGTTGGCATAGTCGATCTCGAGGATGCGGTTGAACTTGGCCAGTCCGAGCAGGATGCCGTCGGCGAGCGGCAGGGCGCCGCCGGAGAGCGAGGTGCCGGCGCCACGCGGCACCACCTTGAGACGCTCGTCGTGGCAGTACCTGAGGACGCGGCTGACCTGCTCGGTGGTCTCTGGCAGCACCACGATCAGCGGCGGCTGGCGATAGGCGGTCAGGCCGTCGGATTCGTAGGCGCGCAGCTCGTCGGCATCGAAGATGACGCCCTCGCCCGGCACGATCTGGTTCAGCGCCGCGGCGATCTGGGCCCGCCGCGCGATCACGGACTGATCCGGCTCCGGCATCCGCATGGATCGGCATCTCCTCGCCCAGAGCCCCACGGGGCGCCGCCGGCAGAAGGCGGTCACGGGGGCAGGGAGGCTGGTCTGGTAATAGACCCTCGCCGGGTCCTTGGCAACGGCACCAGGCCAGCCAGACAGACGGCCGATCCGCTGGGCGCTACTTTAATCGGGAACGGGAATAAGGGAGGTTTGCGGGCCGCCCGGGCGGGCGGCTCAGCCCTGGGGGCTCAGCCCTGGCGGGCCTTGTAGCGCGGGTTCTTCTTGTTGATGACGTAGACCCGGCCGCGGCGGCGCACCACGCGGCAGTTCTTGTCGCGCGTCTTGGCGGTCCGCAAGGAGTTGATGACCTTCATAAAACCAGTTCCCGAGCAGGGCCGCCTCCGGCCGGCGGCCATCCGAAAGAGGCCGGACCATAGGCATGCCGGCGGGCCCTGTCAATTGCCAGTAGCCTGCCTACCGTCCACCCCGGCCTACCAGTCGGACATCAGGCGGCCGACGCCCTTGCGGACGGCATAGATGCGGCAGACCCGGAGGTCGCCGGACTCCAGGGCCTGGATGCGCCGGGTCCAGAGCTCGACCTCCTCGACCAGGATCGGCGCCAGGCGCTTGTCGACCTCGCCGCCGCCCAGGGCCGAGAGGTATGTCGCCCAACCCTCGGTCACGGCGCGCTGGAAGTCGCGCGTGATGTCCTCGGTGATGCAGACCTCGAGGCGGCAGTCGGTCAGAGCCTCGACGTACTGCTCCATGGCCCAGGGCCGGGGCGTGTCCGGTTCGCCCGCCTTCCAGGTCTCGATGGCCGGCGAATTGAGGCCGGTCCGGGCGAGCACGAAATCGGTGAAGAGCACGTGCCCGGTGTCCTTCAGGAGCTTGCCGATCGTCTCGATCAGGCGCTCCTTCTGTTCGACTGCGAAGAAGCATTCCTTGGAGAAGACGCAGTCGTAGGACTTGGCCTTGCCGTCGAAGGTCTCCGGGTCGAACTGCACGATCGGCGCCTTCTTTTCCAGGCCGGCCTTGGTGGAGAGCTCCATGCCCCGCTTGGCCAGGCGCGGCCGGCGTTCCAGGCCGGTGACCCAGACGCCGAAGGTCTTGGTCATCAGGCGCGCCGGGCCACCCAGGCCGGCGCCGATGTCGAGCAGGCTCATGGCCGGATTGAGCCCGAAGGGCTTGACCAGCTTCAGCAGCCCGGCCTCGCCGCCCGGCGTCAGGAAGCCCTCGCCCCAGACCGCCTGCAGGAACTCTATGTGCGGCTCGCTCCAGCGCTTGAAGTCCGGCTGCGGCGGCGCCTGCCTGGTCGCGTTCGACTGAGGCTTGTGGCGCACCTCGAGCTCGTGGCCCTCCCACCAGGCCTTGAGGCGCAGGCTGAGGGGCAGCTTCACCCGCGGCTTGGCAGGCTCGCACGGTCTCTCACTGACGGCGGCCATGGTCGGAACAGCTCCTCGCCGGACCCGCGCTTTATGAAACCCCCGTTCTTAACTAGCTCCGGAAGGTGAAGCGCCGGTTAAAGCTCCCATTAAATATCTATGCTCAATGTCCTGATATTTAAGTCTATATTCTAACTACCTAGACTTTGGGGTGGGGCTCGAGCGGGGTGAAAGGCGGCCGACGCCCAGGCCTTTTCGCGATCCCCGGCGCAATCCAGTGCGGCAAGCGTCCAGTCCCGCCTGTGGCGATACCCGCCAAGCCGCCCAGTGGGCAGCGGCTAGGGTCTTTCCGGTGCGTTGGCGATCTCCAGAAGGGTATCGGCATGGCAGGCCTGGTCGGGCCGGCACCAGCAGGCGAGCGTCTTGCCGCGCAGCTCGGCCCGGGCCTCGGCCCGCAGGGCGGCTTGCTCGGGCGCCATGATCCACGCCCGGTGGCGTTCCTTGCAGGCTTCCCGGTCGCCGTCGCGGCCGACCACGAAGGGATTGCCCCAGCGGCTCGGGCGGCCGACGTAGACCGCATGAGCCGGCAGGCGCCAGCCCTTGCTGCGCTTGACCTGGATGCGCGTCGGCCTTGCTTGGCTCATGGTCCGGCCCGTGAGCTCGCGAATCAATCAAATGAGCCACTGCCCCTCGTGGCAGCCTGCCGATGATGCTATCCTGCCGCTCCACGCAGCGCCAAGGGCCCCCGGGAAGCTGGGCAGCCTCCTGCGGCGAAGCAAGGCGAGGACGAGGACCATGGTGGCCAGCAGCCAGAACGCGCAGGTGCAGTTCGACGAGGAGGCGGCCGTCGCCGCCGCCGAGAAGTCCCACGACTGGTGGATCGAGGAGTGGCTGAAGTTCCCGACCATCAGCCAGGACGCCGAGGGCCAGTGGCGCTACTGGGACGTGCCGCACGACAGCGGCGTCTACGCCGACGACTGGAAGCTCGGCGAGGGCTTGGCGCGCGACACCGTGGCGCAGATGCAGCGCTTTCCCGACGGCAGCTCGGCGCTGCGCCGGATCATGCGCGAGATCGACTTCGACTCCACCGTGGCGCAGGGCTTCCTGACGCGTATCGAGGACATGCTGACCAACCCCGAGGTTTACCTCGACTCGCTCGAGCCAGGCTCGGTCCAGCGCAAGATGCGCGGCGAGTGAGCACCGCGCCTCACGACGCGAGACCTCGGGCGATTCCCAGCGAAGCGGCGGGATGACGCAGCCGGGCAAGCTGCAGCGCGTTACCAGCACCGGCGCCTTCGCGGTCACGGCCGAGGTGACGCCGTCGCTCTCGGCCGACCCGAGGGTGCTGCTGGCCAAGGCCGCGCCGCTCAGGGGTCTGGCCGATGCGGTCAACGTGACCGACGCGGCCGGGGCGCGGCCGGCGCTCTCCAGCTTCGCCGCCGCCGCGATCCTGGCCGGCGCCGGCATCGAGCCGGTGGCGCAGGTGACCTGCCGCGACCGCAACCGCATCGCTCTGGCCGGCGATTTGATCGGCGCCGCGGCGCAGGGCGTGCCCAACATCCTGGTGCTGCACGGGGACGATCCGCCAGTTGGCGACATGCCGGACGCCAAGGCGGTGCACGACCTCGACTCTCGCGGCGTGATGGCGCTGGCGCGGCGGATGCGCGACGAGGGGACGCTGCCCTCGGGCCGCGCGATCGAGCCGCCGCCGCGGCTCTTCATCGGCGCCGCCGATACGCCCTTCGACCCGTCGCCCGACTGGCGGCCGACAAGCCTGCAAGGCAAGGCCGAGGCCGGCGCCGACTTCGTGCAGACCCAGTTCTGCTTCGACCTGGCGCTGGCGCGGCGCTACCTGGTGCGGCTCGCCGACTTCGGCCTGACCGAGCGGCTCAGGATTCTGGCCGGCGTCGGACCGATCGCCACGGCCCGCTCGGCGCGCTGGATGAACGAGAACCTGCGCGGCGTGAACGTGCCCGAGTCGGTCATCGCGCGCCTCGAGCGCGCCGTCGACCCGGCGGCCGAGGGCCGCAGGCTCTGCATCGAGCTGATCCAGGGCCTCAGCGAGACGCCCGGCTGCGCCGGCGTCCACGTCATGGCGCCGCTGCAGTCCAGTGAGGCCATCGCCGCCGTGATCGAGGAGTCGGGCGTGCTGGCTGGGCGACGGGTGCAAGTCGGTTAGAGCCGGCCTTTCTCAAAGCAGCCGTCACACACTCGATCGTATGCCCGGGCTTCATCCACGGCTGTCCGGCCAAGGCTCGTTCACACCAATCGTCATGGTCGGCGAAGGCCGACCATCCACGGGTTTCTTTGGTTGCAGCTGCAACCGGTGCCCGCCACGATCATTGGATGGTAAACGGGTGCGGTTGATCCGGAGTACCAACCCGGATTGGGCCGACAGCTACGACAGACTGATCTGGTGCAGTGCAGCTCAGTTACCCCGCCGGACACAAACTCGTGGATGGTCGGCCTTCGCCACTGCTGTCCGGTTTAATCACTGGCGATCTGCTATAGGGCCTTGTTGCAGTGGGCAAAGCAGTGGTTACGGAGTGGCGGAGACTTGCTTTTCCATTCT
>JBHJOF010000380.1:0-8868 GCA_050330055.1 Kiloniellales bacterium
CCAGGAGGTCCTGCAGCTTGACGCGCAGCGTGGTGTCGTAGCGGTCGCGCGGCACGTAGATCATGCAGGAGACATAGCGCTCGAAGGGGTCGCCCCGCACGAAGAGCGCTACCCGATGCCGCTCCTGCAGATGCAGCACGCCCTGTGTGATCTCGAGCAGCTCTTCGGCCGGGATCTGGAACAGCTCATCGCGCGGATAGGTCTCGAGGATGTGCTGCAGCGCCTTGCCATCGTGGCTGTTCGGCGCAAAGCCGGAGCGCTCGAGCACCTGGTCGACCTTGTCGCGCAGCAGCGGAATCTCGCGCGGCGAGCGCGAGTAAGCGACGGACGTGAAAAGACCGATGATGAGCCGCTCGCCGGTCACGTTGCCACGGGCATCGAACGACTTGACTGCGATGGCGTCCATGGCGACAGGGCGGTGCACGGTGGCGCGGCGGTTCGCTTTGGACACGCGCAGCAGCACCGGCTTCTTGACGAAGTCGCGCACCTCGGCCGGCAGCTTGCCGAGCGAGCGCAGGCCGTCGAACACCGAGTAGGTCTCGTCGCGCAGGATGCCGAGGCCGCTTTTCTTGTCGATCCGCGCCACCGCCTGGGCGCCCCTTCCGTGGAAGTGGTATTCGCGATAGCCGAGATAGGTGAAGTGATCGTCATCGAGCCAGCGCAGAAACTCCACGCCCTGGGCGATCTCCCGCACCGCCAGCTTGGGCGGGCTGTTCTCGAGCTCGGAGATCAACTCGCGGCAGCGCTGGCGCATTTTCGGCCAGTCCTCGACCGAGATGCGCACGTCGCTCAGCACCCGTCGCAGGCGTTCCTCGATCTCGGCCAGCATGCTGTCGGGCTGCTCGCTGATCTCGACGTGCATGAGGGATTCGCGCAGCGCGCCCGCCGGTCCCTCTCGCGTATCGTGTACCGACTTGATCTTGCCCTTGCTGTCGCGATGGACGTCGAGGATCGGATGGATCACCAGATGCACCTCACCGTCATAGCCGGCAAGCGCCAAGGTCACCGAATCGACCAGGAACGGCATGTCGTCGTTGACGATCTCGATCACCGTGTGGGACGAGCGCCAGCCCCAGTCGCCGCCGCGCGGGTTGGAAGCCCGCACATTGGCGCTGCCCTCGCTGCGCTGCTGCGCGAACTCGAGCAGCGACATGCCGGCGCCGGCGAGATTCTCTGGTGTTTCGCCCAGGATGTCCTGCGGCGGAACGTTGGCATAGAGCAGCTGAATGAAGTTCGCGGCGCGCTTGGCCTGGGACGGCGTCAGCCCCTTGCCGGCTGCTTTCGCTACGCGCTTGATCAACTCGCGCTGCTGCGCTTCGGCCTTGCTCGGCATAACTCCCCCTGTTGTCGGCCTCATTGGCCGGCCCCTCTGGCCCGCTTGCTCGTGTCTGGGGCGGGCGCCGGCCGTGCGGCTCTTCGTAGCCATTGGTGAAGCTCGTGCATACGAATGGTTAAACATATAGCCGTGCGGCGCAAGCGCCGCCCGGAAATTGCCGCAGCTCTACACTCTTTGTTAAGGGCCCTGGTGGTGGAGTTCCCCGGAAATCTGCGGCGCCGGGCGGCGGCCGGCAAAAGCCGGGGCGGGCCCGCAAAACCCCCGATCTCGTTAGGGTCTTGCGGCAGCCCAGAGACCGCCGCGCCGTGCCAGTGGCAAGGGAATCCCGAGCATGCTGATGGGCGACGTCCACGCCGAGCAGCTCATGCGCAGCATCGAGCCGGCCGTCCTGCAATCGCTGAGCCCGGCCCAGCAGGAGGCGATCCGCGATGCCGCCCGGCATGACGCCTGGGTCGGCCACCCGGTCGACCTGCGGCTGTCGCTGCCGCTGCCCTTCGGCCACTTCTACGTCACGCTGGTCGCCGGCCGCGAGCGGCGCAGCGACGCGCGCCGCCGCAGCGAGCACCACCCGCTCGACAGCCTGGGCAACGTCTGCTTCTTCGCCGGCGCCACGGTGATGCTGGCAGCGCTCGGCTTCAGCCTCGCCTCGCTGCTCGGCCTGATCTAGAGCATGATCCGATCCGATTGAATCGGATCATGCTCTATAACTTCTTGATTGGTCGCATTTTCGGACGGCGAACCGGCATCCACTTCGCCTGAAAATGCTCTAGCCGGGCGGCCGGCACAAAGCGTAGCCCTGCGCCGGCGGATGGGCAGAGCGATTCATGCTTGACCCTGTCCCGCCCGGGCCTTAGGTGACGCGCCATGCGGTTCTTTTTCTTCGGCACGCTGATGGACCGGGACGTCCTGGAGGCGGTGATCGCGCGGCCGGCGCCGGCCGGGCCCTTTCCGCGCGCCGTCCTGCCGGGCTATCGCCGGGTCAAGCTGCGCGGCGAGAGCCACCCCCTGATTCTCCCGGCGGACCTGGCGGCGCCACAGGCGCTGCCCAGGGGCCTAGCCGTTGACGGCGTGATCGTCGAGGGCCTGCTGCCGAGCGACATCGACCGCATCATGTTCTACGAGTCGATCGACTACGAGCCCAGACCGGTGCGCGTGACGCCGATCGAGCAGAGTGGCGCCGGGGCCGGGCCGGTCGAGGCGCACGTCTTCATCGGCAGCGCCGAGGCCAAGCACGATGACGAGCCCTGGGACTACGCGCGCTGGCTGGCCGAGGACAAGCCGGCCGAGCTGCAGGAGGCGCGGCTGTGGATGGCGCTCTACGGCGCCATCGACTACGCCGAGGCCGACCGCCTGTGGGAGGAGGCCAGGGCCAGCGGCCGGCCGATCGAGGATCTGGTCTCCGAGATTCTCGCCCGCCCGCAGCGCGCCCGCGCCGGCGGCTGAGGCCTTCCTCTCCGATTCACGCCGAGGGTTTGGCGGGCTCAAGCGCCGCGGTCTTGTGCGGGCAATGGTCCGCCAATCCCCTCATGAATCAGGGAAGCGAAGCCCCTGTCCGGAAAGTGAAGCCCTTGCAATTCCAGCCTGGATAGGCTATGTATATCCCAGTGGGATATACATAGGGTTTGCATGACCAGCTCTACCGTGTTCACCAGCAACCGCAGCCAGGCCGTGCGGCTGCCCAAGGCAGTCGCCTTTCCCGACGCCGTGCATAAGGTCGACATCCTGAAGATCGGCCGCAGCCGCGTGATCGTGCCCCAGGGCAAGCGATGGGACGAATTGTTCCAGAGCGGCCCACGCGTCAGCGAGGACTTCATGGCTGAACGCCAGCAGCCCGCCGCCGAGGAGCGCGAGCTGCTCTGATGCTCGCCTACATGCTCGACACCAACATCTGCATCTATGTGATGAGAACCTATCCGCCGGAGCTGCGGGACAAGTTCAACGCGCTCGCCGAGCAGCTCTGCATATCGAGCATCACGCTGGGCGAGCTGCACTATGGCGCCGAGAAGTCGGCCCGCCGTGCCGAGAACTTGACGGCGATCGAGCATTTCGCGGCGCGCCTCGAGGTGCTGCCGTTCGGCGATAAGGCTGCGGCGCACTACGGTCAGCTGCGGGCGGAGCTGCAACGAGCGGGAACGCCCTGCGGAGCGCACGACATGCAGATCGGCGGCCACGCCCGCAGCGAGGGCCTGATCCTCGTCACCAACAACATGCGCGAGTTCGCCCGCATGCCGGGCATAAGGGCGGAGAACTGGGTCTAATACCAACGGCCGTTAGTTCTGACTCGTCATCCCGGATGCGATGCAGCACGCAGTGCTGCTTCGCTGATCCGGGATCTTCCCGATGGAAGGCTTCGATAGCGCCGGATCCCGTGTCTGCACCGCATCACTGCGTGCTGCGGTGCGCACGGGATGACGGGTCAAGAATAAGCACCGCTGGTATAAGGCGTGAAATGAAGCTCGCGCCGGAAAGTCGACCGGGCGCCTGCGGGTGTGTGACGGCCCGCTCACGCCCTCGCGGTTGCGTCGCTTCAACAGGATACGGATTTAGGGAATGAGGAAACTGGAGCGGGCGATGAGATTCGAACTCACGACCCCAACCTTGGCAAGGTTGTGCTCTACCCCTGAGCTACGCCCGCGCCGCTCCGGCCGCTGATGCAACCGCAATTTCGGAGTGGGCACTTAAACCCTTTCGCGGTGCTTTGCAAGGGGGGAGTTGTCGGCCCCCGGCACCGGCCCCGAAGATGCCGATCCTGCCGGCAAATCCTTGCTCAAAGCTTGCCCCCGACCCTTGTTGGAGTTCTTGCTGATGCCGCGCGGCTTCATTAGGGTCGCGCGCCATGAGCGAGAGCAGCCCCCAGAGCCGGCCCGAGGCCGAGCAGGCCGCCAGCCAGGCGGTCCCGGCCCTGCTGGCCGACGGCAGCCAGCCGGCCAGCCCGTCGGACCTGCTGCGCCGGCTGGCCGAGCTGGAGATCCAGAGCAGCACCATCATGCACGCCCCGGTCTTCACCGTGGAGCAGGCCAAGGCGCTGCGCGGCGAGATCCAAGGGGCCCACATCAAGAACCTCTTCCTGCGCGACAAAAAGGGCACCATGTGGCTCCTGACCTGCCTGGAGGACCGGCCGCTCGACCTCAAGGCGCTGGCCGGGCGCATCGGCTCCGGCCGGCTGTCGTTCGGCAGCGCCGAGCGCCTGATGAAGCACCTGGGCGTGGTGCCGGGCGCGGTCACCCCCTTCGCCGTGATCAACGACAAGGGGGGCGCGGTGCAGGTGCTGCTCGACAAGGCGCTGCTGGAGATCGCACCGCTCAATGCCCATCCGCTGGACAACGCCATGACCACCTCGCTGGAACCGCAGGACCTGGTGCGTTTCCTCGAGGCCGAGGACCATCCGCCGCAGCTCCTCGAGCTTGACGCCCCCGAGGACCCCCCCAAGGACGCCCCCAAGGACGCCGTGGGAGACGCCTGATCGCAGGTGGCGCGAGGGCCGGCCCGTCACAGCCTTGCCTCGGGCGCCATGAACCGCCATCTTCTTGGGCAGATTTGGCAAGGGAATGCGGGACCGTCAGCGGCCCGCCGAGACCAGCGCCCCCGACAGTGTCCCGGAGAGCCTGACCCGGACAAAGCGATTGGGCGGTAGCCGCATCCAAGGAATGGGACTATGGACACACTCATCGGCACAGGGCCGGCCGGCAGCCAGGGTGGCGCCGCCAGCGCCGGGGACCTGATCAAGGACGTCGACACGGCGACCTTCGCGGCGGACGTGCTCGACGCCTCGATGACGGTCCCGGTGATCGTCGATTTCTGGGCCACCTGGTGCGGACCCTGCAAGACCCTGGGCCCGGCACTGGAGAAGGCGGTCAAGGACGCGCGCGGCGCGGTCAAGCTGGTCAAGATCGACGTCGACCGCAACCAGGAGCTGGCGGCGCAGATGCGCATTCAGTCGATCCCGGCGGTCTACGCCTTCTTCCAGGGCCGGCCGGTCGATGGCTTTGTCGGCGCCCAGCCGGAGAGCCAGTTGCAGACCTTCGTCAAGCGCCTGGCCGAGCTGGCCGGCACCAACCTGGGACCTTCGCCGGTCGAGCAGGCGCTGGAGCAGGCCAATGCGGCGCTCGAGGGCGGCCAGCCTGCGGCCGCCTCGGCGCTCTACGCACAGGTGCTGCAGCACGAGCCGGACAACGCCGCCGCGCTCGCCGGCATGATGCGCTGCCGCCTGGCGACGGGCGACACCGCCGGCGCGCGCAAGATGTTCGAGAGCCTGACCGAGGAGCTGCGCGGCCGCAGCGAGTTCGAGCCGGTCGCCGCCTCGCTGGAGCTCGCCGAGGCCAGCTCGGCGGCGGGGCCGATCCCGGAGCTGATGGAGCGAGTGGCACACGACCACAACGATCACCAGGCGCGCTTCGATCTGGCCATGGCGCTCTACGCCAACGGCAAGCGCGAGTCCGCGGTCGACGAGCTGCTGGAGATCGTGCGCCGCAAGCGCGACTGGAACGACGAGGCGGCGCGCAAGCAGCTGCTCAAGTTCTTCGAGGCATGGGGGCCGACCGATCCCTTGACCCTCTCGGCGCGGCGGCGGCTGTCCTCCCTGCTGTTTTCATGACCCGCGGAGTCTTCGATCCCACCTTCGACGAGCTGCCGGACTGCCTGCGCGTCTTTCCGCTGGCCGGCGCGCTGTTGCTGCCGGGCGGGCGGCTGCCGCTCAACATCTTCGAACCGCGCTACCTCGGCATGGTCAACGACGCGCTGGCGGGCGACCGCCTGATCGGCATGATCCAGCCCTGTGAGGACGAGGAGGACGCGCCGCCGCCGCTCTACGGCATCGGCTGCGTCGGCCGCGTTGTCTCCTTCAGCGAGACCGACGATGGCCGCTACCTCATCACCCTGGCCGGGCTGATCCGCTTCGAGCTGGGCGAGGAGCTGTCGATGAAGGACGGCTTCCGCCGCGTGCGGCCGCTCTACGACCGCTTCCGCAACGACCTGGAGATCGATCCGCGCGGCATCGACCGCGCACGCCTGCTGCAGGCACTGACCGAGTTCCTCGAGCTGCACGGCATCAAGGGCGACTGGGACGCGATCGAGGAGACGCCGGACGAGCGCCTGGTCACCTCGCTCGCCATGCTCTGCCCCTTCGCGCCCTCGGAGAAGCAGGCGCTGCTCGAGGCCATGACGCTGCCCGAGCGGGCCGAGACCATGACCACCATCCTGCAGATGGCCTCGCACGGCGAGCACAGCGACGGCGCGCGGCATTGAAGGCAGCGGAATGGACAAGGGAGATAGAGTTGCCATGACGACGGCAAAGAGCGGAGTCGATCCCAAGCTGCTGGAAATATTGGTCTGCCCGGTGACCAAGGGACCGCTGGAGTACGACGCCGAGGCGCAGGAACTGATCAGCCGGCAGGCCGGGCTCGCCTATCCGATTCGCGACGGCATCCCGATCATGCTGCCCGACGAGGCCCGCGCTCTGGAAGACTAGGGCGCTCGACGACTAGGCAACTGCGGGGCGACGCCATGGCCGCCAGCGAGGACCCGGGCAGCAAACACTGGCCGACCGAGATCCGCTACGTCGGGGGCGAGCGGCGGCTGGAGATCGACTTCGACAACGGCGTCCACTTCTCCTATCCGGCCGAGTACCTGCGCGTCGAGAGCCCCTCGGCGGAGGTGCAGGGCCACGGCCCCGGCCAGAAGCAGATCGTCGCCGGCCGCCGCCACGTCGGCATCATGGCAATCGAGCCGGTTGGCAACTATGCAGTGCGCATCCGCTTCGACGACCTGCACGACACCGGCATCTTTTCCTGGTCCTACCTCTACACCCTGGGCGAGGAGCAGGAAGAGCGCTGGGCCAGCTATCTGGCCGCCCTCGAACAACGCGGCCTGAGCCGCGAGCCGCCGAGACGGCACTGACTGGCGGCGTTAGGGAGTCATCCCTAGAGCAACACAGTTTCCTCATGCTGAGCCTGTAGCGCTGCGCATAGCTTCGCGCCGCGCAGTCGAAGCATGAGGATCGCCGGCGTGGCGCGTCTGCATCAGCAGTGTCGTTTGGCGGCGAGACAGGGCGGAGCGCCGGTCTGAAGCTGCGCTGAACCGGCCGAGGCCGGCACCGTCGCTGGAGCCTGTCCATGTCGCCCGATTCCTTCTCGTCCAAGTCCACCTCGCCGCAGGCCGCACAGTCGCACGCCCTGGAGCGCGATGTCGGCAAGCCGCCCCTCGTGGGCCTGAGCGACGGCGAGCAGGGCATCGACATGCGGCGCCTGCGCGCCTACCGGCTGCAGCGCCTGCGCGCCGAGCTCAGCGCCCGCGACTATGGCGGCTGCTTGCTCTACGACCCGATCAACATCCGCTACGCCACCGGCAGCCGCAACATGGCGGTCTGGACCCTGCACAACGCGGCCCGCTACTGCTTCGTGCCGACGACGGGGCCGATCGTGCTGTTCGACTTCCACAACTGTGGCCACCTGTCGCAGGGCTTGGAGACGGTGCAGGAGGTGCGCCTGGCGGTTGGCTGGTACTACTTCGCCGGCGGTCCGCACGTTGAGGATCGGGCCAAGCGCTGGGCGGCGGAGCTGGCCGACCTGGTGCGGACACACGGCGGCGGCAACCGGCGCCTGGCCGTCGACCGCTGCGATCCGGTCGGCGTCGCCGCGCTGGAGGCCGAGGGCATCACGGTCTGCGAAGGCCAGGAGGTGATGGAGCAGGCGCGACGCCTGAAGTCGCTGGAAGAGATCGCCTGCATGCGCCACGCCGTTGCCGTCTGCGAGGTCGGCATGGCGAAGATGCGGGCGGCGCTCGAGCCCGGCATGACCGAGAACCAGCTCTGGTCGATCCTGCACCAGGTCAACATCGCCATGGGCGGCGAGTGGATCGAGACCCGCCTGCTGGCCTCGGGCGAGCGCACCAATCCCTGGTTCCAGGAGAGCAGCGAGCGGGTCATCCGGCCGGGCGACCTGGTCAGCTTCGACACCGACCTGATCGGCCCCTTCGGCTACTGCGCCGACATCTCGCGCACTTTTTTCTGCGGCCCGGGCCGGCCGCGCGACGAGCAGCGCCGCCTCTACCGCCTGGCCTGGGAGCAGATCCACGGCAACATGGACCTGATCCGCCCTGGCCTGAGCTTCCGCGAGCTGGCCGAAACCGGCTGGAAGCTGCCCGAGCGCTGCCGCCCGAACCGCTACTCGGTGGTCGCGCACGGCGTCGGCCTGTGCGACGAGTATCCCGCCTGCGTCTACCTGGAGGACCTCCAGAGCGGCGGCTACGACGGCGTGATCGAGCCGGGCATGACGCTCTGCGTCGAGAGCTACATCGGCGAGGTCGGCGGCCGCGAGGGCGTCAAGCTGGAGGAGCAGGTGCTGGTCACCGAGCGCGGCATCGAGCGCCTCTCAACCTTCCCCTACGAGGACGAGCTGCTGCCGCGCCAGATCTGAGACCAAATCCCGAAATCATTGACCTGCTCCCATGCTTCGAGACGCCGCTTGCGGGCGGAGGCCCGCTCCTGCGGACTCGCGGCTCCTCAGCATGAGGTGGGAGCATGCTGATATAAAACA
>JBHJOF010000381.1:0-6544 GCA_050330055.1 Kiloniellales bacterium
ATGGCCGACAGCCTCGAGCGGGTCGACCGTCAGCGCAAGACCATGGTCGCCAACATCGCCCACGAGCTGCGCACGCCGCTGACCAACGTGCGCGGCTACCTGGAGGGCCTGGCCGACGAGGTGGTGCCGCCGAGCAAGGACACCTTCGTCATGCTGGAAAAGGAGATCCTGCGCCTGGTGCGCCTGGTCGAGGACCTGCAGCAGCTCACCAAGGCGGAGGCCGCCAAGGCCTATCTGCGGCGCGAGCCGGTCGTGCTGCCGGAGCTGGTGGCCGAGGTGCTGCAGTTCAACGCGCCGCAGTTCGCGGCGCGGAAGATCGCCGTCGAAACCGATTTCGACCTCGACGGCGTGACGCTGCGCGGCGACCGCGACCGCCTGCTGCAGGTGCTGCGCAACCTGGTCGAGAACGCCTGGCAGTACACGCCGGAGGGCGGCCGCTTCCACATCTCGGGCCGCCGCGTGCCGGAGGGCGTGAAGCTCAGCTTCGTCAACAGCGGCGGCATGAGCGAGGCCGACGCCGCGGCGATCTTCGAACGTTTCTACCGGGCCGACAAGTCGCGCTCGCGCGAGCGCGGCGGCGCCGGCATCGGCCTCTCGATCGTCAAGGAGCTGGTCGAGGCGCACGGCGGCCGCGTCGGCGCCGAAGCCGATGCGGCGCAGACTCACGTCTGGTTCACATTGCCGTTATGAGGGCCCCGCAAGTTCACATTGCCGTTATGAAGGCCCCCTAAGGGCGGCCTTTACAATATCCTTATGCCTTCTTTATTCGGCCATCACATCCGCTTCCCAGATTGCCGAATGCAAAACCCGTTACGCATGGTGCGGCGGGGCGAGAGGACAATAGCAAGGACGAGAGGAGATCATCCATGTCGAAGGACAAGCGCAGTAAGTTGATGGAGACGGCGGTGGCGCTGAGCGCCGTGGCCGCCCTGGCGGGTACCGCGACCCTGCCGGTGGCAGTCAGCCACGCGGCCGATACCGGCGTGCAGATTGCGCAATGTAACCCCTGCAATCCGTGCGACCCCTGTAGCCCCTGCAATCCGTGCAATCCGTGCAATCCCTGCTCCGCGAACTGAGACCAAGACACGGTCTCGCCGCCCACTCGTCGCGATGGGGGCAACGCCCTTGCGCGACGGGAGGGCGGGCCGGTACCTGACCCCCTTGAGGATGCGCGAGTAATCCTCCTACACTGAGACATTGCGCTTCGAGGTTTCTAGAGTGCTTCGGGTGGCCTGGAGAGCATCCCAGAAGGCATCATGAACTGAGCGTGGAATCCGGCCTGATACCAGCGTCAAGGTGCTCGGCTCATTTTGGTTCGAGCTATGCGTGAAAGTTGGTGACGGCGTGAGGGGGGTGAGGCGGCGTATCGTGGGGGCGATCGAGCCTCCACTTCTCCACTGAATGAGTGATACGCCGTGACCGAGACTAACGTTGTCAAGCTTTCCCAGCCAGAGACGTTTTTAGATCCGCTGACCGAGGTGCTGCGCCGCGGCGCCCGGGTGCTTCTGGCCCAGGCCGTCGAATCGGAGGTGGCCGCCTTTCTCGACAGCCATGCCGAGCAGCGCACCGAGGATGGCCGGCGCCGACTGGTGCGCCGACCGTTGCAGGCGGCAAGCTGTTTTGGCCGTTCGAGGATGCCCGCTTCTGCATGGGCGGGGGCGAGTACGCAGTGATGGACGGGCAGGCCTGGCGCTGGCAGCGTCTGACGGAAGGCGGCGCCATGCACCTGCATGCCATGGCGGCCTGCCGTGGCGAGCTCGTCGTGATCACCGGAGGATGGGAAGGGCAGCTCCAGATCTGGAGGGACGGCGGGACGATCTGGCACCTGGCGGCAACCTACCCGAAGGGCGAGGCGAGCTTTAGCCGTCTGGTAGCGGTCGCACCCTTTGCGGTCGCACCCTTTAAGGAGCGGTGCTTCGTCGGCGCCTCGGCCGCAGGACGGCATGGCGGCAAACTGCTGGAGTGGACGGACGGTCGGCTCGTGGCCGACCCGAGCTGGCCGGAGGCGGACCGCGCAGAAGGGCTGACGGTGCACGACGGGCTGCTCTTCGCCTGGTCCGACAGCGGACAGACGCGGAGACTCCTCGCCTTCGACGGCACTTATCTCTGGGCAGTGAGCGGCGGCAGCGGGTCCGGCACGCTGTGGCGCAGCCGTGATGGCTCCGCCTGGACGGAGCTTCAGCGCTTCGCGGAGACGCCGATCTCGGTGAGAGCCGTCGCGGGGGCGGTCTTCGTCGGAACCCATCACAAAGACGGCGGCACACTTTGGGGCCCGCTCATCGGGCTGCCGCCGCTTGGCGCAACCGCAACCGCGTTCGAGGATGGCACCCGAACCCGGCGGCAACGGCCGGCATGACGGGGGCGGTGGCCGAGATGGAAGGGTTCGTCTCCAGCGACATTGAGATCTATGGCGGCTTCCATAGGTTCCGTACCGCCTTTCAGCGCCTGGCGGGGTTTTCCGCTCCGGCGCTCGGGCGGCACCTGGCCGCGCTTTACCCGAAGGCCGCGATCGAGGGTCGCGTGCAGAAATTTACCGACGGGCACGTCCTGCGGGCCGATCTTGCACGCTGGTACATGTTGGGCGCGATGGCGGTGAACGGCTACGGTCGCGTTCCGCTTGACCTCCACTCCATGCCGTTCTCCGGCAAGCAGAACCGAGCCGAGAAATATTTCGACCTGCCGATCGCCGCCATCGCCACCGTAGGCTGGATCGGCCAGGGCGGCGCAGAAATCGTCGCCGCCCTGATCCGCCGGCTCGACCAGGAGCAAGACCCGAAATGGCTGCGGGCCGATGTCATCGCCGCGCTCGCCGCGCTGACCGGCAAGCCCTTCGGCTACGACGTCGCCCGCTGGCGCGCCTGGTGGAGCGGACGATGAGACTGGCCGCCGGTGCACTCCTCCTCTCCTCGTTTATCGCCGCTGCACCTGGGCCGGCCGGTGCGGCCAACAGTGATTTGCTCACGGTGCCGGCCGGCGTCTTCGTCATGGGCGATCCCAATGGCGAGGCCAACGAGGCGCCGCGGGAGGCGCGGGTCGCCGCCTTCCGGATCATGCGACACGAGGTCACGAACGGACAGTATGCCGCCTTCGTCGCCGCCACCGGCCACCGCACCGATGCCGAGATAGCAGGCGCAGGCTTCGTCTGGGACGGGCGTTGGCGAAAGGTGGCAGGGGCGCATTGGCGGGCGCCTTCCGGGGCCGGCTCGACGATCGAGGGGCTCGCGGATCATCCCGTGGTGCAGGTCTCGGCGCGCGACGCGGAGGCCTATTGCGCGCACTACGGGCTCCGCCTGCCCACCGAGGCGGAATGGGAATATGCCGCTCGCGGTGTGGACGGGCGACGCTTTCCGTGGGGGAACGCGGAGCCGCGCCAAGGCACTGAGCCTGCGCGCGCCAATTTCGGCACAGTGGCATGCTGCGCGCCCAGCGCGGCGGATGGCTATCGGAAGACCGCCCCGGTCGGCTCCTACCCGGCGGGCGCCTCGCCGTTTGGTGTGCTGGACATGGCGGGCAATGTTTGGGAGTGGACCGCCACCGCCTTCCCCGGCCGGCCGGAGGAGCGTGCGATCCGGGGTGGCGGCTGGGGCAACAACCCCTACTGCCTGCGCGCCAGCTATCGCCACGGCAATCCGCCGCATTTCAGCCTGGACATGGTCGGTTTCCGCTGCGCGGCCGATCCGTGAGGCGAGTCCAAATCGTTATCTACTACGATACGCCTGCGGCAGAGGTGATGGCGATGCTGAGAGACTGGACCGACTTCTATTGTGACATGTGGTTGGGATTGATTGTCACACCGATGCCGGGGATCGGTGAATCGGTCGTGCTCACGGCCTGGACCCGACGGCTCAGCCTCGGCCGACTTGAACTCGCTGCGGCCGCCGCGTTTATCGACGCCGATCGTGGGCGCGGATCTAAAAATCCTGTCCGGTAAGGCATGGGTTTAGTGCCTATTCCGCCGGCCGCCTCTGGGCAGCGGCGACGAGGTAGCCGCTGTTGCAGAATAGACACGCTCACGAAATGGCCAGATTACTTCCCCGCGGTGTGAGCAAGCGTGATTAGTGCGGCTTATGACGCCGTCATAGCCTGTGCTTCATGACATCCCAATTCGGAGAGGGGGCTATGAAGAAAACGCTGTTCGGAACTACGGCTTTGGTGACCGCCGGTTTGGTGGCTTCCGGCGGGGCCCAGGCCGAGGAGGGCATCAAGCTCCGCCTCGGCGGCTACATGAACAACTTCTTCGCCGTCGGCGACAGCGACCCGGACGACGGCACGGACTTCGCGCCGACCGGCCTGTTCAGCGACGGCGAGATCTGGTTTCTCGGCGAGACCACGCTGGACAACGGGCTGACCTTCGGGGTCAACGTCCAGCTCGAAAGCTTTACGACGGGCGACCAGATTGACGAGAACTACGGCTACATGGAGGGCAGCTTCGGCCGCGTCCTGTTCGGCTCCGAGAACACCGCCGCCTACCTCATGCACTTCGCCGCGCCGAGCGTCGGCGTGCCGGTCAACTCCGGCTGGGTCACCTCGTTCATCCCGCAGCCGGCCGGCCACACTGCGGGCTTCCGCGGGCCGGGCCTTTCGACCTTCATCGACACCGGCAACGACGAGAACACGCTGACCTACTTCACGCCGCGCATGTTCGGCTTCCAGCTCGGCGTCTCCTACCAGCCGGCGGTCGTGTTCACCGGCGAGGGCAAGAACTTCCCGGTCTTCGCCGACGAGGATACCGAGTACAACAACGGCATCTCCGTCGGCGTCAACTTCGTCGAGAGCTTCGGCGGCGTCGATGTCGCGGTCTCCGGCGGCTATCGCCGGGCCGAGGCGCCGGACGGCTTGGTGGCCGGGATCAATGTCGACGACATGGAGCAGGTCTCCTTCGGTCTCAACGTCGGCTTCGCCGGCTTCACCTTCGGCGGCTCCTACGCGAACGAGACGGAAGGGCGCATCACCGCGGCCGGAGTCTCCTCGGAAGGCCAGTCTTACGACGTCGGCCTATCCTACAGCACCGGTCCCTGGACCATCGGTGCGCTTTACTTCCATGGCGAGGTCGATGGCGCGCTGGCGGTTGCGGGCGACAACGAGTTGGATGCCGTTCAGGCAGCGGTCGCCTATGCGGTTGGCCCCAGCATCACGGCCAGCATCTCCGGCCTCTACGCCAAGTGGGACACCGAGACCGGCAACGATAACGAGGGCATCGCCGGCATCGTCGGCATCAACTTCGGCTTCTAGCCGGAACTGCGATCCTATTCTCAGCCATGTCCCGACCATGTCCCTAGGGGGGCGGTCTTCCGCTCCCCACTTTTTCGCCGCCTAGGTTTGCCGCGGGGGCGATCCGGTCACGCGATCTTGATCGCCGCTGGCGCGGCCTCGCGCAGACGTGAGTTTCGAAAGCCTCACAGCACGTTAGCTTTTACGTGGAACAACCAAACCAGCAGGCTCAGTGAAGCCCCATGGGAAGCCTCGAGCCCACACGATAGTGGCTCGATCGGGAGGGAGTTATGAAAGCAAGAAAGCGCGCACTGCTGTCGTCTACCGTGATTCCGCTGGCCGTGGTGGCCGGCATCGCAGTGGGCGGTGCGGCCATCATGCAGGCGCCAGCCGTGGTTGCGCCGGCCTATGCGACCTGCAATCCGTGTAGTCCTTGTGCCGCCAAGAGCCCGTGCAGTCCCTGCAGCCCTTGCGCTGCGGCGAGCCCCTGCAACCCCTGCGCGGTCGCCAATCCCTGCAGCCCGTGCAGCCCCTGCGCCGCAGCCAGTCCCTGCAGTCCGTGCGGCGCGGTCAGCCTGGAGTGCGCGGTGCCACGCTTGCAGGCTGCGGCGGCCAAGAGCCCCTGCAGCCCTTGCAGTCCCTGCAGCCCCTGTGCCGCGGCTAGTCCGTGCGGTCCCTGCAGCCCGTGCAGCCCCTGCGCCGCGGCCAGCCCGTGCAGCCCCTGCGCGGCCAAGCAGCCCTGCAGCCCTTGCGCTGCAGTCAGCCCTTGCAACCCCTGCGCAGTGGCGAATCCCTGCGCCGCGGCCAGCCCCTGCGGCCCCTGCGGCCCCTGCAGCCCCTGCGCGCCAGGGGCGTCAGTCGAGTTGACCGACGCCGAGGCCAAGGCGGCCTACGATTGCCTGTTCGACGCCATGAAGGCGGCCTACGCCAAGTCGGACAACGCGATCGCCGGTATCTTCGGCGGCTGGCAGACCTACAGCAGCCAGGCCTATCAGTCGGCGACGCACGGCGGGCGCTACGTCATGAACTATGCCGACGAGCGGGCGAAGGCCTACGGCACCTACGAGCAGGGCGGCCCGATGCCGACCGGCAGCCAGCTCGCCAAGCCGAGCTTCGAGGCCAAGGCCGACGGCCAGGTCGCGATCGGCCCGCTGTTCATCATGGAGAAGATGCAGCAGGGCTTTTACGACGCCAGCGACGACTGGCGCTACACTATGGTGATGCCGAACGGCGCGATCTTCGGCACCACCAACGGCGCCGGCTCGGACCAGGTCGAGTTCTGCATCGGCTGTCACCAGGCAGGCGCCGAGCGCGACTCGATGCTGTTCGTGCC
>JBHJOF010000382.1:0-4425 GCA_050330055.1 Kiloniellales bacterium
ACCGAGGCGACCGCGACCTTGAGCGGCGTCACCGTGTCCTCGCGGGCGTAGAAGGCCGGCTGCAGGATCTTGACCAGCACATAGGCCGGCAGGCCAACGGCGTAGGCGGCCAGAGCCCAGGCCGTGGCGTCGCTCGCCGCGCGGTCGAAGGCGCCGCGTTCGAACAGCACCACGATGATCGGCCAGGGGATCGCCACCAGCGCCAGAGTCGCCGGCAGAGTGAGCAGCAGGGCCAGCTCGAGGCCGCGGTTGAGGCTGTGCATCGCCGCCTGGTCGGCGCCGCTGCGCAGCTTGCGCGACAGGTCGGGCAGCAGCACCACGCCGAAGGCGATGCCGATCAGGCCCAGCGGCAGCTGATAGACCCGGTCGGCGTAGTAGAGATAGGAGACGGCGCCGGCTTGCAGCGAGGCGATGATGGTGCCGACCATGATGTTGATCTGCAGCGCGCCGGCCGAGAGGATGCCCGGCCCCATGAGCCGCAGCAGGCGCCGCACGCCTTCGGTCAGGCGCGGCCTTGGCAGGCGGAGCGCCATGCCGGCGCGCGAAGCGGCGACCATGAGGAAGAGGAACTGGCCGACCCCGGCCGCCGCCACGGTCCAGGCCAGCACGTGCCCGGGCCGGTCGCTCGAGGGCACGATCACCAGCAGCGCGGCGATGAAGAAGAGGTTCAACAGGATCGGCGCCGCCGCCGCCGCCGAGAAGCGATAGAGCGAGTTGAGCAGGCCGCTCAGGAGCGCGACCAGCGCCATGAACAGCAGACAGGGGAAGGTGATGCGGCTGAGCTGCACCGCCAGGTCGAACTTCTCCGGGTCGACCGCGAAGCCCGGTGCCAGGATGTACATGAGCCAGGGCATGCCGGCCATGGCCGCGGCGGTGAAGATCAGGAGGCTGGTCAGCAGCACGGACAGCGTCTGCTCCGCGAAGAGCCTGGCCGCCGGCGCTCCCTCCTGTTCCAGGCGGCGGGCGAAGAGCGGTACGAAGGCGGCGTTGAAGGCGCCTTCGGCGAACAGCCGGCGGAACAGGTTGGGCAGGCGGAAGGCGACGAAGAAGGCGTCGGCCACCGGCCCCGTGCCGACCAGCCCGGCGATCAGGATGTCGCGGACGAAGCCCAGGATCCGGCTGATGCCGGTGTAACCACCGACCGTGGCGATGGAGCGCGCGAAGGCCATGGCGGCGAGTATCTAGAGCATTCCCGGGCATTGCGAAAGCGCCGCCACCGGTCCACGCGGCGCAGCGCGGAGCTTGCTGCCAAGCCGGCACGTCCGCTCGGCGCCTCCCCGGGAGCCTCCGCCGCCTGGCCCGGCCCGCAGCGCCCGCCTCGATACCATGCCGCAGGGCTTGACAGACAGCGCGCGCCGCCGCAACTGATGGATTAGCGGGCCGCAGGGTTTGCAGCAAAGCCTTGTAGGGCAGTGGCTTAGGGCCCGTGCGGTTATTCTTAAGGCTTTAGGCCCTAAGAATTAGGTTCCTGGTACGAAAAGCTGGCCGAAGGTTTGCCCGTGAGCGCCGATCGAGACGACCTTCGATGGGAACGCGACCGTTTCGTCGCTTTCGCCTTCTCGGCGGCGGAACTGCTGCTCGAGGTCGACGAGCACTTGACGATCCTCTATGCCGCCGGCGCCAACAGCCAGCTCACCGGCCGAGACGCCTCGACCCTGGTCGGCACGCCGCTGATCGAGCTGTTCATCGCGAGCGACCGCAAGCTAGTGCGTCATGCCCTGGAACGGCTCGGCTCCGCCGGTCGGCTGGAGCCCATCTCGGTGCGCCTTGGCAAGGCCGGCAGGCCGGCGATCCTGGGTGCCTGCAGCGTGCCATCGGCGCCGCGGCGCCGCTTCGTCTCGCTGGTCAAGGCCCGATCACATTTGATGGGGGCCCATATGACGGGCGCGCGCGGCTTGAATGCCCCCGAGATCGGGGCACGCGACGAAGATTCAGGAACCTGGAGCCGCGCGCAGTTCTTCGATGTCACGACGGATATCGCACGGCAAGGCAGCTTCGAGGGACGCGATGACCGGCTGACGGTGTTCCAGTTCGGCGGTCTCGAGGCGCTGCGCGAACGTGCGGGTGAAAGCGCGGTCAGCGAACTGCTGAGTGAGACCGGCGCCTATCTGCGCGCCCAGTCGGTTGGCGGCGACGCGGTTGGCCGCCTGACCGACGACCGCTACGGCATCGTACACGACGCCTCGGTCTCGGCGGATCGGCTCTCCGAGACCATCGTTGCAATGGCTCAGGACGCCGACCCGAGCGGCATCGGCCTGTCCCTGGCCAAGGGCTGCATGAGCCTGGCCAGCGAAGGCATGAGTGTAGAGGACATCGGCAAGGTCATCGCCTACGCGCTGCAGACCTTCAGCGAGCAGGACGTGGCCGGTCTCGATACGCTGTCGATGACGCAGGCCTTCGACTGCCTGGTCCAGGACACGGCGAGCCGGCTGACCAATCTGAAGCAGACCGTAGCACTGCAGAACTTTCAAATGGTGTTCCAGCCGATCGTCACGCTGGCCGATCGCTCGGTGCACCACTACGAGGTCTTGAGCCGCTTCCCCGACACCATACGCCCGGCGGAGACCGTCCAGTTCGCCGAGCAGGTCGGCCTGATCGAGGAGCTCGACCTGGCCGTCTGCCAATACGCCATCTCGGTGATCCAGGGCCGCCTGGCCCAAGGCGACTCACTGCAGCTGGCGGTCAACGTCTCGGGACGCTCGCTCGGCAGCGGCATCTTCGTGCGTCTGCTGAATCAACTGCTGGCCACGATGAACGGGAACCGCAGCGAGCTCTTGATCGAGGTCACCGAGACGGCGCGCCTGGAGAATCTCGAGGAGGCGCGCAATATCCTGCAGAACCTGCGCGATCAGGGTCACATTATCTGCCTGGACGACTTCGGCAGCGGCGCGGCCTCCTATCGCTACATGCAGGCGCTGCCGGTCGACTTCGTCAAGATCGACGGCTCCTACGTGCACAAGTTCCTCGACAGCTCACAAGACGCGGCGATCATCCGATCGATGATCTCGCTGTCGCGGGAGCTGAAGGTGCGGACCATCGCCGAGATGGTGGAGACCGAGGCGCAGGCCGGCGGGCTCAAGAGCCTGGGCGTCGATCTCGGCCAGGGCTGGCTGTTCGGCAAGCCGCAAAAGCAGGTGCCGACCACCAGCGGCGGCAGCAAGCGGCAGCCGCAGCCCGCCGGGCAGAACTCCTAGAATATCCTCAAACTGACTGCCGCCTCGCGCAAGTCGGCGACCTTGTGCGATGCGAGGCCATCCTCGATGGCGATGTCGTCCTCGGCCAATGTCGGACCCTCGATGGTCGCGGTCACATCAATGAAGCAAAGTGCGAGAGGAGAGCCAATCAGTGCGGCCGTATCTCTGCCCGCATCACATGCCGCATGAGACGCATGAAACGCTTTCGGCCGCGTAGCAGAAACCGCACGCGCCACACCGCGTCTCGCAGGAAATACCACGGATAGCGAGGGTGGAAGTTGTAGAACGATGACAGACCGCCATATGACAGCACCTCTCTAAACGCCGTCCTGCGCCGGGGCCAGGCCGTCGATAGCGCCCGCGTCGGAGGCCCGCGCAAGACAAACAGCAAATGCATGATCTCGAGACCAAGATGTCGCATGCGGCGCTCGCCGATTGCCTCCGGGATAGTTGGCTCGAACCCGGGATCGAGTGCCATCTTCACGCTCCAGGCGGGATAGTTGAACCCCTGCCGGCAAGCCAGTGCCATTGAGCCCCAAGGGCGGCCGTTCAACTCCATGAACCAGAGCGTCCCTGCTTCGTCGCGCAGCAACTCGACCATGAACATGCCTTCCCAATTGCATGCGCGCAGGAACTCCTGCACTTGCCGCCTCGTGGTCGCGTCCGGCTGGTGTGCCTCGCAGGCGCTGGCGCCGGAACCGGCTGGGTTCATCATCCGCAGCCGGCGATGCCCGCTCCAGCCGAGAACTCTGCCGTCACGCACCATTCCGAATACGCCCTCACCGGTTCCCCGGACAAATGGCTGAACCAGATAGGGCGCGCCGCACTGATCCATGCACCAGCTGGCGAACTGATCTGCCTCCGTGAATAACATTATCTTGCCCCTGCCGCTCCGGCCGCCCTCGATCGTCACGGCCTCCGCCGGCTTTGCCACACAGGGAAATCGATGCCAGTCAGGCGCCGATCCACCCGGCTCGACAATCAGAGTCGGTGGCACGCGCAGACCAACGGCGAGCGCCGCTTCGATCTGCAGGCGCTTGTCTAACGCCAGCTGCACCGCGCGTGGGCCGGGCATCAGCAATCGTACGTTCAGCGGGATGCCTCCGTTTCCCGCGAGCTGATCAAATGCCCACAGGGAGAGGTCGTCCAGCGGCATTGCCAAGTCGGCATCCGCGGCTTGGCACGCCTGCCGCAGACTGTCCAAGGCCTGTTCGATGCTGCGCTCGGGCGG
>JBHJOF010000383.1:0-11466 GCA_050330055.1 Kiloniellales bacterium
GTTGCCGCCGGGTGGTCGGCGTCCACATGAGGCCCTCCAAACAGGCTTTGACAACCGTTTGGAATCACATTTGAACCCGGCCATCCACCCCAAAGCCGAGTTTCAAGACAGCCTCTTAGCCACGTGTCCTCTCGACCGGACAATTCTGGCTCCTGACCTCAATCTCGCATTGGGTCGTCCGCAAGCTATCAGTCGAGCTGGCACTCCTTGATGCGGTTCTCCATGTTGCCGCGGGCGCAGCAAAGGTCCTCATAGAGCGTCCGGGCGCCATAGTCGGCCGGCCTCAGGGAGGTCACCACAAACCGCGGGTTGGGGCCCATGCTCCACTCCGCCTTGGCGACGACCCGCCGCCTGCGGCTCCAGCTCTGGCGCGTGGTCCAGAGGAATTCGGCAAAGACCCGCGCCGGTCCTGAGCTTGTCGAAGGGCCGCTGGCCGCGCTGCACGAGGTGACGGCAAGATGAGGGAAGTCGTCTGACCGATGAAATACCGGGTTCCTATTGCTTCAATGCGGCTCGGCTATGCCGCGATCACCATGGCGGCTCTTAAGGCGGCCACGGAGGAGCTAGGGTTCCAATCGCTGACTATACCCTTATGATTCCAACGAGTTAGACCTTAGGCGCAAGACGATACGCGCAACGACTAGAACCGCCTGCGTGCCCTCGTCACCAAGTGAGAACTGTTCGACATAGTAAGTGGTTGCGTGCCTCCGCAACGACCGAGACTTGACGCCCCGGAGCATCCGTTCCGGGGAGTTTCGCCTTTTGCCGTCGACCTCGGCGCAAAAGACCGGGATCGCCGCCAGCTCTCCGTAAAGAAGGGCGTCCAGGCTGGCGCCGTCCGCACGCGGCAAGAGCTCGATCCGGGCGATCAGGGCGCGCAGCATTTCGGCCGACTCGGCCTTGATGCTCTCGTCGTTGAGCGCCGCCTCCAGCAGCTCGACCTCGCGGCGGTAGATTCCGCTCAGCCCTGGGTGCAGCCGCAGGGCCGGGGTGGAGGCGGCCGAGCGAAGCTCGCGGTCGAGCGCGTCCCGGCGCGACTCCCGCTTCCCGGACCGCACCCTACTGAACCAGGGGAGTCTCCGTGCCGCCGAGGTCCACGCCGGCGATATCCGCCCGGCCGGCGAGCACGCGGATGTACTGCGACATCGCACGTTGCCAACTCGCCGCCTGCAGGTAGTCGGCGATGCGCTGCCGCACGGCATCGAAGGGCAGAGCGCGGCCCTCGATGCGGCGATCGAGGCGCAGGACGTGCACGCCATAGCGCGAGCGCACCGGAACGGGGCAGAGCTGCCCCTCCTCCAGGTTCATGAGGAAAATCTCGAACTCGGGAACGGTATCGCCACGGGCGATCTGGCCGAGCCGTCCCTCGTTCTGCCCCGAGGAGCAGGCGGAGTACTCCGCCGCGAGGGCGGCGAAGACGCCAGCATCTCTCTGCAGCGTGGCGATGAAGCGCTCGGCCTGGCTGAGTGCCGCCGCGTAGGCTTCCGCGTCATCGGGCGCGGCGGGCAACAGGATGTGCGCCGCCTCGAAGAGGTCGGGGCTGCGGAAGCGCTTTCGATTGTTGTCGTAGTATCGCCGGCAGGTGAATTCGTCGGCTTCCGGCACGGTGACGTTTTCCTCCAGGAGGGCGCGGATCAGCGCGTCCTCCTCGGTCTCCCGACGCCCGCCTTCGTCGCACTGCGGTGTCGCCGCGATCGCCAGCCGCCGCGCCTCCTGCAGCAGCAGCTCGCGGATGGCCAGCGCCTCGGCGGCGGCGGTCAGCGCCGCATCGGCGCTCGGTGCCGGATGGTTCTGCGCCTCCGCCAGGATCGCCTCCGGCGGGATGGTGACCGCGTTGACCCGGATAGCCTGCATGACCCTACTCCGCGGCCGGCGCCTCGAGGCGGCCGGCGGGTGGGCCGGCACGCCGCGAGCGCACGATCTGATAGCCGGGGCGCCAGAAGTAACGCAGCGGAACGCTCAGCATGTGCACCAGCCGGGTGAACGGAAAGATCAGGAAGAGCGTCAGACCGAGGAACAGATGCGCTTTGAAGATCGGGTGCGCCCCGGCGATGTAGCTCGACGCGGCGAAATCGAAGACGAAGATACCCTGCGCCCAGGCCATGAAGCGCACCATCTCCTCGCCGTCCAGGTGGCCGAGCGACAGCGGGATGGTGGCGAGGCCGAGGACGAGTTGCAGCCAGAGCAACAGGATCACCGCGTTGTCGGCGAAGCTGGAGGTGGCCCTTATGCGCGGGTCGAACAAGCGGCGATGGGCCAGCAGCGTGGCGCCGACCAGTGCCATGACGCCGGCGATGCCGCCGACCACGATGGCCAGCAGCTGCTTGAAGCCGTGGCTGATTCCGACAAGATCGAAGAGGGCGATGGGCGTCAGCAGGCCAACCAGGTGCCCGAAGAAGACGATGAGCACACCGACGTGGAACAGCACCGAGCCCACCATGAGCTGGCGCCGGCGCAGCAGCTGGCTGGAGCCGGAGCGCCAGGTGTAGGGCTCGCGGTCGTAGCGAATGATGGAGCCCAGCGCCAGCACCGCCAGCGCGATGTAGGGATAGATCCCGAAGAACAGCGTGTTGAGGAAGGAAGCCATGACGCGCTCCTCAGTGAACGTTGGGGTCGGTTGGGCGGCCCATGCGCGCCAGGGTACTGCGCGCGGCCGGACAGCCGCCGCCCGGCGCGACGCCGCCAGCAGCTGCCGCGCCCGGCCCGAAGGTGACCGGCTGGTCCTCCCAGGCGCGGTCCA
This sequence comes from Kiloniellales bacterium, assembly GCA_050330055.1. Taxonomy (GTDB): domain Bacteria; phylum Pseudomonadota; class Alphaproteobacteria; order Kiloniellales; family JAKSDN01; genus JBHJOF01. The sequence goes on from JBHJOF010000383.1 coordinate 2,741, forward strand.
GGGCGGCAAGATCGTCGGGATCGTCCTCCGCTTCGGCCAGCAGCGCGTCAAGTTCGTCCCGCACCGGCTTTCCCTTGGCGATTCCCTCCAGCGCCAGCATGACCCAGGCATAGGGGCTCCCGCGCTTGCGCAGGCGCTCGCCGAGCGCGGCGATGACGTGCAGCGGTTGGCCCAGCAGCCCGCGCGCCTCCTCCACCGGCCGCATCGACAGGAACTCGAGGAACATCGGCAGGAAGTCCGGCAGCTCGCCGGGGCCCGGCAGTAGGCCGTGCCGCGCATAGTGCTCGGCAAGATCGACCATCGCCTGGCCGCGGTCGCGACTCTCACCATGAATGTGCTCGAAGAGATGCAGCGACAGCGAACGCGAGCGGTCGAACAGCAGGACATAGCGCTCCTGCACGTCGTAGAGGTCGCCTTGCGCAAGCTCGTCGAGCAGACCCGCGAGTCCTTTCAGGACGTTCATGGGTACCAGTTTCTCAGCTGCCAGAATGAGCTTCATCTCTCCGGCCGCCGCCTGAATCTCCTCGTTCGGGTAGGTCAGCAGGAGCGAGAGCACCTTGAAGGTCTTGGCCATCAGAACACCTCCGTCGGAGTCTGCACCTTCTTCTTGCGGCCACCGCCGAAGAGATTAGCCTCGCTGGTGCCGCCGGAGCAGCCGTTGCCGAAGCTGAAGCCGCAGGAGCCACGCAGGTCGTAGGCGTCCTCGCTCACCTCGCGGTGCGCCGTCGGGATGACGAAGCGATCCTCGTAGTTGGCGATCGCCATGACGTGGTACATCTCCTCGATGCGCTCCACGGTCAGGCCGACGCGCCTGGCCAGAGATTCGTCGATCACGCCGTCGACCGTCTTCGCTCGCATGTAGGCGCGCATGCCCAACATCCTCTGCAATGCCTCGGCCACCGGCTTCTCGTTGCCGCCGGTCAAGAGGTTGGCGAGGTAGCGCAGCGGGATGCGCAGGGCATTGACGTCCGGCAGGCCGTCCTCCCAGGCGATCTTGCCGGCCTCCGCCGCCGACTGGATCGGCGACAGCGGCGGCACGTACCACACCATGGGCAGCGTGCGGTATTCCGGATGCAGGGGGAAGGCCACCTTCCAGTCCATCGCCATCTTCCACACCGGCGAGCGGCGGGCCGCCTCCAGCCAGGAGTCCGGCACGCCGTCACGCCGTGCCTGGGCGATCACGTCGGGGTCGTTCGGATCGAGGAAGATGTCGAGCTGCGCCTGGTAGAGATCGCCGGCGTCCGGCGTCGCGGCCGCGTCGGCAATGCGATCGGCATCGTAGAGCAGCACGCCGAGATAGCGGATGCGCCCGACGCAGGTCTCCGAGCAAACGGTCGGCTGGCCCGCCTCGATGCGCGGGTAGCAGAAGATGCACTTCTCCGACTTGCCGGTCGACCAGTTGTAGTAGATTTTCTTGTAGGGGCAGCCAGAGACGCACATGCGCCAGCCGCGACACTTCTCCTGGTCTATCAGGACGATGCCGTCCTCCTCCCGCTTGTAGATCGCGCCCGACGGGCAGGCCGCCACGCAGGTCGGGTTCAGGCAGTGCTCGCAAAGCCGCGGCAGGTACATCATGAAGGTGTTCTCGAAGGCGCCGTAGATCTCCTTTTCGATGCCCTCGAAGTTCACGTCCTTGGAACGCTTCTCGAACTCGCCGCCGAGAATCTCCTCCCAGTTCGGTCCCCACTCGATCTTCTCCATGCGCTCGCCCGAGATGAGCGAACGCGGCCGGGCGGTCGGCGAGGCCTCGAGCTCCGGCGCCGTCTGCAGGTGCTCGTAGTCGAAGGTGAAGGGCTCGTAGTAGTCGTCGATCTCAGGCAGGTCCGGGTTGGCGAAGATCTTCGCCAGCACCCGCCACTTGGCGCCCATCTTGGGCCTGAGGCGGCCGTTGCCGGTGCGCACCCAGCCGCCGTTCCAGCGCTTCTGGTTCTCCCACTCCTTGGGATAGCCGATGCCGGGCTTGGTCTCGACGTTGTTGAACCAGGCGTATTCCATTCCCTCGCGGTTGGTCCACACGTTCTTGCAGGTGACGGAGCAGGTGTGGCACCCGATGCACTTGTCGAGGTTCAACACCATGCCGATTTGCGCACGGATCTTCATTCCGCTGCCTCCATATCCTGACGGGCCGGCCGCTCGAGCCAGTCGACCTTGTCCAGCCGGCGCACGATGACGAACTCGTCGCGATTGGAGCCGACCGTGCCGTAGTAGTTGAAGCCATAGGATTGCTGGGCGTAGCCGCCGATCATGTGTGTCGGCTTCAGCACAGCGCGGGTAACCGAGTTATGGATGCCGCCGCGCTGGCCCGTCGTCTCCGCGCCCGGCGTGTTCACGATCTTCTCTTGCGCGTGGTACATGAAGATCGTGCCTTCCTTCATGCGCTGCGAGACCACCGCCCGCGCCGTCAGCGCGCCGTTCACGTTGTAGGCCTCGATCCAGTCGTTGTCCTTGATGCTTGCCTTCTTCGCGTCGACCTCGCTGATCCACACCACCGGGCCGCCGCGGTTCAGCGTCAGCATCAGCAGATTGTCCGTATAGGTCGAGTGGATACCCCACTTCTGGTGCGGCGTGATGAAGTTCAGCACGATCTGCGGGTTGCCGTTGCCCTTCGACTCGATGACCGGCTTCACCGTCTTGGTGTCGATCGGCGGGCGGTAGACGCAGAAGCCCTCGCCGAAGGCCCGCATCCACAGGTGGTCCTGGTAGAGCTGCTGGCGGCCGGTCAGGGTGCGCCAGGGAATCAGCTCATGCACGTTGGTGTAGCCGGCGTTGTAACAGACCTTCTCCGATTCCAGGCCCGACCAGGTCGGCGAGGAGATGATCTTGCGCGGCTGCGCGACGACGTCGCGGAAGCGAATCTTCTCGTCTTCTTTTGGGACGGCCAGGTGGGTATGGTCGCGCCCGGTCGCCTTGCCGAGTGCCTCCCAGGCCTTCACCGCCACCGCACCATTGGTCTCCGGCGCCAGCATGAGAATGACCTCGCTGGCGTCGATGTCGGTCTCGATGCGCGGCAGGCCTTTGGTCGGACCCTCCTCGGTGACCACGCCGTTGAGGCGGCCGAGGCCAGCGACCTCGTGCTCGGTGTTCCAGGCGATGCCCTTGCCGCCGTTGCCGAGCTTGGTCATCAGCGGTCCCAGCGCGGTGAAGCGTCTGTAGAGGTTCGGGTAGTCGCGCTCGACGACAGCGATCTGCGGCACGGTCTTGCCGGGAACCGGCTCCACCTCGCCCTTCTTCCAGTCCCTCACATCGGTCGCCTGGGCGATCTCCGCCGGCGTGTCGTGCAGGATCGGCACCAGGACCACATCCTTCTCGATGCCCAGCACCTCCGGCGCCACCTCGGAGAACTTCCGGGCGATGCCCTTGTAGATCTCCCAGTCGCTGCGGCACTCCCAGGCCGGGTCGGCCGCGGCGGTCAGCGGATGGATGAAGGGATGCATGTCGGAGGTGTTGAGATCGTTCTTCTCGTACCAAGTCGCGGTCGGCAGCACGATGTCCGAGTAGACGCAGGTGGTCGACATGCGGAAGTCGAGCGTCACCAGCAGGTCGAGCTTGCCTTCCGGCGCCTCGTCATGCCACGTGGCCTCCTGAGGCCTTTCGCCGCCGGCCTGGCCGAGATCCTTGCCGAGCACGCCATGCGAGGTTCCCAGCAGGTGCTTCAGGAAGTACTCGTGGCCCTTGCCCGACGACCCCAGCAGGTTGGAGCGCCAGACGAAGAGGTTGCGCGGCCAGTTGGCCGGATTGTCCGGATCCTCGCAGGACATCTTGAGGGTGCCGGCCTTCAGCTGCTCGACCACGTAGTCCTTGGGCTCCTTGCCCGCCGCCGCGGCCGCTTTGGCGACGTCCAGCGGGTTGGTCTCGAGCTGCGGCGCGGAAGGCAGCCAGCCCATGCGCTCGGCGCGGATGTTGTAGTCGATGAGGGCGCCGTCCCAGGGGCCCTCGGGAGCCGTCGGCGAGAGTATCTCCGTCACTCCCAGGGTCTCGTAGCGCCACTGGTCGGTGTGGGCGTAGAAGCAGGAGGTCGAGTTCATCTGCCGCGGCGGGCGCGCCCAGTCGAGCGCGAAGGCGAGCGGCAGCCAGCCGGTCTGCGGGCGCAGCTTCTCCTGGCCCACGTAGTGCGACCAGCCGCCACCCGACTGGCCGACGCAGCCGCACATCACCAGGAGATTGATGATCCCCCGGTAGTTCATATCCATGTGGTACCAGTGATTGAGCCCGGCGCCGAGGATGACCATTGAGCGGCCGTGGGTCTTCTCGGCGTTGCCGGCGAACTCGCGGGCCACCGTCACGATTTGGTCGGCCGGCACGCCGGTGATCGCCTCCGCCCATGCCGGCGTATAGGGCACGTTCTCGTCGTAGGACTTGGCGACGTGACCGCCGCCCAGCCCGCGGTCGAGGCCGTAGTTGGCGACGAAGAGATCGAAGACCGTGGCGACCAGCGCCTCGCCCTCGCCCGTCTTCACCGCCTTCACCGGCACGCGACGCAGCAGCACGTCCGGGTGATCGGTACCCTTGAAGTGATCGTGCTGGCGGTTGCCGAAGTATGGGAAGGCGACCTCGACCACGTCGTCGTGGTCCTTGTCGAGGATCAGGCTGAGGCGCAGCTTCACGTCCCGCCCGCCGGCGTCCTTTTCTTCCAGGTTCCATTTGCCCTGTTCGCCCCAGCGGAAGCCGACGGAGCCGTGCGGGGCGACAATGCCGTCCGTCTTCTCGTCGATGGCGAGCGTCTTCCACTCGGGATTGTTGTCCTGGCCGAGCTTGCCGTCGAGATCCGCGGCGCGCAGCAGGCGCCCCGGCACGTAGTGGCCGTCCTTCCTTTCCAGGCGCACCAGCATCGGCATGTCGGTATAGTGCCCGACGTAGTCCTCGAAGTACTCGGCCTGCCGGTCCAGATGGAACTCGCGGAGAATGACATGGCCCATAGCCATCGCCAGGGCCGCGTCGGTGCCCTGCTTGGGATGCAGCCAGAGGTCGGCGAACTTTGATGCCTCGGAGTAGTCCGGGCTCACCACCACCGACTTGGTGCCCTTGTAGCGGACTTCCGTGTAGAAGTGGGCGTCCGGCGTGCGGGTCTGTGGCACGTTGGAGCCCCACAGCATTAGGAAGCCCGCGTTGTACCAGTCGGCGCTTTCCGGCACGTCCGTCTGCTCGCCCCAGGTTTGCGGCGAGGCCGGCGGCAGGTCGCAGTACCAGTCATAGAAAGACATGCACACGCCGCCGAGCAGCGACAGATAGCGCGAACCCGCCGCGTAGGAGACCATCGACATCGCCGGGATCGGCGAGAAACCGATGATGCGGTCAGGGCCGTAGGTCTTCGCCGTATAGGCGTTGGCCGACGCGATGATCTCATTGACCTCATCCCACTTGGCGCGCACGAAGCCGCCCAGGCCGCGCTTGCTGGTATAGGCCGCGCGCTTCTTCGGGTCCTCGACGATGGAGGCCCAGGCCGCCACCGGCGTCTGTACCGCACGCGCCTCGCGCCACAGCTTCAGGAGCCGGCTGCGTACCAGGGGGTACTTGACCCGGTTGCCGGAGTAGAGATACCAGCTGTAGCTGGCACCGCGGCTGCAGCCGCGCGGCTCGTGGTTCGGCAGGTCCGGACGCGTGCGGGGATAGTCGGTCTGCTGGGTCTCCCAGGTGACGATGCCGCCCTTCACGTAGATCTTCCAGGAGCACGATCCGGTGCAGTTGGCGCCGTGGGTCGAGCGCACGATCTTGTCGTGCTGCCAGCGCTTGCGGTAGCTCTCCTCCCAACCGCGGTCCTCGCCGGTGGTCACGCCGTGGCCTTCGGCGAACTCGTCGAGCGCCTTGCGGCTGAAGAAGTTCAATCTGTCCAGTAAGTGGCTCATCCTTGATCTCTCCTTCAGTCTGCCGTGGCGCTGGCGGGGGTGATGGGCGGCTGTCCATGTTCGATATCATGCAGCAGGCCGCCGCGCCGGGTGTAGACCGCCCACGTCAGCACGGCGCAGCTTACGTAGAACACCATGAAACCCCAGAGCGCCGCCTGCGGCCCGCCTGTCATGGCGATCGAAGTGCCGTAGCTCTTGGGGATGAAGAAGGCGCCGTAGGCGGCGATCGCCGAGGTGAAGCCGATAATGGCAGCCGCTTCCTTCTCCGCCTGGCGGACCCGCTCGGCCGGGCTGAGCCGCGGCATCAACCGGTTCATCTCCTCGCGCATCGTCACCGGAATCATCTGGAAGGTGGAGGCGTTGCCGACGCCGGTGGCGAAGAACAGCAGCATGAACATGGCGAAGAAACCCCAGAAGGCGCCCGGCTGCTCCTTGATGCCGAGGAAGTAGAGCACGCCGACGACAGCGGCGATCATCACCAGGAAGGTCCAGAAGGTGACGCGCCCGCCGCCGAACTTGTCGGACACCCAGCCGGTGGCCGCGCGCGACAGGGCGCCGACCAGCGGACCCAGGAAGACGTACTGCAGCGAGTCGACCGCCGGGAACTGCGTCTTGGCGAGCAGCGGGAAGCCGGCCGAGTAGCCGATGAAGGAACCGAAGGTGCCGGTGTAGAGCCAGCACATGATCCAATTGTGCCGGCGGGAGAAGATGATCGACTGCTCCTTGAACGAGGCCTTAGCTGCGGCGCGGTCGTTCATGCCGAACCAGGCGGCGATGGTCGAGGCAATCAGAAACGGCACCCAGATGAAGCCGGCGTTCTGCAGCCAGAGGCGGGTGCCGTCGCCGGCTTCCTGGGCGGGCCCGCCGAGCGCGCCGAACACGCCGGCAGTGATCGCCAGCGGCACGGCGAACTGCATCACGCTGACACCGAGATTGCCGAGGCCAGCATTGAGCGCCAGGGCGTTGCCCTTTTCCTTTTTGGGGAAGAAGAAGGAGATGTTGGCCATAGACGAGGCGAAGTTGCCGCCGCCGAGGCCGCAAAGCAGCGCCAGCACCAGGAAGATCAGGTAGGGTGTATCGGGATTCTGCACGGCGTAGCCGATGCCGAAGGCGGGCACCAGCAGGGACGCGGTGGTGATGGTGGTCCACAGCCGGCCGCCGAAGATCGGCACCATGAAGGAATAGAAGATGCGCAGCGTCGCGCCCGACAGGCCCGGCAGCGCCGCCAGCCAGAAGAGCTCGTCGGTCGTGTAGGTGAAACCGATCGCCGGCAGCTTGGCGACCACCACGGACCACACCATCCATACGGCAAAGGCGAGCAGCAGCGCGGGCACCGAGATCCAGAGGTTGCGCCGGGCGATGGCGCGGCCGGTGGTGCGCCAGAACGCCTCGTCGTCCGGCCGCCAGTCCTCGATCGCCGGGCGCATGGCCTGGGCCTGCTCGCGGCCGTGGATCGGCTGCATCTCCGGCAGCTGCGGCAGCGCCGCGAGCTCGCCGGGCAGGGCGGCGCGCTCCATCTGACGGATGGCGGAGTGCATCCAGATCAGCGACACGGCAACGATGCCGAACAGCAGCATGAAGCAGCTCGTCCACACCCCGGTCAGATCGAGCATGACGCCGAAGGCGATCGGCAGGACGAATCCGCCGAGCCCGCCGATCAGGCCCACCAGGCCGCCGACTGCGCCGACGTGGCCCGGATAGTAGACCGGGATATGCTTGTAGACGGCCGCCTTGCCGAGAGACATGAAGAAGCCCAGCACGAAGACCAGTATCACGAAGGGCACCAGCCCCATGCTGGTCGAGAAGGAGATCGGCCCGTGGATGCCGTGGATGACATAGTCGGTGTTGGGATAGGACAGCATGAAGGTCGCGACCACCGACACGCCAAAGGTCCAGTACATCACCGCCCGTGCGCCGTACTTGTCGGAAAGGTGGCCTCCGTAGGCGCGGAAAAGGCTGGCGGGTACCGAGTAGAAGGCCGCCAGCATGCCGGCGGTCGTGATATCGAGCTGATAGACGCCGATGAGGTAGCGCGGCAGCCACAGGGCGAGCGCGACAAAGGCACCGAAGACGAAGAAGTAGTAGAGCGAGAAGCGCCAGACCTGTAGGTTACGCAGCGGCTCCAGCTCCATCCACGCGCTGGGCGCCTTGACGCCTGACGCCCGGCGCGCTTTCACCACGGGATCGTCGTCGGTAGTGAACCAGAAGACGATCGCCATCAAGAGAAGAGCCACCGCCCAGACCTGCGCCACCACCGTCCAACCGAATGCGACCAGGACGAAGGGGGCGCAGAACTTGGTGACGGCGGCACCGACGTTGCCGGCGCCGAAGATGCCCAGCGCGGTGCCCTGTTTCTCCTTCGGATACCAGCGCGACACGTAGGCGATGCCCACCGCAAAGGAGCCGCCCGCGAGGCCGACGCCGAGCGCGGCCAACAGCATCACCTCGTAGGTGGTGGCATAGGACAGCAGAAAGGTGGCAATGGCGGCGAGCACCATGGTGACGACGTAGACGATGCGGCCGCCGTACTGGTCGGTCCAGATGCCGAGAAAGATGCGACTCAGCGAACCGGTGAGGATCGGTGTGCCGGCCAGCAGGCCGAACTCCGTGTCGGAGAGTCCGAGGTCGTCCTTGATGCGAACGCCGATGATGGAGAAGATGGTCCACACCGCGAAGCAGACGGTAAACGCCAGGGTGCTCATGCCGAGCGCCCGGTTCTGCTGGCCTCGCGTTACGCCCTCCGGATCCTGCATGCTGTCCTTCTCCTGCTGTCCGGCACGGACCGGCGGCGGTATCCCGCTCATCACGCCGACGGATCATTACCGCGCGCGAGAGAATTTGGTTTGATGCAAGTCAAGGCGCCGGGCAAAGGCCGAAGAACGA
>JBHJOF010000384.1:0-6814 GCA_050330055.1 Kiloniellales bacterium
TGCGGCCAGGCGCGGCTCGAGGCGCGCCGCACCTGCCCGTCCTCGCCGATCTCGTCGACGATCCGCCCGCTGTCCCGGTCGAGCCCGGCCGTCATGGCCAGCCCGATCATCACCGCTACCGGCGCGCTTTGATCGTCGCCGCTCATGCCTTCGTAGCGCCGTAGCAGCCAGGCCCACTCGAAGAGATGACCGGGCTCGACGCTGCCCTGTCCCGGCGCCGGCACGACGCGCCAGGCCTCGTCGAAGCATTCACGCAGCGCGCCCGTCTTGCCATCGAGGAAGCGCGTGACGGCGAGATCGCGCAGGGCCCGGCTGCGGACAAGGAGGTCCTCGCGCCTCGTCGTCTCGAAGAGGGCCAGGAGCGCCTCCAGCAGATGCATGTGTGGGTTCTGGCGGCGCAGCGCCCCCGAAGCCATTGCGCGCCGCGGCAGGCTGTCCCAATAGCCGCCGTGCACGGCGTCGGACAGGTGTGTATCGATGAACGCCAGCGTCGCCTCCGCCTCCCGCTCGAAGGCCGGATCGCGCTCCAGCCGCAGCAGCCAGGCCAGGGCGAAGAGCACGAAGGCGTGGGCGTAGAGATCGCGCCGCTGATCGACGACGCGGCCCGCGCGATCCACCGAGAAGACCCAGCCCGGGGCACCGTCCGCCGCGTGGTAGCGCTTGGGCAGGGCGTGACCGGCGGCCAGCGCCAGGGCGCGGCCCTCGGGATAGCGCCCGGAAAGCGCCGCCGCGGCAAAGCTGGCGATCTGGCGGGCCTGGACCATGAGCCGCCGCGGCACGCCGGTCACCGGGTCGCCGGCGAAGTCGAGCTGCTCCTCGAAGGCCGCGCATGAGGCATCGAAGCCGCGCGTGCCCCAGAGCGGCAGCGCCTCGTCCCGAAGCCACCGGGCGCTGCGCGCGACGCTCCGTTCGAGATCGGTCATGGAGGCCCCGTCAGCTTCCGGGCCAGGCGGAGGCCGCGAGCGATGACCTCAACGGAAGCGATCCTCCGCCTCCAGATAGGACCGCACATAGAGATGCAGGCCTTCCTCCAGGCTGGTCATGGGTCGCGCGTAGCCGGCCGCGCGCAGCCTGTCGAGCGAGGCGCAGGTGAAGTACTGATACTTGCCCACCAGGTTCTCCGGCAGGTCGATATAGTCGATGCGCCGCTCCATATTGAGCTCGCGGAAGATGATCTCGGCCAGCTCGCGGAACGAGCGGGCGGCGCCGGAGCCCACGTTGTACAGCCCCGAAGGCGCGTTCGCATCCTCGAGCAGCCAGCGCGTGACCTCGACGCAGTCGCCGACCCAGACGAAATCGCGAAGCTGCTCACCGTCGGCATAGTCCGGGTCGTCGGAGCGGAACAGGCGAACGCTGCCGCGGCTGCGGATCTGCTCGTGCAGCTGGACGGCGACGCTGCGCTGGCCTTCCTTGTGGTACTCGTTCGGGCCGTAGACGTTGAACAACTTGAGACCGGCCCAGCGCGGCGGACAGGGCGCGCCGCTCGCCACCCTGTGCTGCACGAAACGATCGAAGAGGTGCTTGCTCCAGCCGTAGGGATTGAGCGGCCGCAAGCTGGCCAGGTAGCCGGCATCGAAGCGGTCTTCGAAGCCCTGTCGGCCATCGCCGTAGGTCGCCGCCGACGAGGCATAGACAAAGGGGATCGAAGCCGCAGCACAGAACTGCCAGAGATCGACGGAGAGGCGGAAGTTGTTGCGGACGATCGCGTCTACGTCGGTCTCCGTGGTGGTCGAGATGGCGCCCATGTGGACGACGCCGTCGATCTTCGAGCGATTCGCATCCAGAAAGGCTAGGCCGTCGTTCGGCGGCAACAGGTCGACGAGACGGCGCTTGGCGATGTTGCGCCACTTGAGATCGCCCGACCCGAGGCTGTCGACGATGACCAGCTCCGCGCCGGCTTCGTCCAGCGCAGCCGCCAGGTTCGAGCCGATGAAGCCCGCCCCGCCGGTGATCACGTACATGGCGTGCTCACGTCGTCTCTCTGACCTGCGAGCGGGAGATGATCGAGCTGGAGCTGAAGCCTTCCTCGATCGGGATCAGGATCACCTTGCCGCCATGGGACTGGACGAAGTCGGCTCCGACTACGGTCTCCACCGTGTAGTCCGCCCCCTTGAAGAGACAATCGGGTTTCAGCGATCCGATAAGACGAATCGGCGTGTCCTCCTCGAACAGCGTCACCAGGTCCACGCTCGAGAGCGAGGCCATGACGACCGAACGCGCCGCTTCGTTCTGTACCGGTCGCGTCTCGCCCTTGAGGCGGCGCACCGAGACGTCGCTGTTGAGGGCGACCACCAGGCGGCCGCAGGCTTCCCGCGCGCGCTTCAGGAGGGCGACGTGTCCAGGGTGCAGCAGGTCGAAGCAGCCGTTGGTGAAGCCGATGCGTAACCCCTGCTCCCGCCAATGTGCGACGATCGTCGCCGCCTCCTCGTTGCTGACGATCTTCGGGTCGGCACCGCCGGTGGTGCGCCGCAGGGCCATCGCCAGCTCGTGCCGCTGCACCACGGCGGTGCCCCGCTTGCCGACTGAAATGCCTGCGGCGACGTTGGCGATCTGCGCGCCGGCCGCCACGCCCAGGCCCGCCGCCAGGGCGAGCGACAGCGCGGCCATGACCGTGTCGCCCGCGCCCGAAACGTCGAACACCTCTGCGGCGACGGTCGCTATGGTCAAGGGCTCGTCGCCGCCGCTGGCCGGATCATAGATGGTCATGCCCTGAGCGCCCCGGGTCAGCACCACGGCCGCCACCGCGGCACGCTCGCGGATTGCCTTGACGGCGGCCTTTGCCGCCTCGTCCGTGCCGCTGTCGAGGCCCGTGATCAAGGCCGCCTCGGCGGCGTTGGGCGCCAGCAGGGAGGCGCCGGCATAGCGGCTGACGTCGCGGCTCTTGGGGTCGACGATCACCGGCAGCGCGCGCTGTCGCGCCAGCTCGATGACGCGCCGGATCACCGCGGGCGCCAGCACGCCCTTGGCGTAGTCGGACAGGACGACGGCATCGACCGCCTCGGCCACCTCGGCGAAGCTGCGGCAGAGCGCGTCGATCAGCGACTCGTCCGGGACGAGCGGCCGTTCGACGTCCAGGCGCATGATCTGCTGGCCGCCCGAGACGTAGCGGGTCTTGACCGTGGTCGGGACGGCAGGGGTGCGGACGAAGCGCCCGTCTATGCCGCTGCCCGACATCATGGGACCGGCGATCTGGTCTCCGGCTTCGTCCTGGCCCAGCACCCCCAAGAGCACCGCCGTTCCGCCGAGCGCAACGATGTTCCGTGCGACGTTGGCGGCGCCGCCGAGCATGAGCGCCTCCGACTCGAAATGGAGGACCGGAATGGGGCCTTCCGGCGACACGCGCTCGACCCGCCCGTAGACGAAGCGGTCGAGCATGACGTCGCCCAGCACGCAGATCCTGCGGCCGCGCCAGTTCTCGATCAGGGAAACGTCCATCTCACTCCCGCTCGGCCCGTGGCCTAGTCCCCTCTTCGTCTCCGCCGGCCCGACCGGGGAAACGGCGATACCTTGTACAGGAAACTAACCAATTTGGCCCGCCCCACAAGCCGGCGGGAGGAGCTGCGCCGGCAGGCCGCGTCGGGGACAGTCCCCTGCGCGAAGCCACCCGCTGGCTGTACGCGGCAAAGGGGACTGTCCCCGAAGGGGGCTGTCCCCGGGCCGGCACGCATCGGGGACAGTCCCCTCCGCTTCACTCCGGGTACAGTCACCTTAGGCGGCCGCACGCGGATGCGGTGGAAGCGTTTCAGCGCCGCAAGCGGCATTATCCCGATTTCCGGGAAAGTCGTTGCCGACCTTGGCGCCTTATCATCTACTCTCCCGCGGCTAATCTCCTGGCCGTCGGACAGGACGCGAGGAGCGAGAAGGATGATCACCCCGGCTCAGGCCAGACAGGCGAACGAGCAGTACCGCGAGGAAGGCTATGCCGTGGTGCGCGGCTTCGTCGAGGGTGACGCGCTGCAACGCCTGCAGCAGGAGACCCGGGCCGTCTACGAGGAGGGCCTGAAGCATCACGCCACCTTCCGTCACGGCAACCTCAGCTTCCAGATCCTGCCGGAGAGCCACTTCGACCGGCGGTACGTGATCCAGGCCTACTGGTTCGCCTGGATCAACGCCTACTTCGAGGCGTTCCGGCGCAACCCCGACTACCTGCTTCTGCTGGAAGGCCTGCTCGGCCGGGACATCAAGCAGATCGCCCAGCAGATCCACTGGAAGCCGCCCGGCGCCAACGTTACCGGCTACCGCTTCCACCAGGACCTGCGCTTCCGCAAGCAGAGCGACGCGCAGCAGATCGTCGCGGCCACGGTCACCACCGGCCTGGCGGTCGACCGGGCGACGCGGGAGAACGGCTGCCTGCGGGTCGTGCCGAGGAGCCACAAGCTGGACTATCTCGGTCTCTCGGACGAAGGCGACGGCACCCTGATGAAGGGCCTGACCGCCGAGGACGAGCTGCGCAAGGTCGGCATCGACCCCGCCGGCATCGTCGACCTGGAACTGGAGCCCGGCGACCTGGCGGTCTGGGGACTCCTGACCGTGCACGGCTCGGCGCCCAACAAGTCCACCCACGACCGGGCCTTCCTGCTGTCGAGCTACGTGCGGGCGGATGCCAGCGAGCGCGGCGAATGGGCCTTCAAGGAGGGCGTCTCGACGCCGCTCGGCGACAAGCCCGCGCTGTGCAAGGACGACCGCCTGCTCGAGGACTTCGGCCCGGTCTACGACACCAGCGTCTGGTGGCAATAGCCGGCAGCTCCGCCCGGCCCATCACGCCACAAAATCCGCCGAAAGCTCGCGCAGCAGGAACTCGACGAAGGCCTGCACCTTGGCCGGCACGTAGGTGCGGTGCGGATAGAGCGCGTAGATCGGGCTCGAGACCGGCCGGAACTCGTCCAGCAGCACCTCGAGCCGGCCGTTACGCACCGCGTCGTCGACCAGCAGGTTCGGCAGGTTACCGATGCCGAAGCCGGCCAGCGTCATCTGATAGGCGGCCTCGATGCTGTTGCTCGAGACTCGGCCGCTGACCGTCGCCGAGATCGGACCGTCCGGCCCCCGGAAGGGCCAGGAGCCGAGGCGCTTGGCGAAGTTGCTCAGCACGAAGGAATGCTTGGCCAGGTCGTCGGGATGCCGCGGCCGCGGATGCCGCCGCAGATAGTCGGGTGCAGCGCAGACGTAGTTGCGCACCTCGCCCAGGCGGCGGGCGATCAGGGCGGAATCGCTCTGCTCGCCGAAGCGGATGGCGACGTCATAGCCCTCCTCGACGATGCCGACGACGTAGCGCGAGGTCAGGTTGAGCTCGATCGAGGCGAGCGGGTTCTCCTCGAGGAACTTCGGCACCAGCCGGGTGATGCGGGTGTGGCCGAGCATGGCGGAGCAGGACACGCGGATCAGCCCGCGCGTGCCGCCGTGCAGGCCGCGGGCGGAATCCTGCAGCGCGGTAAGCTCGTCGAGCAGCACGCGCACCCGGCTAGCATAGTCGCGGCCCGCCTCGGTCAGGCTCAGGCGGCGCGTCGTGCGGTTGACCAGGCGCACGCCGAGATCGGCCTCCAGCTCCTTCAGGTGCCGGCTAACCGCCGTGGTCGACAGGGCGAGGTCGCGCGCCGCCGCCGACAGGCTGCCCAGCGCCGCCACGCGCTCGAACACCGTCATCGCCGTCAGCAGGTTCATATCAGCCTAGCCCTTACCCCCGGATTCGCCGGCGGCGAGGATGAAGGCTCGCTCTTTTCAATGGGCTGTCAAGGCCGCGTCGCGACCGGAAGACCGACCACGGTTCGCAAGCGCGCTATCCGGCGAGAGCCTTGCGCCCTGCTTAGGGCTCCCACACTGATACCAGCGCGTTGTTGACGATGTAGGTGGTGGCGCCGGCGTTGATCTCGTCGGCAAAGGTGATGGTGAAGCCGATGTTGTTCGGATCGATGGTCGTGTCCGGCGCGAGGCTGCCATTATGCGTGAAGCCGCTACCCGGACTGACCCCGTCACCGCCGACGAAGAAGGCATAGGTCTTCGGTCCCGGATCGATGCGAAGAACGACCTTGTGACTGCCCGTCACGCCATTGCCGATGGAAACCTCGTCGCCAGCGGGAAGCGCGGCCGTGATCTTCCCCGGGCCGAAGCGGATGGTCAGCTTGGAGAAGAGGTTCGGCTGGTCGCCGTCGACCAGGTCCCGCAGCTTCAGCGCCACCACCGGGCTATCGCTGCCGGCCGTCGGCGTGTGGATGATGGTTCCGGTCCAGGAAAAGAAGAGGGACTCCCCGCCGCTCGCCGCGATCGGATCGAAATAGGCCTCGCTGTGATTGCCGGTCTCATTGATAAAGGGATTGCGGAAGATCAGGAGCGTCCGGTCGCCGCTGTCCGTCGTATCGGCGATCTGCGCATGGTTGTGGATGATCATGCGATCGCCATCCGGCGCTCCCGGCAGGCTTACGACCTCGTCGTTAAGGGTACCTTCCGGCAAGCTGTCGAAGTCGGCGTCGAGCAGCGGCGTACAGGCCGCGCAGCCGAGTAGTGCCAGAGAGCAGAGCACGCGGCTGGTAAGCATGGCATCCTCCTCGTTCCCCGGCTCGCCGCTGGAGACAGCACGCTCGATCCGGGCGAGCCCGATGGGATATCGCCAGCGGCCGGCGGCGGAAAGCCAGCGACAAGTCTGTGACCTCTCTGGCGGGAGGGAGCTTGCCTCGGAGCGGACCCGGCCGCGAGGGCCGAGACCGCAGCCGTCGGGGCCGGACAAAGCTAGCCGGTCAGCTCGGGAGTCCCCTGCTTGACGCCCAGGTTCGCATCTAATCCTGCGAAGCGCGGAGCGCGAAGCAGGATGGCGGAGGGGATG
>JBHJOF010000385.1:0-22041 GCA_050330055.1 Kiloniellales bacterium
CCGGAAGTAGGGCCAGAGGTCGGGCAGGGCACCGCTCAGGCCGCGCGCGATCCGTACGTCCCAGTCGACCCGCAGCCGGCCGTCAGGCGCCTCGCGGAAAGTTGCCTCGGCAAAGCGGCGCCACTTCGCCTCGTCGTCGCCGTAGCCGAGCTCGGCGTGCCGCCGTTTCGCCTCGTCGATTGCCGCTGCCCAGTCGGGCAGCGGCCGGTCGCGCGCGACGTGGTCGCGGATGCGGCCGAGCGCATCGGTCGCGAGGGCCGGGCCGACGTCGTTCAGGATTGCGCCGGCCAGCACGATCGGGTTGCTGACCGCCAGGCCCATCGCCAGCAATCCGCCCATCGAGGTGCCGCAGACCACCAGGCGATGCAGGTTGCAGGCCGCCAGCAGCGCCGCGATGTCGCGCAGATAGACCTCGGGCCGGTAGTTGCGCCAGTCCTCGTCGTAGCTCGACCGGCCGCGGCCCCGGTAGTCGGGGCAGACCACACGGCGGCCCGCCGCGTGGCGCCGCGCGAAGGCGACGAAATCCCTGGAGTTGCGCGCCAGGCCGCTCAGGCAGAGCAGCGGCACCCCCGGTGCCAGGGGATCGCCATAGTCGCGCAGGAACAACTGCAGCCCGTCCTGGGCGCTGATCCAACGCTCACGGTAGTCCGGACTCGGATCGGCCGTTGTGCTCACGGCTGTGGCTAGAGACTGAGCAGCGGCGGCAGCTCGGCCAGCGAGCCGATGACTGCGGCCATGGTGCCGGGCAGCTTCTCGGCCGGCTGGTCGAAGCGGTTGAGCCGCGCCACCCGGAAGCCGAAGTGGGCGGCGCCGTGGCTGTCCCAGGCGTTGTTGGAGACGAAGCAGATGCGTTCAGCCGGCACGCTCAGCCGATCGACCGCGAGCTGGTAGACACGGGGGTCAGGCTTGTAGATGCCAACCTCCTCGACCGACAGAACGGCGTCGAGCAGGCCGCCGAGGCCGGCCGAGTCCACCGCCGCCTGCAGCATGTCGGGCGCGCCGTTCGACAGGATTGCGGTGGTCTTGCCGGCTTGGCGCAGCCGGATCAGACAGTCGTTCACGTCCGGATAGGCCTCCAGGCTGCGGTAGAGCTCCATCAGGTGGTCGCGCAGTGCCGGGTCGTCGACGCCGTGCGCCGCCAGGGCATAGTCCAGGCCGTCGCCGGTGATCTGCCAGAAATCGACGTGCGCGACCATCAGGCTGCGCAGCCAGGTGTACTCGAGCTGCTTCTGGCGCCACAGGGCAGAGACCGCCGCGGCCTTGTCGCCGAGCGCCGCGCCGCCGCGCCCGACCGCCGAATGGACGTCGAACAGCGTGCCGTAGGCGTCGAACACACAGGCTGCGATGTCGGGGAAGCCGGCCCTGGACATGCGCGCCATTCTGCCAAGCGCGCGCCGCCGCGCCAAGCGCCTGAGCGGCCGGGCCCCTGTTCCAACGTGACGGGGACCTGGCGAGACGGAAGAAGACAAATCCGATTGCCGCTTGACGCTGCAGCTTGAGGGCTAGCTCCCAAGACAGCTACAACTTAAGATAAACGTTGGTTCAGAAGGCGAGAACTTGGCGCGGAGGGATGTCATGGCGATATCTTTTGCCGAGGCTACAGGGCGCTTGCTGTCTGGCTCTGAGTTGTCGTGGCAGAAATTTGGAGGGCACAAGGGTAGCTCCGTGACCCTGGGCGAGCCCGGCCAACGACGCCTTCTCAAGTATCTGCTGAAGCAAAGTAGCTCCAAAGTTGCAGAAGCCAACGAAGAGCTTTTTCAGGGGCTGATTGCTGCATGGGAAGCTCAGGCAATCATTTTCGAGATATCAAAGTCTGTCGCGCTGGGGCAGAAAAGTCTTGTGGAGGCTCTCAGAAAGGACGCTAAGTCAGCGTCCGATCAAGCTGGAGCGAATCTCGCCAATACCTCCTGGCTGCGGGCGATTCTCTGGGCATTTGTCCTGTCTCTTCGTGAACAAACGCTTGAAGGATTGGTTGGAAATACCTTCCCTCTCATTGTTCTGGATGATCCACAGGTCACGTTCGACCCGCGCAACAAGCGGAAATGGGCGGAGGAGCTTACTGCGCTGGCCAACAAGGCGCCCGGCGAAAAGGAAGCGGCCCAACTGTTTCTCACCACTCACGAGCGGCAGTTTTTCCAGATCCTGGTGAACTACGAACAGCTCGCAGGGCAACAAGGCCTAATAGCGGCAGTAAACAAGACTACGGGTGTGGCTACAGTGGTGAACGGAAGTTCTCTATCTCGGTGATCCGAGAACGTTCGCATGGGAGAAGAATGTTGTTGAGTTGCCTGCCAGCCAAGGAAATGAGCTCAAGAATGTCATCCTCTATAAAACGGGAGTGGCCGCGGCCGCCAAGAGCGATGGCCGCGTGGGCGATGGAGAAGTTACAATTGAGGAATGGGAGACAGCTGAGCCGATAAAGCTACCGAATCACGAGGTATATCAACTCGCAGCGGGCACCTTGGAGCCGGTCGCGGGGATTGGAGACCTTCTCATTGTCAGCAACTATGCATCGGTGAATGCGCGCAACTTAGTGGTGATGGCGTTAGGTAAGAGATTGCTGGCCCGCCGGTACAATGTTCCTGATAGTAACCCTGGGATTGCTGTCCTCACCGGCCAAGCAATCGATCCATACGATCTGCCGCAGCCGATCATAGTTCCGCTAGATCTGATAGAGCCGCGCAAAGTAGTGGGTACAATATTCGCCTCTCATCTTTTGTTTGTGCCGTTATCGGATAAAGAAAATGAAATCTTACCTTTAAGTGATGCCGCTATTGTGAGAGCGGCGCTTAAAGATGCCCGACTGTTTCAAATAAAAGGACGGAGTGCAGAGCCAATTGCTCTGGAAGGGCAGTTTTTGATTACACACTCAGTTGAATATAACTCTGCTTCTCTCAATGCGGCCGAAGGCCAGTTGGTTGTGGCCGTTGATGAATCTGGCGCTCGATATTTCAAGCGGCTTCGACTTAGTGGCCCTGTTGCCGTTCTTGAGAGCCTCAATCCAGACGGTACTACACCCACAGAGCTTTTGAGTCTCGATGGCGCGCTAGGACTTCCAAAACTTACGGGTCTTCTGACTGTGGCCGGCGTACTCTTCGAACTCCCCTGAACGCGGCATGCCGGCGGCCTATTGCGTGGTGGGCGTGAGCGGCAGCTCGACCAGCTGGCTGTTCAAGCGGTGGCGATAGACCACCAGGCTCTCCAGCACCCGCATGACGTAGTTGCGGGTCTCGGAAAAGGGAATCTGTTCGATCCACTGCACCGGATCGACCTTCTGATCGCGCGGGTCGCCGTTCTGCCTGATCCAGCTCTGGACCCGTCCCGGACCGGCGTTGTAGGCGGCCAGCGCCAGCGCGGCGGAGCCGTCGAAGCGCTTCAGGAGTTGCGACAGATAGGTCCGCCCGAGCTTCAGGTTGAAGGCCGGGTCGTTGACCAGCTTGTCCTGGCTGTAGCTCATCCTGAGCTGCTGGGCCAAACGCTTGGCGGTGGCCGGCATGATCTGCATCAGGCCGCGCGCGCCGGCATGGCTGATTGCGCCGCCGTCGAAGGCGCTCTCCTGGCGGATCACCGCCAGCACCAGAGCATGCTCCGGCTCGGTGTGGGCCGGCAGGCCGGTCATGGGAAACAGCTCCTCGAGCAGCCAGATGCCTTCGTTGCGGGCCTGCTTGGCGACCGAAAGCGCCACGTCTGGACGGCCGACCTCGATCGCCAGGGCGGCGGCGAGCTGATAGTCGGCCTCGCTGACTGCCAGATCGCGCAGGTGATAGAGGAAGGTCTGCTGCAGGTCGCGCTCGCGCAGCTGGCCGAGCAGGCGGACGATGCGCACCAGATCCCATTTGTCGAAGCGCGCGCGGTCGGCCTCGCCTGCCGGGCGCGGCTGCGGCGCGTTGATCGACACCGGAAGGCCGCGCCGGCTCGTCGCGAGCTGGCCGTAGAAGGTCGTGTCGTGCTCGGCCGCGACCTGGTACCAGCGCAGGGCCGCGTCCGTCTCGCCCATCGCCGCCGCGGCCTCGCCGGACCAGTAGGCGCCGCGAGACTGGCTGATCGTGCCGGTGCTGCCGTAGTACAGCTTGGCGAAGTGCTGATAGGCCTTGTCCGGCTGCTTGAGGAAGCTGAACGCCGTCCAGCCGGACAGCCACTCGGCCTCGGCGAAGTCTGCGCCCTCGGTCAGGCCGTGATTGCTGGCGATCCGATAGGCGGTCTTGTAGTCCTTGTGAGCCAGCGCCTCGCGCGCCGCCCAGAGGCGGAGGCCGGCCCAGCGCTCCGGATTGGGCAGGCTGCCAGGCAGCGGCACCAGCAGCTCGACCACGCCTTCGTAGCGACCCTTGCCCTTGCGCCACAGCGCGCGCTCGTAGTTCAGGCCGGGATCATCGCGCAGCGCCTTCGGCACCCGGGCGATCTCGTTGTCCACGCCGGGCTTGCGCGCTGCCAGGGCCAGTCGCGCGCCGGCCAGTTCCGGATAGCCCTTGCCGGCGCGCCGCGCCTGGCGCAGGGCGCTGCTGCCGCTGCGGTCCCACAGCAATCGGTCGAGCCGCGCGACATGGTCCTCATGGGTCAGCAGCTCGCGATAGAGGCGATGGAACTGCTCCTCCTGCCTGACGTCGAAGCTTGTCCCGCGCCAGGTCGCGCTGATCAGGCGCTTCGCCTCGTCGTTGCGGCCTGCACGCAGCAGGGCGCCGATCTGCAGCATGGCGCCTTCCGCGGTGATCGGCGGGTTGGTCTCGAACCAGGCCAGAATCTGCTTGTCCGGCAGGTTTGCCGGCATGCGCCGCTCGATCGTGCGCTGCAGGCTGCGCAGGCGTGGCCAGTCGGGGTTCTGCTGGTAAAAGGCCCGGGCTTCATCGAACGAGGCCTGGTCTTCGGCCTCGGTCAGCAGCAGCCACTGGATTACCTTGGCGGGCAGCGCGTTGCTGGCGCGCGTGGCGTGCAGGTGGGCGTCGCGGTAGCGCTTCTTGCCGAAATGCAGGAAGGCGTTTCGATAGTGCTCGCGATCGGAGTCCGACAGGCGCTCAGACGCGCGGCTGCCCGGCCCGCCTGCGGCGAGGAGCACGGCTACCACGACAGCGCCGAGCAGAGGCAGGCGAAGCCAGCGGAACACGAACCTTTGCGACCCCTCTTGTCACCACTCGGGCGGGCCAGCTCCGTACTCTACGCAAGCCGCCGCGATTCGACAACTGGCCCGCCGGGAAAGTTGCGGGCCACCCAGGTCGGCCCGAGGCAACCAGAGCGGAACCCCCGCCCAAGCCCGGCTTGCCGAAACGGCGCTCAGCGGCTATTTTCCGCTGTCCAGGCGATTGCTTCGCACCGACCGGCTGCGATTCAAGACCAGATCCATTAAGTGAGGGTTAAGTTATGGCCGGGCCCATGTTTCGAGGCTCCATCCCAGCGCTCATCACGCCTTTCGCCAACGGCAAGGTGGATGAGAAGGCCTTCCAGGATTTCGTGGACTGGCAGATAAAACAGGGCAGCCATGGCTTGGTGCCCTGCGGCACCACGGGCGAGTCGCCGACCCTGAGCCACGAGGAGGATATGCGGGTCACGGCGCTCTGCGTCGAGGCCGCCGCCGGCCGGGTGCCGGTGATCGCCGGGACCGGCTCGAACAACACCGAAGAGGCGATCCTCTTGTCGTGCGCCGCCAAGGAGGCGGGCGCCGACGCGGTGCTTGTGGTGACCCCCTACTACAACAAGCCGACCCAGGACGGCCTTTACGCCCACTACAAGGCGATCCACGACGCGGTCGAAATTCCGATCCTGATCTACAACATCCCGGGCCGCTGCATCGTCGACATGAGCGTCGAGACCATGGCGCGCCTGGCCGAGCTGCCCAACATCGTCGGCGTCAAGGACGCGACCGCCGACTTGGTGCGGCCGGCCAAGACCCGCGCCGCCATCGGGCCCGATTTCGTCCAGCTGAGCGGCGAGGACCCCACCGTGGTCCCCTTCCTGGCTCAGGGCGGGCACGGCTGCATCTCGGTCACTGCCAACGTGGCGCCGCGCGCCTGCGCCGACCTGCACGAGGCCTGGCAGCGCGGCGACGTCGCCACGGTACAGAAGATCAACGACCGCCTGATGCCGCTGCACTTCGCGCTCTTCGTCGAGACCAGCCCGGCGCCGGTCAAGTACGCGGCCAGCCTGCTCGGCCTGGCGCAGAACCGCGTGCGCCTGCCCATGGTGCCGGTCAAGCCGGAGACCGAGGCCAAGGTGCGCGACGCCATGGTGCACGCCGGCCTGATCAACTGATCGCAGCCTCTCTGGAATAGACGATGGCCGAGGGCGGACGGACGCTCGTCGCCCAGAACCGCCGGGCGCGGCACGACTATACTATCGAGGATCGCCTGGAGGCTGGCCTGGTGCTGACCGGCACCGAGGTCAAGTCGCTGCGCAACGGCCGTGCCTCGATCAACGAGGCCTATGCGGCCGAGGAGGGCGGCGAGTTCTATCTGCTTAACGCCCACATCCCGGAGTACCAGGCTGCGAGCCGCTTCAACCACGCGCCCAAGCGGCCGCGCAAGCTGCTGCTGCACCGGCGCGAGGTGGCGCGTCTGCACGGCCTGGTGCAGCGCGAAGGCTACACCCTGGTGCCGCTCAGTCTCTACTTCACGCCGCGCGGGATTGCCAAGATCGAGCTCGGCCTGGCGCACGGCAAGCGCAAGGTCGACAAACGCGAGACCGAGAAGAAGCGCGACTGGCAGCGCCAGAAGGCGCGCCTCATGCGCGAGCGGGGCTGAGAGGCGCACTCCCGGAAGGGCCGTGATTTGCCACGCCGGTCGAATTCTTATGATTATTTGGCCGGAATCAACGTAGTATCTGAAACGCGTAGCCTCATCACGCGAGGCCGGGCTTAGCGATAGCGCGTTCACCCAGCCGCGGGATGGCGGACGGCTCGGCTGACCAGGCGCGGGCGATGAAGACTCTCAGAGCGACCTATCCGATGATGGCGGCACTGCTGGCAGCCCTGGCTGGTGGCCTCGTCGCGATCTGGCTCGACTCGGTCGAACGGGAGAAGCTGACCAATCTGCAGCGGCTCGGTGTGACCGAGCAGGTGGCCGCGGTGCGGGCGCGGCTGGAGGGCGCGATCAACGGCACCTTCCTGGGACTGCACGGCCTTGCGGCGATCGTCTCGGTGAAGCCCGATATCTCCGAGCGCGAGTTCGCCGACATTGCCCGGGGCTTGATGGCGAACGATCGGCGCATCCGCAACGTCGGCTTCATTCGCGGCTCCGTCATCACCTTCCTCTATCCGCGCGAGGGCAACGAGGCGGCATTGGGGGTCGACCTCAAGTCGATACCCGAGCAGTGGCCCGCCGCGCGGCGGGCCATCGTCACGCGGTCAACGGTGCTGGCCGGCCCGGTCAAGCTGGTGCAGGGCGGCACGGCGCTGATCGGCCGCATTCCGATCTTCGTTGCGTCGCCGACGGGCGCTGGACCCGATGAGTATTTTGGCATGGTCAGCATGCCGATCCTGGTCGACGTCATCTACCGGCACGGCGGCTTGGACGACCTCCAGCGCAGCTTGAGGGTCACCCTGACGGGGCGGGACGGCCTGGGCGCCGGCGGCGAGGTCTTTTTTGGCGATGCAGAGGCGCTGCAGCACGACCCCGTTACGGCCGAGGTGCTGCTGCCGGGCGGCTCCTGGCAGATCGCGGCGGTGCCGCTTGCCGGCTGGGGTGCCCCAGCCGGCGCCCTGACCGGCGTTCGGCTTCTCGGCGTGATCGTTTGCGCGGTCCTCGGCCTGCTCGGCTATGGCATCGTGCGCCACCTGCAGCGGCGTCGCGAGCACGCGGCCGCGTTGCAGCTTCGCGAGCGGCGCTTTCGCGACTTCGCCGAAACCTCGGCCGATTGGTTCTGGGAGACGGACAAGGACTATCGTTTCACGATGCACACCGGTGATGCGGTGCGCGCCGCGCTGCACGGCAAGAGCTTCATCGGGATGTCCGGTTGGGAGCTTCCATGGGCCGTTCATGGGGAGCCAACTTGGGAGAGCCACCGCGCCGATCTGCTCGCGCACCGGCCGTATCGCAACTTCGAATACGGCTACCGCGCGGCGGACGGGCGCCGGCGCTACGTCAGCGTAAACGGTAAGCCGCTGTTCGAGGAAGACGGCGCCTTCCTGGGCTACCGCGGCTCTTCCAGAGACATCACCGAGCGGGTGGAGGCGCTACAGCGACTCGAGCGGACAGAGAAGCTGCTGCTTCGGACCCAGCAGATCGCGCGCGTCGGATTCTGGACCTGGAAGATGTCAGCGGACGGCGCCACCGGGTTGCCCGAAAAGAACGAGCTCTCGGAACAGGCAGCGGCGATCTTCGGCCGGACGCCCGAGGAGATGGCCGTAGACGACGCGACCTTTGTCGGGCGCTTTGTGCATCCCGAGGATAGAAGACGGGTGGAAGCGGTATTTCGGGATTTCTCCGCCGGGCGGATCAAGACCTACGAGCTTGAATACAGGATCCTCCGATCCGATGGTGCGGTGCGCGTCGTCTGGGAATCCGCCGAGCTCTTCAGGCAGGAAGGAAAGGAAGCGGTTTATCTGGGCGCAATGCAGGATATCACCGAGCTGAGACGAGCCGAGCAGAAGCTGTACGAGAGCGAAGAGCGCTTCCGGCAGATCATGGAGAACATCGATCACGTTTTCTGGATGTCGGATCCCACGACACAGGAGACGCTCTACGTCAGCCCGGCCTACGAAAGGCTTTGGGGTCGCACCCCCGAGAGCCTCTATCAGGATCCTTGGTCGTTCCTCGAGGCCATTCATCCCGAGGACCGGGACTGGGTGAAGGCCGAGATTTCCCAGAACGCGCATCGCGACTACGACAACGTCTACCGTTTGGCCCGACCGGACGGCTCGATCCGCTGGGTGCGCGACCGCGGATTCCCGGTGCGGGACCGCGAGGGCCGCATCTATCGCATCGCCGGCTTCGCCGAAGACATCACAGACCAGATCGAGGCAGAGGAGGCGCGTGCCGAGAGCGAGCGGCGGCTGGCAACGCTGCTCGACAACCTGCCAGGCGGTGCTTACCGGGTCCGCAACGACGAGACCTGGACCGGAGAATACCGCAGCGCGGGCTATTGGAAGCTCACCGGCTATTCGCCCGCGGACCTGGCGAACTCGCCGCGCCATGGCGGCTTCGGCGAGCTCGTGGTGCATCCCGACGACCTCGGTCGCCTGCGTGCCGACATTGCCGCCGCCATTGAGGAGCTCCGCCCCTTCGAGTTCGAGTACCGCATCATCACCAAAAGCGGCGAGCTGCGCTGGCTGTGGGAGCGCGGCCGCTGCGTCTCGGCGCCGGGCGAAAAGCCCGAGATGCTGGAGGGTATCGTCGCCGACATCACCGAGCATCGCCAGCTCCAGGAGCGCCTGCGCCAATCACAGAAGATGGAGGCGGTCGGACAGCTGACCGGCGGCGTGGCGCATGACTTCAACAATCTGCTCGCCGTGATCCTCGGCAACCTGGACCTGGCCGAGGAGCGGGCCCGGGACGAACAGCTCAAGGCCCTGATCGGCACCGCCATCAAGGCAGCCGACCGGGGCTCCCGGCTGACGCGGCAGCTGCTGGCCTTCGGACGGCGCCAGATGCTGCAGCCCGAAGTGACCGATCTGAGCGCCCTGCTGCGCGGGCTGGAGACGCTGCTCAGTCGCACGCTGGGCGAGACGATCGCGATAGACACGCGGCTCGCGGACGGGCTCTGTCCGACGCTGGTCGACCGCGGCCAGCTCGAAAATGCGATCCTCAACCTGGCGCTCAATGCACGGGACGCCATGCCGGAGGGCGGGCGCCTGACGATCGAGACGGCAAACGTCGACCTGGACGAAGACTACACCGTGGCCGAGGCCGACCCGGTCGAGCCCGGACGCTATGTCATGATCGCGGTGAGCGACAATGGCTGCGGCATGGCGCCGGAGGTCGCCGAGCGGGCCTTCGAGCCCTTCTTCACCACCAAGGAGGTCGGCAAGGGCACCGGCCTCGGACTCGCCATGGTCTATGGTTTCGTCAAGCAGTCGGGTGGTCACGTCAGGATCTACAGCGAGCCTGGCCGGGGCACGACGGTCAGGCTTTACCTGCCGGAAGGCGACAGCGACCAGCCGGGCGCCGACGCGCCGGCCGAGCCCGCCGAGTTCGCCGCGCCGGCGCGCCAAGGCAAGTGCGTGCTGGTGGTCGAGGACGACGACGACGTGCGGCGGCTGGTCACTCGTCAGCTGTCGAAGCTCGGCTACGAGGTGCGGGAAGCCGCCGAAGGGGCTGCAGCGATCGCCCTGCTCGAGAACGACGGCCGGATCGACTGCCTGCTGACCGACGTGATCCTGCCCGGCCAGCTTCTCGGACCGGCGCTGGCCGAGCGGGCCCTGGCGCTCAGGCCCGGACTTGCGATTGCCTTCATGTCGGGCTATCCGGAAGGGGCGTTGACGCGCAACAATACCTTGCCGCCCGATGTCGTGCTGTTGAGCAAGCCTTTTCGCATCGGCGCGCTCGGCAAGCAGCTGAGCAAGGCGTTCGAGCGCGTTGGAGCGAAGCAATGACGACAAAGCGTCTGCTTGTGGTCGACGACGAAGCGGATTTCGGCGCCTACGTCAAGAAGGTGGCCGAGGGGCTTGGCTACCAGGTCCTGGTAACGACCAGCGGGCGCGCCTTCATGGCGGCATTCGAGGACTTCGCGCCCAGCCATGTGATGCTCGACGTGGTCATGCCGGAGATGGACGGCATCGAACTGGTGCAGTGGCTGGCCAAGCGCTGCAGCCGGGTCAAGGTCGTCATCGTCACCGGCTACAATCCGAAGTACGCGCACACGGCGGGCGTCCTGGGCGGCGCGAAGGGCCTCGAGGTCGTCGGCATCTACGCCAAGCCGCTCCGGCTCGCCGACCTGCGCGCGGTGTTGGCGTGAGGGAGGGCGCTCGGTGAGCGCTGCCTCGATCAGTCATCCTGCCGCGGGTCCTCTGCCGTCGAGTGGTCGGTCGGCTGCGGAGTCGCGGTCAGCACGGTGACGCCCTCAGGCGCGTTGAAGCGGTGCCAGCAGCCCTGCGGCACGACCGCCAGCATGCCGGCCTTCATGTCGAGCCTTTGCGGGCCGTCGTCGGTCAGGATGGTCAGCGTCGTCGCCCCGGCTAGGATCTGCACCAGCTCGTCACCCATGCGGTGCCGCTCCCAATCGCTCTGGCCCTCGAAGCTGCCGGCGAAGAGCGCGCCGTCACGGAACTGCGCCAGCGTCGCAAAGGACGCCGCGGCCTCCTCTTCCGGGGTTTGCGGGCTGCGTCCGCGCAGCACCGGCAGGCCCGCCAGCTCCGCCTGGATGTCGACCGCCTTGACCATCGGGCACGCTCCCATCCTAGCGAATTGCCATCCTGCGCTTAGAGTAGGGGCAGTGCCGGCAAGCCGCCAGTGCGGAGACTGGCCCGCCGTGACAGACCACGGGCAATCTGATAACGAGGAAGCAATGCCTCCCTGGCCAGGCAAGGAGTGGATGGTGGCCGCCGAGCGCGATTTCCTATTTGCCGGGCTCCTGTCCAGCGGGTTGCCCCGTGGGAAGCTCGATGAGAACGAGCCTGCCCTGGCCTTCGCCGACAACGGCCACCTGGCACCGCTGTCCTGCGCCCCATGATCGAAGTCGCTCTGCCTTGGGGGCTGGCAGCCTTGCTCGCTGTCGGCTCCATCTACGCCGTGTCTTTCGGCTGCCGCGAGCGTCGGCGGCGCAAGGGTAGGCCGCTCTTCGACCGCTCGCCCGTGCGCCTCGTCGATCCCTGGGAGATCGACCCCGTCTTCGCCATTACCGAGCACGGACCGACACGGGACTCCGAGGTGGTGCTCATTGGGGCTGCCGGCGCGCGTGCCTCGACGTCGACCACTGAGGCCTGGATCCTCTGCGCGCTCGCCAAGCGTGCTCGCACCATCTTCGAGTTCGGCACTTGCACCGGGCGGACCACCTATCTCCTGGCGCGCAACGCCCCGGCGGATGCGGTTATCGGCACCATTACCCTTTCGCCCGAAACAGTGGACGAGTACCGGTCCGACCAGTCCGACCCGGAGTCCGCGCGCTGGGCGCGGATCGCCCGGAGGGAATCGGTCTACAGTGAGTTCTTCTACGAGAGCACCGAGGTCGCGGCGAAGGTCGAGCAGATCGTGGGCGACAGCAAGGCCTTCGACGAGACTCCCTGGGTCGGGCGCTGCGATCTCGTCTTCGTCGACGGCAGCCACGCCTACTCCTACGTGAAGAGCGATTCGGAGAAGGCGCTCCGCATGGTGCGTCCGGGCGGGATTGTCGTCTGGCACGACTTTTCGCCGGCCTGCAAGGGCGTGTGGCGCTATCTGAACGAGCTTGGCCGCAGCCGCAAGCTTTGCCATATCCGAGACACGAGCCTCGTGGTCACGCGCACATGACGCGGACAAGGGCTTCGCATCGCCCGCAGAGGCCGCTCTGGCCGAGGCCCGCATTTCGTTATGGCAGACCGCCCCAGGGCAGTGACAGATAGGCCTGGAAGGCATAGCCGCTGAGTGCCGAGCCGGCGATCGCCAGGACCAGGTACCAGAGGAAGAGCGGCAGGCGCACCAGGGCCAGGACGGCGACCGAGGCGTAGAGGCTGGTGATGCCGCCGGCGACCAGGAAGGCCATGGCTGCGCCGGGTGCCATGCCGAGCTCGATCAGGCCGCGCACCAGCGGCAGCGCCGCATAGCCGTCGACATAGAGCGGCGTGCCAATCAGCACGGCGAGCGGGATCGCCCAGTCGCTGCCGACGCCGACGTGGTCGGCGATGATCTCGGGCGGCAGGCTGGCGCGCAGCAGGCTCTCGAGCGCGAAGGCGAGGCTCAGCCACTTCAGCATCACGAGAATCGCGCCGCGGGCCTCGGCGAGGAACAGCAGGCGCCGCGCTGGCGCACGCCAGATGCGCCAGTCGAGGCTATCGGGGCCGGCGCAGGCGCTGTCGCAGGCGCTGTACGCAGCAGAGGGGACTGTCCCCGTAGGGGGCTGTCCCCGGGCTGATGCAGGTCGGGGACAGTCCCCTGCGCTTTGCTCCGGGTACAGTCCCTTCGGGAGGCGGTGAGAGCGCAGCGGGGCAGGGAAGGCGCCGCGCGCCAGCAGCGCCTGGGTGGCGAAGCCGCTGATCACGCCGATGGCGAAGGCGGCCAGGGTCTTGGCGACGGCGAAGGCAGGGCCCAGGGTGCCGGCGGTGATCGCCAGCATGGCCGGGTCGGTGATCGGCGAGGCGAGCCAGAAGGCCATGATCGGTGCCAGCGGCGTCCCGGCCGCCAGCAGGCTGGCGATTACCGGCAGCACGCCAAGGCCGCAGATCGGCGTGATCGCGCCCAGCGCCGCCGCGGACAGGATCATGACCCCTTCGCGGCCGGCGAAGACGCGTGCCAGCACCGTCTCGGCGCCGCTCGCCCGCACCAGGCCGGTGAGGCCGGCCGCCAGCAGGATCACCGGCGCCATGGCCAGCAGGTTGGCGGTGACGAAGCCGGCCGTCTCGAAGGCCGGCTCGGGGAACAGCACGGCCAGCAGGACGGCCGCAAGAGCGACCGCAATCCACGCCGAGGGCCGGGGCAGGCGGCCGGTCAGACTGGCAAGTGACGATCCGGGAAGGCTCATGCCGGGCGCTCCTCAGCTGCGATCGGCCCCAATCATGCCCGGCGGCCTGTACATAAGCATAACGAATATATATGATATGTAACATCAATTCAGTTGATGGAGTATCGGCATGGAAGTCCGACTGGAAAGCGACCTGCTGCGCACCTTCCTAGCCATCGTCGACAGCGGCAGCTTCACCCGCGCCGCCGACGCGGTGGGGCGCACCCAGTCGGCGGTCAGCATGCAGATCAAGAAGCTGGAGGGGATCGTCGGTCGTCCGCTGTTCCTGCGTGGCGGTCGCGGCCTGCGCCTGACGGCCGAGGGCGAGGCCCTGCTGGGCGACGCGCGCCGGGTGCTGCAGCTGCTCGACCAGGCGGCGCGGTCGCTGCGCACGGAGGCGCCGGAAGGGCCGCTGCGCGTCGGCATTCCCGAGGAATACGGCGCCAGCCTGCTGCCGCGGGTGCTGGCCCGCTTCGCCGCCGCCCATCCGGCGGTCGAGGTCACGCTGCACTGCGCGCCGAGCCCGGCGCTGGCAACGGCGCTGAGCCGGCAGGAGCTCGATGCCGCGGTGGTGGTGAGCGACGGCGAGTCCTTGCCCGGTGAGATCCTGCTGCACGACCCGACGCTCTGGGTGACCTCGAGCCACCACCTGGCGCACGAGCAGGAGCCGCTGCCGCTTGCCCTGTTCGACCGCGGCTGCTGGTGGCGCGACTGGGCGCTCAGGGCGCTCGACCGGCAGCGGCGGGCCTATCGGGTGGCCTACACCAGCGCCTCGATCGCCGGCGTCGCGGCGGTCATTGCCAGCGGCTTGGCGGTCGGCGTGCTCGGCCGCAGCACCATGCCGCCGGACACGCGCGCGTTGCTGCCCGAGGACGGCTTCGCGGCGCTGGCCGGCTCGAACGTCGTGCTGCTGCGCCGATCCGGCGCCGCCTCGGCCGCCCTGGACAGCATGGCCGAGGCGCTGCGCGCCGCCTTTCGGCCAGCAGCGCCGGGCGCCGACTAGAGGTCGCAGGCGGCGATGCCGCGCTTCTCGAAGTAACGCTGGTGATAGTCCTCGGCCTTGTAGAAGGGGGCGGCCGGGGCGATCTCGGTCACGATCGGTCGGCGGAAGCGACCGGCGACCTGCTCCTTGGAGGCCATGGCGGTCGCCTCCTGCTCGGGGCTGTGGACGAAGATCGCCGAGCGGTATTGAGTGCCGACGTCGGGGCCCTGGCGGTTGAGTGTCGTGGGGTCGTGCATCTCCCAGAAGAGATCCAGGAGCTTGTCGTAGGAGACCTCGGCCGGATCGAAGGTCACCTCGACCGCCTCGGCATGGCCGGTGCGTCCGCTGCAGACCTCCTTGTAGCCAGGGTTCTCGGTGCGGCCGCCGGTGTAGCCGACGATGGCGTCCTTGACGCCCGGCACCCGGCGAAAGGCCGCCTCGACACCCCAGAAGCAGCCGGCGGCAAAGGTCGCGGTTTCCATGGCGAGCGCTCCCATTACGGTCTCACGGCTTCATAGATAGTCTGCCACCCAGGGCCGCGTCCAGAGGTCGGCTCAGGGCGCGCCGATCACGTCCTCGTAGGCCGGTATCTGCAGCTGCTCCTAGACGTCATGTGAAGTTATGATTATAACATATTGAAATTTTGAATAAATCATCTGTCAGGCTAGTGCTGCGAAGACCGCCTCGAACATCTCCGGGCTCAACCGTCCGGTGTTGGTGTTGTAGCGCGAGCAGTGATAGCTGTCGGCCAGCAGGGGCCCGTCGGGCAGGACGTGCCGCGCACCGTGGCCGAAGCGGAAACGACCCGGCTTCTGGCCGAGCGCGGCCAGCACGGTGCCGTGGGCCACGGCGCCCAGGGCCAGGATGGCGCGCAGGTGGGGCAGGCCGGCAATCTCGGCCTCCAGGAAGCGGCGGCAGGTGCGCACCTCGGCCGGGGTCGGCTTGTTCTGCGGCGGCACGCAGCGCACCGCGTTGGTGATGCGGCAGCCGCCCAGCCTCAGGCCGTCGTCCGGCCGCCGGTCGTAGTGGCCGCGAGCCAGGCCGAACTTGATCAGGGTGGCGTAGAGCAGGTCGCCGGCATAGTCGCCGGTGAAGGGCCGCCCGGTGCGGTTGGCGCCCTTCAGCCCCGGCGCCAGGCCAACGATCAGCAGCCAGGCCTCGGGGTCGCCGAAGGAGGACACCGGGGCGTTGAAGAAGTCAGGGAACTGCTGCCGATTGTCGGCCCGAAAGGTGGCCAGGCGCGGGCAGAGCGGGCAATCCGCCGGCGGGACCAGCAGCCGCGCCATGGAAGCTTGCGGAGAGGCGGAGGCGCCGGCTGCCCTGCGGGCCCGATCAGGCCCGCTCGGCCTCGTAGTAGTCGTCCTCGTCCTCGTCGTCGTAATCGTCGTCGTCGTGCTGGTGGGCCAGCTGCTGGCGTTCACGGGCGCGCGGATGGTCGGCCGGCAGGGTTCGCTCGATCGCGTCCTGCAGCTCGGCCAGATCGACGAAGCGGTCGGCCTGGCGGCGCAGCTCGTCGGCGATCATCGAGGGCTGCGAGCGTACGGTGGAGACCACGGTGACCCGCACGCCGCGGCGCTGCACCGCCTCGACCAGGCGGCGGAAGTCGCCGTCGCCGGAGAACAGGATGATATGGTCGAGGTGCTCGGCCATCTCCAGCACGTCGATGGCGAGCTCGATGTCCATGTTGCCCTTGACCTTGCGGCGGCCGGCGGCGTCGGTGAACTCCTTGGTCGGCTTGGTGACCATGGTGTAGCCGTTGTAGTCGAGCCAGTCGACCAGCGGGCGAATCGGCGAATAGTCCTGGTCTTCCACCAGCGCGGTGTAGTAGAACGCCCGGATGAGCCTACACTTGCCTTCAAAAAGCTCCAGCAAGCGCTTGTAATCTATGTCAAAACCCAATGCGCGGGCGGTTGCGTAGAGATTAGCTCCGTCGATGAAGACACCGACGCGTTCCTGGTCGTTCAATTTCATATCAAGCATCCTTCGAACTATCTCCTATAGATGAACTGAGATTCGCCGGGCTTCAATGCCGAAAACGGGCCAAAAATGAGGCGGCCCTGACCCGCAGCCTTTGCGCTAGCTTAACCATGCAATCTAGTTAGTTCAACGGCGCTAGCAAGACTCTCATAGGAGCAACCGCTTAAGTGATTCTGATCGCGATCGGGGCGAACCTGGAGCATCCCCGCTTTGGGCCGCCGCTGGCGACCTGCGAGGCGGCGCTGGCGGCGCTGGAAGAGGGCGGCGTCACCGTGCTGCAGTGTTCGCGCTGGTACCGCAGCGCGCCGGTGCCGGCCTCGGACCAGCCCTGGTTCATCAACGGCGTGGCCAAGGTCGCGACCGACTTCGAACCGCTGGGGCTGCTCTTCCTGCTGCACCACATCGAGGCCGATTTCGGCCGCGAGCGGCGCGAGCGCAACGAGGCCCGGCTGCTCGACCTCGACCTGCTGGCCTACGACAACTACGTTAGCAAGTGGGGCGAGGCCCTCGAGCTGCCCCACCCCCGGCTGGCCGAGCGGGCCTTCGTGTTGCTGCCGCTGGCCGAGCTGGCGCCGGACTGGCGCCATCCGGTCACCGGCCGGACCGTGGCCGAGCTGATCCGGGATCTGCCGCCTGGCCAGGCCATAGAGCCGCTCCCCGACTAGCAAAAAAAGCCTGGAATCGCCTTGCTTTGGCCGGGACCGGTTCATATATTCCCTGAGCTTCGCGAGCAACCCCGCTCGGCCCCATTTCCCGGAGACTGATGCCTTATGGCGCGCGTTACCGTTGAAGACTGTGTCCTCAAGATCCCGAACCGCTTCGACCTTGTCATGCTGGCGGCCCAGCGGGCCCGCGACGTGGCCTCGGGCGCGTCCCTGACCGTCGAGCGCGACAACGACAAGAACCCGGTCGTGGCATTGCGCGAGATCGCCGACGAGACGATCAACATCGAGGGTCTGGCTGAATCGCTGATCCAGAGCATGCAGAAGCATGTCGAGGTCGACGAGCCGGAAGAGGACATCACCGAGTTCGACCTGCCGGGGCTGAGCGCCGCTGCGGTCGAGAGCGAAGACGCCCTGATCGCCGATGATCTGGCGGTCGCTGGCGAGGAGGAGGGCGAGGAAGAAGAGGCGGACGAGGATCTGGACGCCGAAGCAGCGGAAGAGCCAGACGACGATGTGTGAGCGCGCTGCCGCTGCCTGACGCCGGCCGTAAGGGACGGAAGCCCGAGGACGGTAGCTTCAGCGGCTCTTGCTGGGGCGACGCAGCGCGAGGGCATGTGGCACGGCGGCCGGCAGGCTGCGTACTTCTGGGAATTGGGCTAGAGTACGGGCTGGAGCTGTGGCGCCGGTGTGCGCCGGGTCGTCTTGGTGACGCGACATGATCCGTCAGTTCGAGTTGGTCGAGCGGGTCAAATCCTATGATCCGGGCGCGGACGAGGACACCCTCAACCGTGCCTACGTCTATGCCATGAAGATGCACGGCTCCCAGAAGCGGGAGTCGGGCGATCCCTACTTCGCCCACCCGATCGAAGTGGCCGG
Organism: Kiloniellales bacterium; assembly: GCA_050330055.1. Taxonomy (GTDB): domain Bacteria; phylum Pseudomonadota; class Alphaproteobacteria; order Kiloniellales; family JAKSDN01; genus JBHJOF01. The sequence continues at coordinate 18,055 of JBHJOF010000385.1, forward strand.
CATCCTGACCGACCTCAAGCTCGACGACAATTCCATCGTCACCGCCCTGCTGCACGACGTGGTCGAGGACACCGACGCCACGCTGGACGACGTCGAGCGCCACTTCGGCAAGGACATATCGCGCCTGGTCGACGGCGTCACCAAGCTGACCCGGCTCGAGCTGCAGTCGGAGCAGACCAAGTACGCGGAGAACTTCCGCAAGCTGGTCCTCGCCATGTCCGAGGACATTCGCGTGCTGCTGGTCAAGCTGGCCGACCGGCTGCACAACATGCGCACCCTGCACTACGTGCAGTCGGAGGAGAAGCGCCGGCGCATCGCGCGCGAGACAATGGAGATCTACGCGCCGCTGGCCGAGCGCATCGGCATGCAGCGTTTCAAGGACGAGCTCGAGGACCTGGCCTTCGCCGAGCTCAACCGCGACGCCCGCGATTCGATCGATGCGCGCCTGCAGTTCCTCAAGCAGAGCGACGGCGACCTGCCCGCGCGCATTGTCGACGAGCTGCGCCGCACCCTGGCCGAGGACGGGGTCGAGGCCTGGGTCTCGGGCCGCGTCAAGTCGCCCTATTCGATCTGGCGCAAGACCCAGCGTCGCAACGTCGCCTTCGAGCAGCTCTCCGACATCATGGCCTTCCGCGTCGTGGTCGAGAGCGTGGCCGACTGCTATCACGCGCTCGGCGTGCTGCATAACCGCTACCCGGTGGTGCCCGGGCGCTTCAAGGACTACATATCAACGCCCAAGCCGAACGGCTATCGCTCGCTGCACACCGGCATCCTGGGGCCGCAGCGCCATCGCATCGAGGCGCAGATCCGCACCCGCGAGATGCACGAGGTTGCCGAATACGGCGTCGCCGCGCACTGGAAGTACAAGCAGACCGCGCAGCACCTCGACGGTCGGCAGTATCGCTGGATCCGCGAACTGCTCGACATCCTCGAGCATGCCTCGAACCCGGAGGAGTTCCTCGAGCACACCAAGCTCGAGATGTTCCAGGACCAGGTCTTCTGCTTCACGCCCAAGGGCGACCTGATTGCCCTGCCGAGCGGGGCGACGCCGGTCGACTTCGCCTACGCGGTGCACTCCGAAGTCGGCGACACCTGCGTCGGCAGCAAGGTGAATGGCCGCATGGTGCCGCTGCGCACCCAGCTCAGGAACGGCGATCAGGTCGAGATCATCACCTCCAAGGCGCAGACGCCGTCGCCGGACTGGGAGGCCTTCGTCGTCTCCGGCAAGGCCAAGGCGCGTATCCGCCGCTTCATCCGGCTGAAGGAGCGCGAGCAGTACGGCGAACTCGGCCGGCAGATGCTGCAGAAGGCCTTCCGGCATGAAGGCTACGATTTCACCGAGAGGGCGGTCGAGGGCGTCCTCAAGAAGTTCAGGCTCGAGTCCGTGCTCGATCTCTACAGCGCCATCGGCCAGGGCATGCGCAGCGCGCGCGACGTGCTGGTCGCGGTCTTCCCCGGCGTCAAGGAGGCGGAGAAGAGCGACACCGTCGTCTCGATCGGCCGCGCCCGCAGCCGGCAAAAGCCGGCCAAGGACAACGCCGTCCCGATCAAGGGCCTGATCCCCGGCATGGCGGTGCATTTCGCCCATTGCTGCCACGCCCTGCCGGGCGACCGCATCGTCGGCATCGTCACCACCGGCAAGGGCGTCACCGTCCACACCATCGACTGCGAGACCCTGGAGAGCTTCCAGGACACGCCGGAACGCTGGGTCGACCTGGCCTGGGACGCGTCCGGCACCGACGGCCAGCATCTCGGCCGGCTGCACGTGGTGGTGGCGAACGAGCCCGGCAGCCTCGGCACGCTTTCCACCATCATCGGTAAGAACCTGGGGAACATCAGCAACCTGAAGATCACCAACCGCTCGATCGACTTCTTCGAGATGCTGATCGACGTCGAGGTAACGGATGTGAAGCATCTGACCAATATCATCGCCGCCCTGCGCGCCACGCCCGTGATCTCGTCGGTGGAACGGGCCCGCCGGTGAGCGTGGCCCCGTTGAGCATGAGGGGGACGAGGGAAGCAAGGCCGAGCCCGGCCTGGCCGAGGGCCGTCGCCGCCATGGCCCGCTGTTCCGCCCGCGCCGCAGCCTGAAGCCGATCGATCGGAGCCATGTTCAGACGCCGCATTCCTCTGCCGATTCACCGTCGCATCAAGGAGGTCCTCTGGCCCTCGCTCGGCTGGTTCCGGGCGGCGCGCTACGTCGGGCATCGGCTGGGCCGGCTGCCGGGCTCGCCCTACCGCATCGCCGCCGGTTTCGCCTGCGGCGCGGCGGTCTCCTTTACGCCTTTCATAGGCTTTCACTTCGTTCTGGCTGCGGGGCTGTCGTTGCTGCTGCGCGGCAACCTGATCGCCTCGGCGATCGGCACCGCCGTGGGCAACCCCTGGACCTTTCCCTTGATCTGGACCTGGACCTTCCACTTTGGGCGCTGGCTGCTCGGCGAGGCCGGCCGCACCTCGATCTATCCGGAACGCATGACGCTGACTTTCATCTTCGACCACCCCTGGCAGGTGCTCTTGCCCATGACGCTGGGCGGCCTGATTACCGGAGTGGTCGCCTGGTTCGCCTTCTACTGGCCGGCACGCAGCGTGGTGACGCAGTATCAGAAGGCGCGCCACTGGCGTCTGCGTCGCAAGCTGCGCCATCGTGACTTCCACATCGACGGCGGGGAAGCGGCTGAGCCTGTTGCAGCCGTTGCGGCCGGCAAGGCGGCGGAGAACGGCGGGCGGCTCCAGGACGCCCCTGCGGCCGGGGAGGCAGACGGCACCCTGCGCAAGCAGCGGCGCGGCGCGGCGGCGAGCGACGGCGGTGACGGAGCGCAGTTGCAGGGAGAGACCGAGCAGCGATGATCATCGGCCTCGGCAACGATCTGATCGACATCCGCCGGGTGGAGAAGACCTTGGAGCGCTTCGGCGCGCGCTTCGTCGAGCGTGTCTTCACAGAGGTCGAGCAGCAGAAATCCGAGCGGCGCGCCGCGCGCGCCGCCAGCTACGCCAAGCGCTTCGCCGCCAAGGAGGCCTGCGCCAAGGCGCTCGGCACCGGCGTGCCGCGCCGCGGCGTCCACTGGCGTCACATGGGCGTGGTCAACCTGGCGAGCGGCCAGCCGACCATGGTGCTGACCGACGGGGCGGCGCAGCGCCTGGCAGAGATCACGCCGCCTGGCATGATGGCGCAGATCGCCCTGACCCTGACCGACGACTATCCTTTGGCCCAGGCCATCGTCATAATCTCCGCGGTGCCGGCGCCGGAGTAGCGTGCTGCGGCGCTCCGGTGGGCAGCGGCCAACCAAGCGAGTAAAACGGAAACGAATGCGACAAATGGACAGCTTGATGACGAAAAAAAAGGCCGGTGGCTGGGGCGAAACGCTGCGAACGGTGATCTACGCCGTTTTGATCGCGCTTGTAGTGCGGACTTTTGCCTACGAGCCCTTCAACATACCTTCGGGCTCGATGCTGCCCACCCTGCAGATCGGCGACTATCTCTTCGTCTCGAAGTTCTCCTACGGCTACAGCCGCTACTCGCTGCCCTGGGGCCTGCCGCTGGTCAACGGACGCATCTGGGGCAGCCAGCCGGAGCGCGGAGACGTCGCCTTCTTCAAGCTGCCGACCGACAACAAGACCGACTACATCAAGCGCCTGGTCGGTTTGCCCGGCGACCGCATCCAGGTGATCAACGGCATTCTGCACATCAACGACAGGCCGGTTGAGCGCAAGCTGATCGGCCCGCGCGCGGTGCCCGGCTTCGGTGGCCAGTCGGTCGACATGCTGGAGTACGTCGAGACCCTGCCGAACGGGCGCCAGCACCTGATCTGGGAGCGCAGCGACCACGATGCGCTCGACAACACGCCGGTCTACACCGTGCCCGAGGGCCACTACTTCGCCATGGGCGATAACCGCGACCGCAGTCAGGACAGCCGGGTCATGAGCCAGGTCGGCTTCGTGCCCTTCGAGAACCTGATCGGCCGCGCCGAGATCCTGTTCTTCTCGCAC
>JBHJOF010000386.1:0-9659 GCA_050330055.1 Kiloniellales bacterium
AGTGGCCTTGTCATGGGGATCGGCGGTGCTCAGCACAGTTACGGCCGCCTCGGCAAGGCTCCGGGGGGCGGTCGTGGCCATTCTCGATGGTCTCGCCGTCAAGCCGCGTCGGCGCCGAACATGCGCCGGGCGTAGTCCCTGAAGACGCGCATCTGGCGGTGTGCGTTGTGCGGGTCCCAGCTGGCGTTGCCCTCGATCAGCAGCGGGCCCTCCGGAGTCACCGCAATGTCCCAACCGACGGTCAGCAGGGGAAGAAAGTGCCGGGCGGCGCGGCGCGCCAGCTCGCAGCTCTCGCGCCAATAGGGCAGCTCGAACTCCGCGAAGCGGCGGCCCGTTATGGGATGGATTGCGTGTTCCTTCTGATAGAGGCCGCCTTCGCCCAGGCCCATGACGACTCCAAGCCGGCCGGAGTCGAGCAGGATGTCTGCCATGAGATTGCCGGTTCGTCCCGCTGCGTAGTTGTCGGTGCTGGCGTTGCCGGCAATGATCTTGAAGTTGCCGATCAGCAGCTCCACCTCGCCATCCGCTGAGAACGCCGTCACGATCCGCACGGTCTGCAGATAGTCGGTGTTGCTCAGTATCCGCAGCGCCGGATGGCTGTGAATCCATTGCTGGATCACGAAGCTGTCATAGTGCTCGTCGCGGCGCAGGAGTGCGACCAGGTCGCGTGGCGACAAACGGTGCCCGTTCTGGTCAATCCACTGTTCGCCGTCCCGGCGCAGCAGCCGAATGCCTCGGCCATAGACACCGGCGCTTGGCTTGATCACGATCTCGTCGCTGTGCAGCGCCTTGAGGAAGCCCGCCCAGACCTCCTCGCAGCGCAGGGCCTCGCCTTGCGCCGTCCAGCCGAGCCGCCGTCCGAACACCGCATAGAGCTCAGGGGCCGGCAGGCCACAGGCCCTGCAGTGGCTATAGAAGACGCTCTTGTCTTCCGTCAGCGCTTCGGCAGCCTCGGGATTGAGGCGCCGTTGCAGCCGCAAGGTCATGGTCTTGCTCATGACATCTTCCACGCCTTGCTTCGTCGGCTCGAGATCGAGCAGTCCGCGCAGGAATATCTCGTCAATGGTGAAGAGGTCGTCGCGCCGCAGCTTGATCAGCCGTCGCACCATCTCCGGATAGGACAGGTCATGGAGCTTCCCCGAGCCGCGCAGGTTCCTGGCGACGTGATAGGCTCTGCCGATCTTGTAGCTCACGTAGCCCATGCGAGGGCCGCTCCTGCGGCTTGACCGGCCTGCCTTCCGCCCCGGACCGGCGGCACGGGCAAGGGGTGCTATAGCGCCCGTGCCGCCTTCAGCACCTCGTCCACGTGCCCCGGCACCTTGACCTTGCGCCATTCGGCGCGCAGCACGCCCTGCTCGTCGATCAGAAAAGTCGCCCGGTCTATGCCCATGTACTTGCGGCCGTACATCGACTTCTCGATCCAGGTGCCGTAGGCCTCGCAGACCCTGCCGTCCTCGTCCGAAGCCAGGGGGAAGGGCAGATCGTACTTGGCCTTGAACTTTTCGTGCTTGGCAACACTATCCTTGGAGATGCCGATGATCTCGGCGCCGATCTTTGAGAAGTCCGGCAGGGCGTCGCGGAAGCCGCAGGCTTCCTTGGTACAGCCCGGTGTATCGTCCTTGGGATAGAAGTAGACGATCACCTTCCTGCCCTTGAGGTCCGAGAGCTCGACGGTGCCCCCGCCGTCGCTGGGTAGGGTGAAATCGGGCGCTTTCTTGCCGACCGTGGCGCTCATGCTTGCGGTGCCTCCTCGTGATGTCACAATTGTTACGATATCTTGATGGAGTCGTGGTGCCGGGCCCGGCGCCTGCTGGTCAATGGTTTAGCCCGCCGGGCAAGCGCTGGCCAGTGGCGAAGCGGCGGGGATGCAACTATCTCTGGCCTCGTATTATTTGTAGTATTCGGCCTCACGAAACCAGCGGCCCGGGAGGCCGTGGTTAGGAGTATAGGCCCGATTTTTATGAGGTTACCTGGCGTTTTGCTGGCCCGCGCGCTGCTCTGTCTGGCACTGCTGCCTGGCTCAGTCCAGACCGCCACCGCCCAGACCGGCGGCGAGGGCGAACTGCAGCCGGTCGTGGTCGCCGCGGCCCGCATGGTGGACTTCGTCGACCGGGTCGAAGCGCTCGGCACCACGCGGTCCAACGAGACCGTCCGGGTCACCGCCAACGTCACCGAGAAGCTCACGGCCATCCACTTCGACGACGGCCAGCAGGTCGAGGCCGGCGCGATCCTGGCCACCCTGGACAAGGCGGAGGAGGAAGCCGAGCTCCAGGCGGCGCAGGCGATCCTGGCGGAGCGGAGGTTCGCCTTCGAGCGTGCGCAGCAGCTCGAGAGCCGGCAGTTCGCCTCGGTCGCCATTCTGGACGAGCGCCGTGCCGCGGTGCACGAGTCCGAGGCGACGATCAGCGCGATCAGGGCGCGCATCGAGGATCGCATCATCCGGGCCCCCTTCTCCGGCGTGGTCGGCCTGCGCAACATCAGCGTGGGCGCCCTGGTCGAGCCGGGCGTCCTCATCACAACGCTCGACGATCTGAGCGTCATGAAGGTCGATTTCACGGTGCCGGCGACCTATCTGGCAACGCTCAGGCCGGGCCTGCCGATCGTCGCCCAGACTAATGCCTTCGGCAGCCGACCCTTTGAGGGCGAGATCAAGAGCATCGATACCCATGTCGATCCGGTGACCCGCGCCGTGGTGGTGCGGGCCGTAGTGCCGAATCCCGACGGCTTGCTCAGGCCCGGCCTGCTGATGAGCGTCGAGCTGCTGAAGAGCCCGCGACGCTCGATTGCGATTCCGGAGGAGGCGCTGATTCCCCAGGGGGCGCGGGCCTACGTCTACATCGTCGAAGAGGCGAACGACAACACGGTGGTGCAGCGCGAGGTGATGGTCGGCACCCGCCGCCCTGGCGAGGTGGAAATCCTCGAAGGCCTGAGCGAGGGCGAGAAGATCATCACGCAAGGCACAATGCTGGTCCGTCCGGGACAACGCGTTAGGATCCGTGCCGAGCAGCAGGAGGTTCATCCTCCGCAATCGTCAGTTCCATCGGTCGGTGAGGGCTAGGAATGGTCCTTTCCGATCTCTCGGTCACGCGGCCGGTCTTTGCCTCGGTCATCAGCCTGCTGCTGCTGGCCTTCGGCTTGGTTGCCTTCGATCGGCTGCCGCTGCGCGAGTATCCCGATATCGACCCGCCGGTGGTATCCATCACCACGGACTACCCGGGAGCATCCGCCAGCGTGGTCGAGACCCGGATCTCCGAGGTCATCGAGGACCGCATCGCCGGTGTCGAAGATATCCGCTTCATCGAGTCGATCAACGAGGACGGCCGCTCTCGGATCAACATCACCTTCAACGTCGACCGCGACATCGAGGCGGCGGCCAACGATATCCGCGACCGTGTCTCCCGCGTAGTGGATGAACTGCCGGGCGAGGCAGACCCACCTGATATCCGCAAGATTGACTCCAACGAAGACGTCATCATGTGGCTCAACCTGACGAGCGACCGCATGAGCGTGCTGGAGCTGACCGACTATGCTGAACGTTACCTGCTCGATCGCTTCTCGGTGCTGAGCGGCGTGGCGCGGGCGCGCCTCGGCGGCGGCCTCAGCTACGCAATGCGCATATGGCTGGACCGTAAGGCACTGGCCGCGCGCGGGCTCACGGTCAACGACGTGGAGAACGCGCTGCGCGCCGAGAACGTTGAGCTTCCCGCTGGCAGCATCGAATCGCGCGAGCGGCAGTTCACAGTCCGGGTGCAACGCAACTTTGGCACGCCCGAGGACTTCCGCGCGCTCGTGCTGGCCCAGGGCAGCGACGGCTACCTCGTGCGTCTGGGCGAAGTCGCCCGGGTGGAGAGGGGCGCCGTCGAAGACCGCACCTTTTTTCGCGGCAACGGCGTTCCCATGGTCGGCATCGGCATCATCAAGCAATCCAAGGCCAACACGCTGGCGGTGGCGCGCGCGGCGCGAGAGGAGGCCGAGCGCCTGAACCCGATCCTGCCCGAGGGCATGTCGATCAAACAGAGCTTCGACAGCAGCGTCTTCATCGAGGGCGCCATCAACGAGGTCTACAAGACCATCGGCATCGCCACCGCCTGCGTGATTCTGGTGATCTTTCTCTTCCTCGGCAGCATTCGCGCCATGCTGGTGCCGGCAGTGACCGTGCCGGTGTCGCTCGTCGCCACCTGCATCGTACTCTACTCGCTCGGATTCTCGATCAATCTTCTGACGCTGCTCGCCCTGGTTCTGGCCATCGGCCTGGTGGTCGACGACACGATTGTCGTGGTGGAGAACATCCATCGCCGTATGGAAGAAGGCGAAACGCCGTTGGTGGCCGCCTTTCGGGGTACGCGCCAAGTTGGCTTCGCGGTCATCGCTACCACTATGGTGCTGATCGCGATCTTCGTGCCGCTCGTGCTTCTGCAAGGCGACGTCGGGCGTCTCTTCTCCGAGTTTGCGCTGGCCATCGCCGCGGCGGTGGCCTTCTCCAGCCTGATCGCGCTCAGTCTGTCGCCTATGCTGGCCTCTAAGGTGCTGAAGCCACGCCGCAATGCGCGGCCAGCTGAAGCGGCCGCCGGCGGCGTCGGGTTTGCCCGACGCCGCTACGGCCACGCGCTGGCCTTTCTGCTGCGCCGGCCTGCGATTGTTGGCGTTCTTTTCCTGGTGGTGCTGGGTGGCGCCGTCTGGCTGTTCAGGGTCTTGCCGCAGGAGTATTCGCCCCAGGAGGACCGCGGCGTCTTCTTTCTTCTGGTCACTGGGCCGGAAGGCGCATCCTATAGCTATATGAAAACGCAGATGGACGAGATCGAGCGCCGCATGACGCCGCTGGTCGAGAGCGGCGAGGTCTCGCGCCTGCTGGTCCGCGCGCCACGAGGCTTCGGCGTGATCGAAAACTTCAACAGCGGCATCCTTATCTTCGTCCTGTCCGACTGGGGTGAGCGTCGATCCGCCTGGGCGATCATGGCGGATGTCGAGGCCCGTATCGCCGATCTGCCCGGCATCAAGGCTGCCGCGGTGATGCGCCGCGGCTTCGGGCCTCGGACCGCCAAGCCGGTGCAGTTCGTGATCGGTGGCGGCACCTACGAGGAGCTGGCCGCCTGGCGTGACCGGCTGCTCGAAGCGATCGAGGAGAACAATCCGGGGTTGACCGCGATCGACTACGACTACAAGGAGACCAAGCCGCAACTACGCGTTGTCATCGATCGCGATCGGGCGGGCGATCTCGGCGTGACCATCGGCAACATCGGCCGTACCCTCGAGACCATCCTTGGCTCGCGGCGCGTCACGACCTACGTCGACTCCGGCGAGGAGTACGACGTCATTCTTCAGGGCGAGCGGGACAGTCAACGAACGCCCAGCAACATCGAGAACATCTACGTCCGCTCGGATCGCAGTGGACAGCTGATACCTCTCGCCAGTCTGGTCAAACTGGAGGAGTTCGCGGACTCGCAGCAGCTCAACCGGTACAACCGGGTTCGCGCCATAACCATCGAGGCCAATCTCGCGAACGGCTACACGCTTGGCGAGGCACTCGCCTATCTGGAAGGACTGGCGCGCGAGCACCTGCCTGAGGCTGTCGTCATCGACTACAAGGGCGAATCCCTGGACTTCAAGTCGGCTAGCGGGTCGCTGATGTTCGTGTTCCTGCTCGGCGTCGTCGTCGTTTTCCTCGTGCTCGCGGCGCAGTTCGAGAGCTATGTCCACCCCCTCGTCATCATGCTGACGGTACCGCTCGCCATGGCAGGCGCGCTTCTCGGTCTCTACGTCACGGACGGCACGCTAAACCTCTACACCCAGATCGGGCTCATCATGCTGGTGGGACTGGCCGCCAAGAACGGGATTCTGATCGTCGAGTTCACCAATCAATTGCGCGATGCCGGTATGGCCTTTCGCGATGCCCTCGTAGAGGCTTGTATCACGCGCCTGCGCCCCATCGTCATGACCGGCATCACCACCGCGGCCGGCGCCGTGCCGCTGATTCTGGCCACGGGTGCGGGCGCGGAATCGCGCATCGTGATCGGCATCGTCGTCTTCTCTGGCGTGATCGCGGCAACCTTCTTCACGCTCTTCGTCGTGCCGGTCGCCTACGCCGTGGTGGCGCGTGGCACCGGCTCGCCCGGCGACGTGAGACGCCGGTTGGAAAGCGAGATGGCGGATGGCGAGGTCCCGCCGCTGCTCACGCCCGAGGCCGAAGCGATCGACCGGAAGGCAGCGGAATAGCGCCGTCGCGGGCCGCGAGGCAAGCCCGGCAGCTTCCACTTCGCTCTCCCCCAAACTCTGCCCCCCAAACTCTGCGTAGTTCGCTGAGCGTGGCCCCAGGGAGGCAATGCCTGGGGCTCTAGCATGCCAGCAGGCCGTGCTTGGTTGCCAGCGGGCATTGTGCGTGAAATACCGCATATTCCTGCGTTTGATTCCAAAACAGGCAAGCGTATGGACAGAACGCCACTTGGCGCTTATTCTTTCCGCTTGGAGGAAGGGATGCAGGATTTCGGCGCCGCCTTCGGGCTCGCCTTCGAGCTCATCCTGTCGGGCGATGCGACCCTGGCCGAGGTCGTGCTGCTGTCGCTCAGGGTCAGCCTGTCGGCGGTGGCCGTCGCCTGCTTCTTGGGGCTGCCGCTGGGCGCCGCGCTGGCGGTGCTGCGCTTTCCCGGGCGCGGCGCGGTGCTGGTGGTCCTGAACGCCCTGATGGGCCTGCCGCCGGTCGTGGTCGGCCTCTTGATCTACCTGCTGCTGTCCAAGGCCGGCCCGCTCGGCGTGTTCGGCCTGCTCTATACGCCGACCGCAATGATCATCGCGCAGAGCGTGCTGGTGACCCCCATCGTCGCCGCGCTCACCAGGCAGGTGATCGAGGACATGCACGGCGAGTACGACGAGCAGCTACGCTCGCTCGGGGTCGAACGGTTGCGGGCGGTCGGGACTCTGTTGTGGGACGGCCGCTACAGCCTCTTGACGGTAGCGCTGGCCGGCTTTGGCCGCGCGGTCGCCGAGGTCGGCGCCGTGATCATCGTCGGCGGCAACATCAACCACGTTACGCGGGTCATGACCACGGCAATCGCGCTGGAGACCTCCAAGGGCGATCTCGGGCTGGCCCTGGCGCTGGGCATCATCCTGATCGGCCTGACGGTGCTGGTGAACGGCTGCGTCATGGCGCTGCGCGGCACGGCCGTGAAGGCCGCCTATGCTTGACGCCGTCCTACCGGCCCAGGGGGCCGACCTTGCCCGCGAGGAGGCGCCGCCGATCCTGCCGCTCGAGGCGCAGGGCCTGGCGTTCGAGGTCGGCGGCCAGCGCCTGATCGACGGCGTCGACCTTCGGCTCGAGGCCGGGTCGCGCAGCGTCATCGTCGGTCCGAATGGTGCCGGCAAGAGCCTGTTGGTACGTCTGCTGCACGGCCTGCTGGCTCCGAGCGCCGGGCGCGTGCTCTGGGACGGGCAACCGGCCGACCGCGCCATCCGCCTGCGCCAGGCCATGGTGTTCCAGCGCCCGGTGCTGCTGCGCCGCTCGGTCGCAGCGAACATACGCTACGCGCTGCGCGCGCACGGCGTGCGCGGCCCGGCGCTGCAGGCGCACACGCGAGACTGGCTCGAACGCGCCGACCTGCTGGAGCTGGCGCACCAGCCTGCCCGCGTGCTCTCAGGCGGCGAGCAGCAGCGCCTGGCGATCGCCCGGGCGCTGAGCCACGGGCCCGAGGTGCTGTTCCTCGACGAGCCGACAGCGAGCCTCGACCCGGCCTCGACCATCGCCATCGAGCAACTCATCCACGCGGCGCACGCGGCGGGCACCAAGATCGTGCTGGTGACGCACGACCTGGGCCAGGCACGGCGCGTCGCCGACGAGATGGTCTTCCTCTATCGCGGCCAGGTCGAGGAGGTGAGCCCGGCAGGGCGCTTCTTCGACGCGCCGCAGTCGCCCAAGGCACAGGCCTTCCTGGAAGGCCGCATCGTGTTATGAGAGCAGCCAAGCAAAGAAGCGACCAAGCAAAGCAAGGGAGGTTTGACATGTTGCGTAGGACGTTCCTCGCTGCGGCCGGGGTTGCGCTCGCCGCCGCCACAAGCTTGGCGCAGGGCCTGCCGTCCGCTGTCGCGCAGGACCGCTTTATCATCGTGCAGTCGACCACCTCGACGCAGAACTCGGGCCTGTTCGACCACATCCTGCCAATTTTCACCGAGAAGACTGGCATCGAGATACGCGTGGTCGCCGTCGGTACTGGCCAAGCCTTGAAGAACGGGGCTAACGGCGACGGCGACGTGGTGCTGGTTCACTCCAAGGCGGCGGAGGAGAAGTTCGTAGCCGACGGCTTCGGCTTGGCGCGCCTGGACGTGATGTACAACGACTACGTCATCGTCGGCCCGGCGGCAGATCCGGCCGGCGTCGCCGGGCTGCGCGACGCCGCGGCGGCGCTGCGGAAGATCGCCGCGGTCGAGGTGCCATTCGCCTCGCGCGGCGACGACAGCGGCACCCACAAGCAGGAGCTCGCGCTGTGGCGACAAGCCGGTATCGACTCCACTGCGGCCAGCGGCACCTGGTACCGCGAGACCGGCTCGGGCATGGGCGCCACGCTCAATACCGCCGTCGGCATGGGCGCCTACGCGCTGGCCGACCGCGGCACCTGGATCAGCTTCAAGAACCGGGGCGACTTCGAAATCGTGGTCGAAGGCGACGACAAGCTGTTCAATCAGTACGGCGTCATCCTGGTCAACCCGGAGAAGCACCCCAGCGTGAAGGCCAAGGAAGGCCAAGCCTTCATCGACTGGCTGATCGGCCCGGAAGGCCAGGCGGCGATCGCCGGCTACAAGCTGGAGGGCCAGCAGCTGTTCTTCCCGAACGCCAAGGGCGGCGGCCAGAGCTGAATTGCCGATCCGGCGGTCAGAAGAGGATGAACCTTCCCCCGGCGGCGAGCAGGACAAGCGCCAGGACGGCGACAATGGCCCTGGGGGACAGGTGCCTGATGCCCAGCTCGCTCCCGAGGATCCCGCCAGCTACGGCGACCACGACGAAGATCGGCAACTCTTCGGGCAGCGCCCTCACCGATGCGACGTTGCCCGCCAAGGCGGCGGCAGAGTTTACGAGGATGAAGGCGGAGGTGATGGCGGCTGTCCGGCGTGCGCCGGCCCACCTGAACACCAGCATGACCGGGCTGAGCAGGACGCCGCCACCGATGCCGGTAAGCCCGGAGACGAAGCTGATGACGCCACCCACCATGGCCGCGCCGGCCTTCGGGACGGCGCCCCCGTCTTTCCCGGCCTGCTCGGGGCTGACGGCGCTCTGCCAGACCAGATAGGCGGCCGCCAGCAGGAGCAGCACGCCCAGGAAAGGCCGGTAGACCTCGACAGGCAGCGACAGCCAGCCGCCGAGAAAGGCCAGGGGAATCGAGCAGGCGACGAAGGGCAGGACCTCGCGCGGCGTGACTAGGCCGGCCCGGGCGAAGCGATAGGTCGTGAACGACGCAACGGCGATGTTCAGGGCCAGCGCCGTCGGGCGCATGGTCTCGATGGAGACGCCGGCCAGCGCCATGACCGCGAGATAGCCCGTGGCGCCCGCCTGGCCGACGGACGCGTAGACCGTCGCGATCAGGAAGATCAGGCCGGCGACCAGTAGGAGCAGCGAGATCTCCACCACTCATCCTGCGCGATGCTAGGGCCCGTTGTAGTGGACGCGGCCGAGACCG
>JBHJOF010000387.1:0-19689 GCA_050330055.1 Kiloniellales bacterium
AAGTGGTTCAACCTGATGCTGGAGAACCAGCAGGACCTGGCCCGCCTCATGACCCTGGAGCAGGGCAAGCCGCTCGCCGAATCGATGGGCGAGATCGTCTACGGCGCCAGCTTCGTCGAGTGGTTCGCCGAGGAGGCCAAGCGGGTCTACGGCGACACCATCCCGCAGCACCAGGCCGACAAGCGCATCGTGGTGATCAAGCAGCCGGTCGGCGTGGTGGCCGCCATCACGCCCTGGAACTTCCCCAACGCCATGATCACCCGCAAGTGCGCGCCGGCGCTGGCCGCCGGCTGCCCGGTGGTGATCAAGCCGGCGACCGCGACCCCCTATTCGGCGCTGGCGTTGGCCGAGCTGGCCGAGCGCGCCGGCATTCCGGCCGGCATCGTCAATATCGTGACCGGGGGGGCGCGCGAGATCGGCGGCGAGATGACCTCGAACCCGATCGTGCGCAAGCTCTCCTTCACCGGCTCGACCGAGGTCGGAAAGCTGCTGATGGAGCAGTGCGCGGCGACGGTGAAGAAGGTCTCGATGGAGCTCGGCGGCAATGCGCCCTTCCTGGTGTTCGACGACGCCGACCTCGACGCCGCGGTCGAGGGCGCCATGATGTCCAAGTTCCGCAACACCGGCCAGACCTGCGTCTGCGCCAACCGCATCCTGGTGCAGGACGGCGTCTACGACGCCTTCGCCGCCAAGCTCGCCGAGGCGGTCAAGAAGCTGAAGGTCGGCTTCGGCCTCAACGAGGGCATCACCCAGGGGCCGCTGATCGACATGGCGGCGGTCGAGAAGGTCGAGGAGCACATCGCCGACGCCACCGCCAAGGGCGCCAAGGTCGCAGTCGGCGGCAGCCGGCACGAGCTCGGCGGCAGCTTCTTCCAGCCGACCGTGCTGACCGGCGTCACCACCGACATGAAGGTGACCCGCGAGGAGACCTTCGGCCCGGTGGCGCCGCTGTTCCGCTTCAAGACCGAGGAAGAGGGCATCGCCATGGCCAACGACACCGAGTTCGGCCTGGCCTCCTACTTCTACGCCCGCGACATGGGCCGCGTCTGGCGCGTCGGCGAGGGCCTGGAGAGCGGCATCGTCGGCATCAACACCGGCATCATCTCGACCGAGGTGGCGCCCTTCGGCGGCGTCAAGGAATCCGGCGTCGGCCGCGAGGGCTCCAAGTACGGCATGGATGACTTCCTGGAGATCAAGTACCTCTGCATGGGCGGGGTGTGAGCCGTCATTGCGCCGTTCCTCGTCCGCCGCCTATGGTCGGACAGAGGAATTGGCGAGCGGAATAGTGGGGAGCCCTCATGCTGAGCCTGTCGAAGCATGAGGGCTTCTGCTTTGTCCGCCTGCCAAGGTGGTGTTGTTGCTCCGATGACCGATCCCACCCGGTGTCATGCCCGGATCTTCGTCCACGGATGTCCGGTTAAGAATGTGCCTGTGCGTTCCGTTGTTCGTCTTGTTGATGCCCCCCTCCCTAACCCTCCCCCTCAAGGGGGGAGGGGATAAGTTGGGCGGTGACTGTTTGTTTGCCTCCCTCCTCGAGGGGGAGGCGGCGCGCAGCGCCGGAGGGGGGCTGGCGCGAAGCGCCGAAAGCGGACGGCGGCAGGGCAAGTCTCTGTCGTGCTGATTTTGGCCGCGATGCCAATTTCAGGCGAATCAGGCTCGGCAATGACATGTTGGGAAGCGGCAGGACCAGTGATTGTGTCACGAAACGGGAGACGCGCGCCATGACCGACGCCGTCAATCATCGCATCGTCCTGAAAGCGCGGCCGACTGGCGGCGTCGCGCCGGAGCTGTTCGAGCTGCAGCAGGCGGCGGTGCCGCAGCCCGGCCCCGGCCAGATGCTGATCAGGTTGCTCTATCTCTCGCTCGATCCGGCGATGCGCGGATGGATCGCCGATGCGCCGAGCTACCGCGAGCCGGTGGCGCTCGGCGCCGTCATGCCCGGCTGGACCGTGGGGGAGGTGACGGCTTCGCGGCACCCCGACTTCGACGTGGGCGAGATCGTGGCCGGGCGCCAGGGCTGGCAGGAATGGGCGCTCAGCGACGGCAGCGACATCGACCGCAAGGTCGATCCTGCCGTCGCGCCGGTCTCGACCGCGCTGCACGTTCTGGGCCACACCGGGCTCACGGCTTACGTCGGCCTGCTCGACATCGGGGAGCCGCGCTCCGGCGAAACCGTCGTGGTCTCGACTGCGGCCGGTGCGGTCGGCTCCATGGTTGGGCAGATCGCCAAGCTCAGCGGCTGCCGCACCGTGGGCCTGACCGGTACGGACGCAAAGGTGAAGGACTGCCGCGAGCGCTTCGGCTATGACGTGGCGATCAATTATCGAACGGCGGGGGACCTGGACGCTGCGCTGCGCGAGGCTTGCCCTGACGGAATCGACGTATACTTCGACAACGTCGGCGGGTCGATCGCCGACGCGGTTCTGGGGCTGATCAACGTCCACGCCCGCATCGTGATCTGCGGCACCATCGGCACGTCCGATCCGATCGGTCCGCGGCCGAACCGCCAGCTCCTGGTCAAGCGGGCGCGCATGGAAGGCTTCCTGGTGTTCGACCACATGGACCGGCTGGACGAGGCGGTGGCGCAGCTCGGCGACTGGCTGGGCAAGGGGCTAATTCACTATCGCGAGGACGTGACCGACGGCCTGGCCGAGGCGCCGGCCGCGCTGGTCCGCCTGCTGGCCGGGCAGAACAGCGGCAAGGTGCTGATCCGGCTCGCCCGGGACGCACTGTGAAGGCGCCGAAACGCCTGACGCTCTGCGTGCTGCCGGATCGCCTTGCAGTGTGCCGCCTGGTGCCCGACGCGGCCCTGCCGCCCTGGCTCGCCTGGGACGGCGGGCTGGTCAGCGTGACCCGCACGGCCGACGAGCTCTCCATCGTCTGTGCCGAGGATCGCGTGCCTGAGGCGGTGCAGGCCGAGCGCGGCTGGCGCGCCCTAAAGGTTTTGGGTCCGTTGGACTTTGCCCTGACCGGCATCCTGGCCGGCCTGGCCGCGCCCCTGGCGGGGGCCGGTATCAGCATTTTCGCCCTCTCCACCTACGACACCGACTACATCCTGGTGCGCGCGGCCGACCTCGAGCAGGCCCTGATCGTCCTGCGGCAGAGCTGCGACCTGGCGGAGCCGTGATCGCCTGCTTGTGACGGGCCCCCTTCCAACGCCTTTGGGGGGCGCCGCCGTTGCCGCTCTCCCCCGGGGACGCTAGAAGGGTGCGGGGAGCGAGCACCATGGCCCACTACGACTTCGACCTCTTCGTGATCGGCGGCGGCTCGGGCGGCGTCAGAGCCGCCCGCATGGCGGCCGGCACCGGCGCGCGCGTCGCCATCGCCGAGGAGTACCGCTACGGCGGCACCTGCGTGATCCGCGGCTGCGTGCCCAAGAAGCTGCTGGTCTATGCCAGCCACTTCCACGAGGACTTCGGCGACGCCGCCGGTTATGGCTGGAGCGTCGAGGCCGCGCGCTTCGACTGGCGCCGCCTGATCGCCAACAAGGACCGCGAGATCGACCGCCTGGAGGGCATCTACGAGACGCTGCTGCGCGATGCCGGCGTCGCCATCCACCGCGGCCACGCGCGGCTGCTCGATCCGCACAGGGTCGAGCTGGGCGAGCAGGCTTTCACGGCCGAGACCATCCTGCGGGCGACCGGCGGCCGGCCGGTCTTCCCGCCCGGGCACGGCTGGCAGCACGCCATCCCCTCGAACGAGGCCTTCCACCTGGAGCGCCTGCCCGGGCGCGTCGTGATCTACGGCGCCGGCTACATCGCGGTCGAGTTCGCCGGCATCTTCAACGGCCTCGGCAGCCGCGTGACGCAGGTCTACCGCGGCCCG
Organism: Kiloniellales bacterium; assembly: GCA_050330055.1. GTDB lineage: Bacteria > Pseudomonadota > Alphaproteobacteria > Kiloniellales > JAKSDN01 > JBHJOF01. The sequence goes on from JBHJOF010000387.1 coordinate 3,826, forward strand.
CAGATCCTGCGCGGCTTCGACGACGACGTGCGCAACACGCTGGCCGGCGAGCTGGTGAAGAAGGGCATCGAGCTGCGGGTCGAGACCATGATCGATCGCATCGACAAAACGCCGAAGGGGCTGGTCGTCCATCTCTCCAGCGGCGACGAGGTCGAGGCCGACCTGATCATGGCGGCGACCGGCCGCAGGCCCAACAGCGAGAACCTGGGCCTGGAGGCGGCCGAAGTCGCGCTGACCGACGCCGGCGCGATCAAGGTCGACGACTACTCGCGCAGCAGCCAGCCGAACATCTATGCCGTGGGCGACGTGACCGACCGCATCGCGCTGACTCCGGTGGCGATCGCCGAGGCCATGGCCTTCGTCGACACGGTGTTCCGTGGCCGGCCGCGGCCGATGAACCACGCCGACGTGCCTTCCGCCGTCTTCAGCCAGCCGCCGGTCGCCACGGTCGGCCTGACCGAGATCCAGGCGCGCGAGCGCTACGGCGCGCTCGACATCTACCGCTCGACCTTCCGGCCGTTGAAGCACACGCTTTCCGGCCGCGACGAGAAGACCATGATGAAGCTGATCGTCGAGCGTGCTTCGCGCAAGGTGGTGGGCGTGCACATGGTGGGCCTCGACGCTCCCGAGATCATCCAGGGCCTTGCCGTGGCGGTGAAGGCCGGCGCCACCAAGGAGGTCTTCGACGCCACGGTCGGCATCCACCCGACCGCCGCCGAGGAGTTCGTCACCATGCGCGAGCCGCTGCCGCAGCCCGAACAGAAGGCGGCCGAGTAGCATCACGTTACATGCTCTTCGGTCGCGCCGTTGGAGGTGCTGTTTCAACTCCGCTGATCTGACGCGCCGAACGTTTCTGCCACCCTCACCCTCCCAAGCGTCCGTCGGCCGCTTGGGCCCCTCCCTCTCCCCTCAAGGGCGAGGGGAACAAACCGGCGCACGCTAGAATCCCTCTCCCTAGGAGGGGAGAGGGAGGGGCCCAACGCGAAGCGTTGGGAGGGTGAGGGTGAATAAAAAGGGGACACCGGCCCTTGCAGAACGGCCGCTCAGCTCGCGCCGACCGCGTTGTGCAGCCAGTAGGCCAGCTCGTTGACCGAGTAGGTGGCGCGGTAGGCGGGCAGCTCGCTCCAGGTGACGATCACGTCGTTCAGGTTGTCGAGCACCAGCTCGGCGCCGTCATGCATAACCACGAGGACCGCGTGGGGCTGTCGTCGCGCCAGATCCTGCAGCACGACGATGCGCATCTGCTCGGCCGCGAAGCCGAGCGCGCGCAGCGAATAGTACTTGGCGATCGCGTAGTCCTCGCAGTCGCCGCCGTTGGCGAAGAACTCGCCCGGTGCCGCCCAGTAGTCCGGCTCGCCCCAGTTGGCGCTGTCCTCGCGATAGCTGACCTGATTGATCTGGCGATTGACGGCCGCGAGCTGTGCCTCGGGCCCGAGCCCTGCGAGCTTCTCGAGAAAGGCCTGCCAGTCGCGCAGCTGGCAGGGCCGGCCGACGATGTCGCCGCAAGCATCGTCGAACAGCACGTCCCAGCCCCAGCTCTTCTCCATTACGCCGGACCACTGCGGGAAGGCGCCGCGCGTCACCGCCTTGGGCGCCCTGACGAGAGGCCAGCGCAGGGTCGGCAGTTTGGCCAGCACATGCGCCGCGTCTTCCGGGCCGCTCAGCCAACGCGCACGCCAGTCGATATCGAGCGGCTCGGCCGTGCTCGCCGTCGCGTCGGGCAGTGCCGTCTCCGGCGCCGCGGCCGGGAACAGCAGTGGCGGCTGCTCGCGCGCTTGCTGCGCCCTGAACGGCTCACGCTCCGGCTCGAATACGCCGTCTTCCGACCGGCCCGGCGAGGGCAGGGCGATCGAGGCCGCCAACAAGGCGAAGCACGGGAGCAGCCAGCCCCCCGCCAGCGCTCCACGCGCTCCGCCTGCACCCTTGCGGGTGTCGGCGTCCTGCCGCCGTGCGTCGCCGGGCACCATCGGCCAGGCCCCCCTTAACGTTCTTAAGGATGAGCCTGCGTGACGCCCATGGGGAAGTCAACGACCGAGCGGCGCCTCGCCGCGTTGCGCCGCGTTTTTGGCGGCGCCCTGATCGCCCAAGTTGCTCAACACCGCCGCATACTTGCGCCATGCGCCTCGGCTCATCGGCTTGAGCGCGACACGCTCGGCGAGCAGCGCACGTGCAAGCGAAAAGCGCCGGGCCATGATCGCCGATTCGATCAGCAGCTGGGCGAAGAGATCGCGTTGCGCGTAACTGCCGCCGACGCAGTCGTAGTCATAGCGAACGTTCAGCAGGGTTTCGACGGCGCGCTCATGGTCGCCCTGACCGCAGGCCACCATGGCTTCGCAGAGCGGCAGGGTGGCGCGCTCCATGGTCGCGGCGGCGCTGTTGTCCGGCGTGCCGGCGAAGGCGCGCAACGACGCCAGCAGTTTCTCCGCGGCGGCGCGCCGGCCGTCGCGCACCAGCGCCAGCATGTGATGCAGGTCGGTGAAGGGCAGCGTGTGGTCGTCGATGTGCGTCTCGGCGTGGTCGGCCAGCTCGTGCCAGCGGTCGCCCACGTCGACGCCCTGGAACTCGAGGCGCAGCAGCAGCGAGGCGGCGTTCTGCATGTCGAGGTAGAAGTCCGATTGGTCGTCGCGGATCGAGCGGTCGTAGAGCGCCAGCACGCGGTCGTAGTCGCCGAGCTCCAAGGGGAACAGCGCGCTGTGCCACCAGAGATGGCCGCGGAAGGGATTGCGGTCGTCCCAGGCATCGGCCGGATAGTCGAGCCAGGCCATGCCTTCCTGCAATCGACCTTGCATTTCCAGAACGTGCGCCACGGCATGTACCGCCCAAAGGTCTTCGCGGTTCAGCTCGACGGCGCGCTTGCCGTACCGCTCTGCAGTGGCGTAGTCGCCGCATTCCTCCAGGCCGAAGGACAGCATGCCGAGCATGTAGCCATAACCCGGCAGGCCCTCGTCCCAGGAGGGGAAGACCTGCGCCACGCGGCCGCGCAGCGCCTGGCTCTGGCCGGTCCAGAAGGTCAGGAAGTGCTGCAGGCGCAGCGCCAGCAGGTCGGTCGGGTGCTCGAACAGGATCTCGTCCCAGATCCGGATCGCTGCGGCCCAATCCCCCGCCAGCCAGGCGCGCAGCGCCGCCACGTGCCTGGCCTCGCGCGGCGTGACGCTGCCGATCCGCGCCTCGCAGGCCGCCAGGCTCTCGCGCACGCGCGGGTAGACGGCGGTCGTGCTGAACAGCATGAAGAGGCAGCCGCGCAGGCAGTGCGCCATGACGAAACCGGGATCGGCCTGCAGCGCCGCCTTGACGTGCTGCATGGTATCGAGGCGGTACTCGAAGTAGCGTTCGACGGCGCTGCGATAGTGCTCGGCCGCCGCCTCGTTCGCCACGGTCAGCGGCAGGCCGCGCTGATCGCTCTGCATGGGCCGGATTTCCCCCTTGTTCGTGTGCTGCGCAAACCGACGGGGCAAGTGTGTTCAGGCTCCTGCGGTCCTGTCAAATTGCCGGCCGGGCCTCGCCCGATCCTGGCAAAGGCTTGCCCTTCAAGCGCTTTTCGGCCGGCCATCGGGGCCTGTGGAAAAGATTGGAAAAGCCTGCCCTGGGGCGGTAAAACCCGGAGAAGTCGGTTGATTTGGCAAGGCGATGGGGCAGGTCACGATGGCGAAATGGACCCCCGAGAGTTGGCGAGGTAAGCCGGTCCGCCAGGTTCCGGTCTACCCGGATCCGGCGGCCCTCAGCGACGTCGAGTCGACGCTCGCCAAGTCGCCGCCGCTGGTTTTTGCCGGCGAGGCGCGGCGCCTGAAGGAGCAGCTCGGCCGGGTGGCCGAGGGCGGCGCTTTTCTGCTGCAGGGCGGCGACTGCGCGGAATCCTTCGCCGAGTTCCATGCCAACAACATCCGCGACACCTTCCGCGTGCTGCTGCAGATGGCCGTGGTGCTGACCTATGGCGCCGCCTGCCCGGTGGTCAAGGTCGGCCGCATGGCCGGCCAGTTCGCCAAGCCGCGCTCGGCGCCGACCGAGGTGCAGGACGGCCGCGAGCTGCCGAGCTACCGCGGCGACATCATCAACGCCATCGAGTTCGACGAGGCGGGCCGGGTGCCCGACCCGCAGCGCCTGCTGCGCGCCTACAACCAGGCTGCGGCCACGCTCAACCTGCTGCGCGCCTTCGCCCAGGGCGGCTTCGCCGACCTGCACAAGGTGCATCAGTGGAACCTGCAGTTCGTCGCCGGCAGCGCCCAGGGCGAGCGCTACGAGGCGCTGGCCTCGCGCATCGACGAGAGCCTGGCCTTCATGGAGGCCTGCGGCATCACGCCCGACACCGTGCCGCAATTGCGCGAGACCGACTTCTACACCAGCCACGAGGCGCTCTTGCCCAACTACGAGCAGGCGCTGACCCGCATCGACAGCCTGACCGGCGACTGGTACGACTGCTCGGCGCACATGCTGTGGATCGGCGACCGCACGCGCCAGCCGGACGGCGCCCACGTCGAGTTCCTGCGCGGCGTGCACAACCCGATCGGCCTCAAGTGCGGGCCGAGCCTGGATCCCGATGATCTGCTGCGCCTGATCGACATTCTCAATCCGGCCAACCTTCCGGGCCGTCTCACGCTGATCTGCCGCATGGGCGCCGACAAGGTCGAGGCCGGGCTGCCGCCGCTGATCCGCGCGGTCAAGCGGTACGGCGCCAAGGTGGTCTGGGCCTGCGACCCGATGCACGGCAACACCATCAAGTCCTCGACCGGCTTCAAGACGCGGCCCTTCGACCGCATCCTGGCCGAGGTCAAGGGCTTCTTCGCCGCGCACCGGGCCGAGGGCAGCTACGCCGGCGGTGTGCATTTCGAGATGACCGGCCAGGACGTGACCGAGTGCATCGGCGGCGCCCAGGCGATCGACGACCAGCGCCTCGGCGATCGCTATCACACGCACTGCGACCCGCGCCTCAACGCCAGCCAGGCGCTCGAGCTCGCCTTTCTGATCGCGGGACAGCTCAAGCAGGAGCGCGACGAGCGCGCCGGCCTCCGGGTCGCCGCGGCCTCCTAGCGAGTAGGGGGCGAAAAAGGGGACAGTCCCCTTTTCCAGGAGAAGGCCCAGTCCATGTCCCCGGAAGGCAGCAAGCCGGCGCAGCAGCAGGCCCCACAGGATGCCCAGGGAGATTCCCTGGCGCCGGCCGGCAAGCGTCAGGAAGTCTGGCCGCCCGAGACCGAGATTGCGGCCTGGACCGACCACTATTTCCGCCGTACGGCGGAGGCGGTGCGCCGCTTCGGCGACATCAGCGTCACCTACGCCATCTTCATGCGCCGGCCGGTGGTCTCGGCGCCGCGCCTGGCGCTCGACTGGCTGCAGGCCATCGCGAAGGAGCGCGGCGTCCGCTTCGGCGTCGAGCTGCGCTACGACGAGGGCCGCTGGGTCGGCGCCGGCGAGCCGATCTTCTACGTTACCGGCCCGCTGTCCCAGCTCGCCGATCTCGAGACCATCCTGCTGATGAAGCTGGGCCCGGCCTGCATCGCCGCCTACAACGCCTACACCATGTGCGCCGACCTGCCGAAGGTCGCCTTCCTGGCCATGGACGCGCGCCACTGCGCCGGCACCGAGATGGCCGAGCTGATGGCCTATGCGGCGGCGGTCGGCTCGGACCGCGCCAGGCGCAAGGTGGGCGCCGTCGGCTTCGTCGCCAACGCGACCGACGCCACGGCCCACTACTTCGGCCAGGAGGGCGGCAAGGGCACCATGCCGCACGCCTTCATCGGCTATGCCGGCTCCACGCTGCGGGCCGCCGAGATGTTCGACGAGGCCTTCCCCAACGGCCCGCTCACCGTGCTGGTCGATTATTTCGGCCGCGAGCTGACCGACGGCCTGACGGTCTGCCGCCGCTTCCCGCGCCGGGCCGCGGCGGGCGAGCTGTCGCTCAGGCTCGACACCCCGGGCAGCCGCTTCGTCGAGGGCCTCGACCCTCCGGCTTCCTACGCGGTCCTCGAGCGCAACGTGCCCGAGGCGATCCGCGGCTACCGGGACCAGCAGCAGCTGCGCTATCTGGTCGGCGCCGGGGTCTCGGCGGCCGCCATCTGGCACCTGCGCGAGGCGCTCGACAAGGAGGGCTTCCACAAGGTCAAGATCGTCGCCTCTTCGGGCTTCGGGCCGGCCAAGTGCAAGCTGATGGCCGAGGCGCGCGCGCCGATCGACGTGATCGGCACCGGCTCCTACCTGCCCGAAGTCTGGTCCGAGACCTACGCCACCGCCGACGTGGTCGAGTACGACGGCGTGCCGCGCGTCAAGGTCGGCCGCGAGTGGCTGTTGCGGAGGTAGCAACCCGGCGGTTCCGGCCCCCGTCGATTTCTGCTATGACGAACCAACCCGGCGCCTGGCGCGCCTGTGGTGGGGGATTTCCTAGGATTCAAGCACCGGGGCTACCGGCGCTGCACAAGGAAACGATGTGCCATGGTTTGGCTGTGGCTTGGGATTGCCCTGGTAGTCGGCTTCGGCACCGGCTGGGTGCTGTCGCGCAATCGCTCGACCGCCGAGATGGCGCGCTTCGAGGGCCGGATCGAGGAGCTGCAGGGTCGCCTGGTGCGCGCCCAGCGGGCCAACGATGCGCTGTTGGCCCAGGTCGGCGACGGTCGGGACCGATCGGACGGCGCCACGGACGTGCCCATGGACCGGGCCCTTGGCCGACCGGAGGATGGCCGGGCCGGCCGCCAGCTCGCGGACGCCCTCTATGACAGGGCCGACGAGGTGCCGGACCACGGGCGCGACAGCGATGTGGACGAGTATGGCGAGGCCGACGACCTGACCCGGATCCACGGCATCGGCGCGGTGCTGCAGGACAAGCTCTACGACCTCGGCATCACCAGCTACCGGCAGGTCGCGGCGCTGACGCCGGAGGAGAGCGCGTCCCTCGACCGGACGCTCCAGCTGCGCGGCCGCATCGAGCGCGACGACTGGGTCGGCCAGGCCAGTCGGCTGAGCGCCCAGTAGACGCAGCGCGCCGCGGCATGATCGGCGCCGCGCCGGAGTATCACGGGCGCGTCACGGCAGCGTCGCGTAGAGGCGCAGAATCCAGCTGGCACTGATAGACCAGGGACACCGCTACGAAGGCGGCGTGGAAGCGTTGGCTGGCGGTCGCCATGGCGATCAGGCAAAGCGCGATGTAGGCGGCGACGCGGATCGGGTACTCGACGCCCAGTGACTCGAAGTACGCGGCCCCCTTGATGATCGTGTCGATGCCGTCGAGCCGAGGCAACCTCGTGCAGGCCTTTGATGATGCCTGCATGTGCGGACACCTGTGCGGCCCTTGTATCACCCTCACCCTCCCAAGCGCCCTTCGGCCGCCCAAGTTTACGATGGGGGGCCCCTCCCTCTCCCCTCCAAGGGAGAGGGGTTTTTAACCGCGCGCATGTCTTTCCCTCTCCCTTGAGGGGAGAGGGAGGGGGCCCACCCCGCTGCGCGAAGCTTCGCGGAGCGCAGTCGCGCATGCGATGGGAGGGTGAGGGTGATAAGACTGGAACCCGGCGCACCTCTGCCGCCGGCCAGGCGGGGGTCACGCCGCCTGCTCAAGCCCGCACCAGTCGGCGATGAAGAGGGCGATCGCCTGGGTCACCTTGCGGATCGACTCGATCTCGACTCGCTCGTCGAAGCCGTGCACCTCGTCGGCGTAGGGCCCGTAGACCAGGGCCGGGATGCCGGCGTAGAGACCGAAGAAGCGGGAATCGCAGGTGGCCGTGCCCTGCCGGCGCCCGAGCGGCTGGCCGAAGGCCCGGTCGTGGCAGCGCTCGAGCAGGGCGGTCGCCGCCTCGCCGCCTTCCAGCACGTAACCCTCGGCCTGGAAGCCGTGATAGACCACCTGCGGCGGATGGTTCGAGAGGAAGGGATCGTCGCGCGAGGCGGCGGCGATGGTGGTCTCGACCTCGCGCCGCACCTGGGCCAGGTCGGCGCCGGGATAGAAGCCGATGCGCATGTCGAAGGTGCACCAGGCCGGCACGCTCGAGGTCCAGTCGCCGCCCTCGATCTTGCTGACCACGAAGTTGAGCGGATGCTCGACGCCCTCGAATGCGGGATGCTTCTCCGCATTCCAGCGTGCCTCCAGGTCGTGCAGCGCGCGGATGATCGGAAAGCAGGCCTCGATCGCGTTCGAGCCGCTGCCGGCGTAGGCGACGTGCACCGGCCGGCCCTGCACCTTGACCTGGAACCACATGACGCCGACCTGCGCGCTGGTCAGGCGGTTGCGCGTCGGCTCCGGGATGATCGCCGCCTCGGCCCGGTAGCCGCGCTGCAGGCAGGCCAGCGCGCCGTTGCCGGTGCACTCCTCCTCGATTACCGACTGCAGGTAGAGATCGGCCGCCGGCCGGTAGCCGAGCCGCCCCAAGGCGTCGACCGCGAACAGCCCCGCAACGAGCCCCGCCTTCATGTCGCCGGCGCCGCGACCGTAGAGCCAGCCGCCCTCGACGCGCGGCTCGAAGGGCGGGCTTGTCCACATCTCCAAGGGGCCGGTCGGCACCACGTCGATGTGGCCGTTGAGGATCAGCGATTTGCCCTTGTGGTCGCGGGCCCTGAGCGCGCCCACCACGTTCCAGGCGTCGTCGTAGGACACCATGACCGGCGAGAAGCCGGGCAGGTCCTTGATGTCGTCGACCTCGATCCTCCAGCGGTCGACCGCATAGCCCCGCCGGGCCATGGCCCGCGCCATGAAGTCCTGCGCCGTCGCCTCCTGGCCGCGCAAGGAGGGGAAGCGGGTCAGCTCGGCCGTGAAGTCGAGCTGCGCGTCGAAGCCGTCATCGACGGCGGTCAGGATCTGTTGGGACAATTCGCTGTCGGGCATGGGGGCTCCCTGGTCGTGGTGGCAGCGGGAGCATAGCATGGCGTGGGCCGTTTGCCCGGCCTCTCACGGTCAAGGCTCCCTTGTGCCGATTCCGCCAAAGGCTCACTATCGGCCCCGGATTGCCCTGCCGATACGTGGGAGCGCCAAATGACAAGACTCGATTTCGCTGTCCGCGCTGTACCTGGCGCGGCGCCGGGTACGCGCGGAAATGGCCATCGTTTGTCGGCCTCGGCCTCTGGGTCTCTAGCCGTGAGCTTGGCCGTCGCGTTGACCGTCCTTGCGAGTCAGCCGTCCAACGCGACCCAGCCGGACCCCGTCAAGATTGCCGTCTTCGATTTCGAGCTCGTTGACAAGAGCGCGGGGGGCGGAATCGTCGAGCCGGATGCGGCCGATAGAGAGAACCTGAGAATGTCGGCAGAAGAGGCACGCCGAATGCTTTCGGCCTCGGGCCGCTACAGCCTGGTCGACGCCAGCAGCGCTGCCGATGACGTGAGCTCGGCAGGTGGTGTCCAGTACTGTAACGGGTGCGAAAGTCCGCTGGCCAAGGAACTCGGCGCCGATCAGTCGATGATTGGACTCATCACCAGAATAACTCGCACCGAGTACACCCTCCAGATCCTGGTCAGGGACGCCCAGACCGGCGAAGTACTGTCCAACGCTTTCACCGGCCTCAGGATGGGAGCGAACTACTCCTGGCCGCGTGGTGTGAAGTCGCTGATGAGGAGCAGCATCCTGCCGGCGCAAGGCGCGCAGTGAAGGTCTGCAAGGGACCAGGGCTGCCCTGGCACACACGGCAACGTCAGGATGATCCGCCCGCCGGGCCGTGCTAGCCTCGCGGCCAAGCAAGCAAGAGGAAAAGGGAGGACACGCCCATGCTGCAGACCACCATCGCCGGCAGCCTGCCGAAGCCGGCCTGGCTGGCCGAGCCGGAGAAGCTCTGGGCGCCCTGGCGCCTTGAGGGGGCCGAGCTCGAGCGCGGCCAGCAGGACGCGGCCCTGGTCTGGCTCAAGGAGCAGGAGGACGCCGGCATCGACATCGTCGGCAACGGCGAGCAGTTCCGCGTCCACTTCGTGCACGGCTTCCTGGAGAAGGTCGAGGGCATCGACTGGCAGAAGAAGACCAAGATGGGCATCCGCGACAACCGCTACGTCGTGGACGTGCCGACGGTGACCGGACCGGTCCGGCGCAAGGGCTCGGTGCACGGCGACGAGGTGCGCTTCACCCGCAGGCACACGGCGCACAAGCTCAAGTTCACCCTGCCGGGGCCCATGACCATCTGCGACACCATCGCCGACGCGCACTACGGCAGGCGCGCCGACATGGCCATGGCCTTCGCCGCGCTGCTGAACGAGGAAGCGCGCGAGCTGGAGGCGGCGGGCGTCGACCTGATCCAGTTCGACGAGCCGGCCTTCAACGTCTTCATGCAGGACGTGAAGGACTGGGGCATCGATGCATTGCATCGCGCCAGGGAGGGTCTGAAGTGCACCACGGCGGTGCACATCTGCTACGGCTACGGCATCGAGGCCAACATCAAGTGGAAGGAGACCCTGGGCAGCGAGTGGCGCCAGTACGAGGAGATCTTTCCGGCGCTCAACGAGAGCCGCATCGATCAGGTCTCGCTGGAATGCGCCCACTCCAAGGTGCCGCTGTCGCTGATCGGCCTGCTGAAAGACAAGGCGGTCATGGTCGGCGCCATCGACGTCGCCTCGCTCGAGGTCGAAAGCCCCGAGGAGGTCGCCGCCACGATCCGCGCCGCCAGCGAGTTCGTCGACCCGGCGCGCCTCTACCCCTGCACCAACTGCGGCATGGCCCCGCTGCCCCGCGACGTGGCCGCCGGCAAGCTCCAGGCCCTCGCCCAGGGCGCCGCGCTGGTTCGCAAGGAACTGGGCGCCAAGTGAATGGCGGCCTGCGGACCTCCCCCTTGAGGGGCGAAGCTATTGAAAGATTCTTATGGTCAGTCCCAGACTGGGACGCGGGCTTGAGGAACGTGTTTCGGGTGGTCGTTGCCGGTTCATGACCTAAGGTCAATTGGGCCGCGAGCTACAACTTCGCGACTACGCACCAGCGTGGGCCATTCGCCGCGTCTTGAGCGATGCTGCAATCGCGAAAATCTGAACTGCTTTCTCCTCCAGGTGATGCAGGATAGCGGGCGAACGCGCGCACTCTTGCGGGGCTCCACCTAGGCGCGGCGCATCCATTTTCGTCGCAGTACCTTGGCGAAAGCGGTGTTCGGTCAGCCGGCGCTGCGCGCGCGCCCACCCCACAAACCGAGGCCGATCAACAGCAGCGTGACGACGCCGATCACAACGACCGTGAGCGTTGGGAGATAGAAGGTCGTGTAGACCTCCCAGCCGAGGAAGCGCAGAGCGTCCGCCACGTCGGTGTATATGCCGACGAGATGGCCGCCGAGGGTGCCGGTGATGCCGAGCAGGACACTGCCGAGGATCGCCAGTCCTGCCATGATCCAGCGCATTACCCCATGCCACACGGCTTCATTCTGAAGCCACCGTGTCGCCAGCAGCAAGGCCCAGTACGCCACGGTCCACGTTGCCAGCAACATGTGATTGCGGCCGAGCGGCGTCGACGAGAGCGCCTCCCACGGCCACACCAGAAGTCCCACCACATAGGCCGCCAAGCCCGCGACGAGTCCGACCGCCAGCAAAGGAACGAGCGCCCGGTCGATGGCCTTGGCAAGCGGGCCGTCGGAGACGGCGCGCCACAGGATTGCCAAGGTGGCTGTCATCCAAAGTGCGATTGGGAAATGAACCAGGACAACATGATAGGCGGCCATGGTCAGTCTCCTTGCCTCTGCATGAGCAGCAGGTTGAGGGCGACGCCGAAGCCAGCAATCAGGACGACGCCCGCCAATATGGTGAGCAGCCATTGGCTACGAATCGCGTCAGCGAACTCTCGCTCGAAACCATAGTGGGCAAGCTGAACCTCGCTGTGACGATACTTGACGGGTACCCCCTTCTTGATGCTTTCAGCCCCGGCGTGCTCGGCGCTATTGAGATGCGGCCAGCTGACCTGGCCGGGGTAGAACAGCGTGATCTCGAGCCAGTCCTGGTCCCAGGGCGGCTCATTCCCATCGAAGCGCACCGCCTTCATCTCCGCATCACGCTCGAGGCCGAGCGTGACCGGCAACGAAACCAGGTGCCAACGGCTGCCCAACGCGTTGCGGTGAACCGCGAAAGCGATGTTGTAGATCCGCTTGTCCACCATAATCTTGTCGTCGGCAGGATTGCCGGTGTCCATCGCCCGCTCCAGAGTGACGTCCCAGTAACCGTCCTGCCAGCGCGCCTTGCTAGCGACCGAGATGTCGAAGCGCGAGTCTTCGCCTGTACGCAGTAGGCGGCGCGGGATCGTGTCGCCTTCCTTCCACTCGTGGGTCGCATCGAAGGGCACGGCGATGTCGTCGGTGATGTAGTAGATGTCATCGAAGCCTAGTCGGCGCTGCGCCAGATCATCCCACTTCAGTGCCCGAAAGCCGGTCTTCTGTTCGTCGAACATGAACAGTGGCTGCTTCTGCTCCGAATCCCAGTTGGTGGTGAAGGGCGCCTTGCCGGCGTCTCCGTAACGGGCCTCAAGGACGTATTGGTCGTCGGAGGCGTCGATCGGGTTGGTGCGATGCGCCCGCCAATGCCATAAATCCAAGAAGTAGCCGGCGTTGCGCAGCGTCGACAGCTCCTCTTCGGGAACGACGGAGGCCCAGTCTCCTATGTCTCGCCGGGTCGCCGGCAGGTGCTTGCCGACTTCGGTCTGTTTTCGTTTCTGGCCGAGATAGGGATGCGCCGTGACCGCGTCTTCCGGAGCTTCGTTCGTGAAGAACCGCATGCGGTCGCCGACGGTCACATAGCCGCCATATCGCGCAAACTCCGGCACGCTGCCGTCGTCCACGAGCATCGTGACCCGATCCTCGTAGATGCCTTGCGGCTGCGGCCCGGCAACGCTAGCGCCATAGCGCACCCACTTCCCGCCCTCGAACCTCAGCATGTCGTGATAGATCGATGGCTCGCGGGCAGGCCAGCGGTAGCGGAAGAACATGTCCCGACCGTTGTACGCGGCCTTGACCTGCAACGGCATGGTCAACTGGTCGGGTATGTAGATATTGCGGCTGATGTCATTCTGGACGATGCCGGTTCCGTGGGTGAGCCACGACAGACCAAGAGCGCCAACGAACAGAAGGACTGTTGCGTATAGATAGATGGAAGCTCTCTTCATGGCACAGTCTCCCGGCATTGCTTGGTCGTGCGTGACTCTGCCGTCCTGCTATGCCCAGAAAGACGAGCCAGCCAATTGACTAATGCCTGGACGTTGGCGCTAGCGCCTTGATCTATGTCAAGATACCGAACCGTCGTTCTTCGGTCGGTGTAGCACCAGCCCAGTTGAATCGGCAGCACTTTGGATGGCGGATCGCTTGGAATTCTATCCGTCAGGCATCGTCTTTCTGCACATCTGCTACGGCTACGGCATCGAGGAGAACATCCGCTGGAAGGAGACCCTGGGCAGCGAGTGGCGCCAGTACGAGGAGATCTTCCCGGCCCTCAACGAGAGCCGCATCGACCAGGTCTCGCTGGAATGCGCCCACTCCAAGGTGCCGCTGTCGCTGATCGGCCTGCTGAAGGACAAGGCGGTCATGGTCGGCGCCATCGACGTCGCCTCGCTCGAGGTCGAAAGCCCCGAGGAGGTCGCCGCCACGATCCGCGCCGCCTCGGAGTTCGTCGATCCGGAGCGCCTCTATCCCTGCACCAACTGCGGCATGGCGCCGCTACCCCGCGCCGTGGCCGCCGGCAAGCTCCAGGCGCTTGCGCAAGGGGCGGCGCTGGCGCGGAAGGCGCTGTAGGGCCACACCGGGCGGGCTTGTTCACTCGCCGGTCCTAGCCCACTTATTGGATTCCGCGTTTCGTTGCTTTGTGCTTACCTGGAAGCAGAGAGGCATGCTATGCGAATGAGCCAGAATCGCTTGAGTCAATGGGCGCGCGAGTTGGCAGAATCAGGACGCTTTGAATCCTGGCGGAGTATTGAACTCCACATTCGGACACACGGCTCACGCGGTGCCAAGATAAGTAGTTCCTGGGAAAAGCATGACCTAGATAATCTATGTCAGATAGCTAGGAGCCAAAAGGATAAACCTAATTGATACTTAGGGGATGGGGTTCCGTTTGACATTGTCGGAAACTTTATCGCCTGGCGGGCCATGTCGGCTCAAGGTTTCCGTCCTCCGAACATGTGGAAAACGTTACCCGAATCGCGGCGGAATTCTTCCTTCAAAGTTGGTTCTACGCGATCCTTTGTTTCGCCCGTCAGTGTTCCCGGCTCGAGGTCTGCAATTTCCTCAAGATCATTTGGGGGGAAAGGAAGCGCTGTAAGAATTTCCTGCTGCGATTGGACCCCTTCTGACATAAGCAGCTCAAAGCTGCGCCGGATGGCGTGCGGCCGTTCCTTCTCTATCTTGTTGTCCAATGGCTCGTTGGCTCGCCAGCCGCGACGATTGTAGTTAATCCACAGTCGACGTGCCGCCTCTTCATCAAGGATATCTAGAGCGCGGCACCTCATTATCATTGCGCCGACTGAAGCGCCCCAGCGTTCCTTCAGCATAAGGAATCCATCCAGCGATGGGGCATCGAGCTCTTCTGAAAACTCTCTCGCCGGCAGCAGTAGGCACGATGCGATCCTGTCGGCTTGCTGCTCGATTAATTTGTACGAAGCTGGGTCGTTCAGTCTCTTCTGGGGGATGTTCTTGTGGACGACGATATGAGCAAGCTCGTGAAGAGCGTCGAACCTCTGTCGCACAGCGCTGGCCTTATCCCTCCCAAGCACAACGAACGGGATTCCAAATTGGTTCGACCATTGCGAAAAGGCATCAAGCTTTTCGGCAATTACGTGGATCCTAGAAACCAATATGCCATTTGCTTCTAGCTTCTCAATGACATCGGGCATCGGGCCAGGGCGAATATCCCAGTGACGGCGGATTTCACTCGCTACTTGCTCAAAGAAATCCTGGTCGAGCGCCGCCAAGCTGGGCACTTCAACTCTTGGGATGTTCAGGGGCGGCAACTCAAAATAAGTCGCGATGTAGTCAACGACGGCCTTCATCCACTCAAGCCGTACAGCTGCGCGGTTGCGCATCACCGTTGGAGCAGAAAGACGACCGCGCCAGAAAACTGGCGCTTCATCTCCACTACTCGCCATGGGCAACAGGAAGTACGGACGTGGCATCTTCAGTGCCGAGGCTAGGGCATGAAACACATCGATTTTTGGAGTCTGGTGACCGTGTTCGTACTTTGAAATGGACTGGACACTTACTCCAACCATTGCAGCTAGGTCGGTCGCAGAAATTCCACGAGCCTGCCTTGCTTCGGTGAGGCGCTGTCCAACGAAACCTGGCGTAGTCATTTATCTTTCTCCCTCCCTTTTTTGTCCTCGCGACCCCTCCATGGCAGGCTGCGATCGCCCTTCTCCGAGGGCGCTAGCAAGTCATAGCCGGCGAGTATCTCCTCAATCGTTAGCTCCAAGGCCCACTCCGAGAAGTCATCAAACGGAACACAGAACTGAATCAAGCCCAGGCGCTGTTGGTCTTCCGCGAAATGTTTGCCAGCTGGATTGTGGGCAACCAGCCCGTAGAACTCCTTCACCTTAAGTAAGCCCGATGGCTCGTCGCCGAAATCCAGCCGGGGAGACCTGCCGATTTGTCCCATTGCCGCCAGACGTTCACGGAATTTAGCCGGTTTTGGCATCGCGCCGATGGCGGGGACGTATGACTGCGTCATACCGACCGCCCCGGACGCCACATAGACGTAGTGCCGATTATTGTCCTCAAGCAATCGTGGGGAGCCGTCCAGGCCATGGTCCGCTGCCAGCGCCAGCAACAATTGCTCCATCCGGAAGTGGCGGTCCTGGTAGAGTTTGTCCAGGCGCTGTTCGTTCACAACGGTCGGATCACTGTTAACTGAGAGGCTGTCTTGAAACTCGGCTTTGGGGTGGATGGCCGGGTTCAGATGTGATTCCAAACGGTTGTCAAAGCCAGTTTGGAGGGCCTCATGTGGACGCCGACCACCCGGCGGCAA
>JBHJOF010000388.1:0-6061 GCA_050330055.1 Kiloniellales bacterium
GCAGACACGGGATCTGGCGCTATCGAAGCTCTCCATCTGGAAGATCCCGGATCAGCGAAGCAGCACTGCGTGCTGCATCGCATCCGGGATGACGAGGCAGAATTAACGGCCGTTGGTATAACTATCTTGCGGGACGTCGGGCTGCCCGCTACGCGAAAGACAAGTGGGTAAGCTGTCCCTATAATTCCAATAATTCACAACCTGCGCTACGCCAGCAGCCGGTAGACCTCGATCGGCTCGCGGCGACCGCGCACCTCGATGTTGCCGACGTGCTCCGTGGTGAAGTCCGGACCCAGGCGTTCGGCGGTCTCGCCGCTGATCAGGATGGTGACGGCGGCCTCATGCTCCCCACCGCCAGGCAGCTCCTTGCCGAGCGCTTCCAGGCGCTGGCAGCTGTTCACCGTGTCGCCGACGATGGTGTAGTTCATGCGGCCGGGCCAGCCGACGTTGCCGACCATCACCGGGCCGGTGTGGATGCCGACGCGCAGGCGGATCGGCGGCTGGCCGCGGGTGGCGCGATCGGCGTTGTCGGCCTCGACCGCCCGCGCGATCGCCAGCGCCGCGCGGCAGGCACGGATCGCCCGGTCCTTCTGCTTGTCCGGCGCCCCCCAGAAGGCCATCAGGGCGTCGCCGATGAACTTGTCGACCGTGCCGCCCTCGGCCTCGATGCAGGCGCCGAGCAGGGCGAAATGCTCGTTCAGGAACTGCGCCACCTCGCTCGCCGGCAGTCCCTCGCACATCGGCGTGAAGCCGACGATGTCGGTGAACAGCACGGTCAGCTCGCGTTCTTCCGCGCGCAGCGCGCCGCCGTCGCCCTCGCGGATCAGCCGGGTGACCAGCGAGCGCGGCACGTAGGTCTCGAAGGAGCGCAGGCCGGCCAGCATGGCATTGAAGGCGCGCGCCTGGTCGTTCAGCTCGCGGATCGCGCTCGGCGCCAGGAGCTCGACCTGCTCCAGGTCGAGCGCGCCAACCTTGGCGGCATTGGCCGCCACCCGCACGATCGGCCGCGCCACGAAGCGGCCGAGCAGGATCGCGGCCAGCACGGCGAGCAGCAGGATCGCCACTCCTGCGGCCCCCGCGAGCCACAGGCGGCGCAACTCGACGGTCACGTCGGCGGCCGGGAACCAGGCGCCGAGCGCCCAGGGCCGGTTGCCATAGCCCTCGATCCATTTCACCAGGACGACGTAATCCTGGCCGCCGACGCCCAGCTGCTGCACCTTTACCTCAGCCGCCGCTGCCTGCTCGAAGCCTCGTATGGTTTCGCCTTCCCAGAGACTGGCCAGCACCAGATCGCCGGTCTCATTGAGCGGGGTCAGCGGCTCGTCGTGCGAGCCCCGGCTCGCGGTCGAGGCCAAGAAGGGATGCGCCAGCACCCGGTCGCGGCCGTAGAGCACGAATGCCGTGGCGCCGAACAGGTCGCCGGCCTGGGTCACGATCTCCGACAGCTCGGGCACGGTGATGCCGACCACCAGCAGGCCCAGGAACCGTCCCTCGCGCAGCAGCGGCTGGCGCAGATTGATGACCGTCGCGCCGAACTCGGTGAAGACCGGCTCGGCCCAGAAGGCCTCGCCTGCCAGCCGCGCCTCGTCCATGGCCTGTCCGATGCCCGGCAACCGGCTCACGTCGCGCTCGAACCTGGCCAAAGCGCCGCTCCCGCGCGTCACGCCGGATTGATGGAACGATGGGTCGACGAAAACGGCGCCGGAAATCTGCGGCGCGGCGGCGAGCGCGCCGGTCAGGATCTCGGCCATCGCCGCCTGATCGCTGGGCTCGAGCGAGCCGGCCTCGACCTGCCCGGCGACGAAGCCGGCGAGCGCGCTGGCCGGCTGCAGGTGCAACCGCACTCCGGTCTCCAGCCGGTCGACGATCAGCACCGCCTCGCGGTTCAGCAGGCTGAGCGTGTTCTGTTGGCTGGTGCGCCACTGGATCGCCAGCACCGCGGCCACGGCCAGCAGCACCAACAGACCAACGCTGGCCGCGAGCGTGGCAGCGAAGGGCAGGGTGCCGAAGCGCGGACCGGCGCGTTCAGCCCCCGCGTTTGCTCTGCTGTTTGCCCGCGTCTGCACGCCGGGAGATTCGTGGACAGTATACATAATTATCTTGCGTCACGTTGCTGCATGCGACGTGCCGCAAGATAATTATGTATACTGTCCCCGAATCTCCTCATTCTGCTGCCCGCCGCGCTCAGCCGCGGCGCCTGCGCCTGGCGGCGCGCGCTGCTCGGGACCCTGTTTCCACCGGACCCGGCTCGGGCTCGCCCCAGCGCCGCACCAGCGGCGAGTCCAGGCCGAAGAGGTCGAGCACCCGGCCGACCGACTGGTCGACCAGGTCCTCGATCGACCGCGGGTTGCTGTAGAATGCCGGCACCGGCGGCGCGATCACCGCGCCCATCTCGGACAGCGCCAAAAGGTTGCGCAGGTGGCCCGTGTGCAGCGGCGTCTCGCGCAGCATCAGGACCAGCCGGCGGCGCTCCTTCAGCGTCACGTCGGCCGCCCGCGTGAGCAGCGAGGCGGTCACCCCGCTGGCGATCTCGGCCATGGAGCGGATCGAGCAGGGCGCGATCACCATGCCCAGGGTACGGAACGAGCCGCTGGCGATCGCGGCGCCGATGTCGGCGGCCGGATAGCAGACATCGGCCAGGGCCTGGACCTGCGATATTTTCATGTCCGTCTCGTAGGCCAGAGTGACCTCGGCCGAGCGGCTGATCACCAGATGGGCCTCGACCGGCAGCGGCCGCAGCGCCTGAAGCAGGCGGATTCCGTAGACTACGCCGCTAGCCCCGGTGATTCCGACGACCAGGCGGCCCCCTGTTGCCTGGGCCACACTCATGTCATAGCCCTGGTCATTCGTTAATCATTCTTAACCATTGCGTGCATAGCGCGCCGGCTTCCTTTGCAAATTGGTGGCGGCGAGGTTACCATAGCGCGGTTGGAACCGTCGTCTAGTTGGAGGATGACTATGTCGGTTGAGGAGCATATTGAAGCTCTCCGTTCCAAGCACGCCTCGCTGAAAGAGGCCATCGACAACGAGAACCAGCGACCACACCCTGACGACCTGCGAATTACCGAACTGAAGCGCGAAAAGCTGCGAATCAAAGACGAAATTGTCGAGCTGACCGCCCACGCGTCTTAGCGACAGCTCCGCCTGGGCGCGCCCCTGGGCTGGCCGGGCGGCTCTTGATCATGACCGCGCCCCGGAGCTGGCCCTGGCTCCTTGGGGCGCGGTTTTGCTTTTCGGCGGTGCCTGACGCCCCGGCGGGTAATGCCATCAAGTCTCGGCGGTCAGCAGATTGGCGTCCCGTGCGATCACCCAGCGGCCATCCGGCTCCTTGCGCAGGATCGTGAGCGTGTAGCCGGAGCGCCGCACTGGTTCGCCCCCATCGGGTGTCATCGCCACTTCAAGGTAGGTCCGGAGATAGGCCCAGCCGCCCAGAACCTGAACTTCCTGGATATCGCTGCTGCCCTCGATGCGGACATTGCTTGGCTTCTCGGAGGCGGCCGCTAAGACTTCCTTGCCGAAGGGTGCCTGGCCGGGAACCATGAAGACCACGTCATCTGCCATCAGGTTTAGCACGGTCGCGAAGTCGCCGGCTTCTGTGGCGGCGATCCAGGTTTCAACGAGATTGCGGATGGCGCGTTCGTCGTCGGTCATGCCGGCCGTCTTCTCCTCATGCTTCGACAGGCTCAGCATGAGGGCGCGCCCAGAGGCGCGCACTCACCTCACCCTGAGCCTGTCGAAGGGTGAGGAGCTAGGCGCCGGCAGCCGTTCACCGTACTCAGAGCTCTTTCGCCCGCTCGCGCAGCACGAACTTCTGGATCTTGCCGGTCGAGGTGCGCGGCAAGGCACTGAAGACCACCGTGCGCGGGCACTTGAAGTGCGCCAGGTTGTCGCGGCAGAAGGCGATCAGCGCGGCCTCGTCGGCGTTAGCGCCCGGCTTCAGCTCGATGAAGGCGCAGGGGCTCTCGCCCCACTTGGCGTCGGGTCGCGCTACCACCGCCACGCCGGCCACGGCCGGGTGCCTGTAAAGCACGCCCTCGACCTCGATCGAGGAGATGTTCTCGCCGCCCGAGATGATGATGTCCTTGGAGCGGTCCTTGAGCTCGATGTAGCCGTCCTCGTGCCACACCCCCAGGTCGCCGGTGTGGAACCAGCCGCCCTCGAGCGCCGCCCGAGTCGCCTCCGGGTTCTTCAGATAGCCCTTCATGACGATGTTGCCGCGCATGAAGACCTCGCCCATGGTCTGGCCGTCCCTGGGCACCGGCTCGAGCGTCTCGGGATCGCCCACCATCAGGCCGTCGAGCACCGGATAGTTGACCCCCTGGCGCGCCTTGAGGGCCGCCTGCTGTTCGGCCGGCAGGGCGTCCCACTCAGGGTGCCAGGCGCAGACCGTAGCCGGCCCGTAGACCTCGGTCAGGCCGTAGACGTGGGTCACGGCGATGCCCTGCTGCTCCATGGCGGCCAGCACGCTGGCTGGCGGCGGGGCGGCCGCCGTCATCATCTGCACGCGCTGCGGAAAGGCGCGCCGCTCGGCGTCGCTCGCGCCCAGGATCATCTGCATGATGATCGGCGCGCCGCAGAAATGGGTGACGCCGTGGTCGGCGAAGGCGTCGTAGAGCGCCTTGGCCTCGACCTTGCGCAGACAGATGTGGGTGCCGGCCAGCGCCGTGATGGTCCAGGGAAAGCACCAGCCGTTGCAGTGGAACATCGGCAGGGTCCAGAGATAGACCGGGTGCGGCGGCAGGCTCCAGACCATGATGTTGCCGATCGCGTTCATGTAGGCGCCGCGGTGGTGATAGACCACGCCCTTGGGATTGCCGGTGGTGCCCGAGGTGTAGTTGAGCGCGATCGCCTCCCACTCGTCGCCGGGCGGCTGCCAGGCCGCCTCGGGGTCGCCCTCCGAGAGGAAGGCTTCGTAGTCGATCTCGCCGAGCGGCTCGCCACCCCCTCGCGCTCCAGTGGGTCCTTGCGGGTCGTCGACGTCGATCACCAGCAGCTTGCGGCCCAGCTTGGCCAGCGCCGGCTCGATGATCGGCGCGTACTCGCTGTCGGTGATCAGCACCTTGGCCTCGCCGTGCTCCAGGATGAAGGCGATGGCCGCCGCGTCGAGCCGGGTGTTGAGCGCGTTCAGCACGGCGCCGGCCATGGGCACGCCGAAGTGCGCCTCGAAGAGCGGCGGCGTGTTGGGCAGCATGGCGGCCACCGTGTCGCCGCGCCCGATGCCGCGCCTCGTCAGCGCCAAGGCGAGCCGGCGGCAGCGCGCCGCGGTCTCGGCCCAGCTGAAGCGCTGCCGGCCGTGCACCACCGCGGTGCGCTCCGGGAACACCGCCGCGGCGCGTCCCAGGAAAGAGAGCGGCGTCAGCGGCACGTAGTTGGCCGCGGTGCGCTCCAGGCCGGTCTCGAAAGGATTGATCTTCGTCATCGCGCGTCCCCGTCCCCGCGGTCATGCTGGCCCGTCTTCGCGAACCTCGCGGCCCCTTTGTCGCTCAAGGGGCACCCGCATATCTAGCGGGCCCAGGCGCTTTTGTCAGGGGGCCGCTTTGTCAGCCGGCCGCTTTGGCGTGGAGGTGCGGCCGGGAATTGCCAGCTCCGGCGGGATGCCGCATTGTTTGCGGAAAGACCTGCTCCGGCGCGTGCGCCTTGGGAGCGGCAAAGCAAAGAGGGACAGCAGGGGGAAGGCGCCATGGGTCGCTTCGACGAGATTTACCGGCGGTCGATCGAGGATCGCGAGGGCTTCTGGGCCGAGGCCGCCGAGGGCATCTACTGGCGCCGCAAGTGGAAACGGGTGCTCGACGATACGAACGCGCCCTTCTATCGCTGGTTCAGCGGCGGCGTCACCAACACCTGCTACAACTGCCTCGACCGCCACGTCGAGGGCGAGCGCGCCGACCAGCTGGCGCTGATCTACGACTCGCCAGTCACCGACACCAACCGGCACTACAGCTACGAGGAGCTGCGCTACGAGGTCGCCACCTTCGCCGGCGCGCTGGCGGCGCGCGGCGTCGTCAAGGGCGACCGCGTCATCATCTACATGCCGATGGTGCCCGAGGCCGTGATCGCCATG
>JBHJOF010000389.1:0-26538 GCA_050330055.1 Kiloniellales bacterium
TCGCCGCGCTCCGCGCCGCGCCCCCTATCGCCGTGGTGGACGCTCGCCCGCGGAAAGGACCCGGCCTGCCGCTCCAGGTCGGCAAAGACCCGGTAGCGCCCCTCCGCCTTCAGGCCCGATAGGGCCTGGCTGAAAAAGGCTTCATAGTCAGAGGATTGCATGGATTGTCCTCCCCTGACGGCCTCATGATTCTGTTCAGGTACAATCTTTTATAATTATTACAATTATAGTATACATAGAAAGCCGTTGGATGCATCCGAAAAATTAGCGAATGCCGTAATCGATGCTACATATCCGACGAACAACCGGAGCAATCGCGGCGATCACGCTTCAGATCGGGGTACTGCTGTCGATTGGCGCGCAGGGACAAGAGGGCGTAACCCTCGGCGGTCCGTTCGAACTGGTCGATCAGTTTGGCCGAACGCAGAGCCACCGCGACATTCACGGCAACTATCTCCTGATCTTCTTCGGTTTCACGCACTGCCCCGACACCTGCCCGACGACTCTCAGCACTGTCAGCGCAGCGCTCGACAGCTTCGCGCTGGATTCGTCCAAGCGGGCCGCGCGCGTCGTACCGGTCTTCGTGACCATCGACCCGGCGCGCGATACCGTCGCGGTGCTGCAGGATTACCTCGCCAACTTCCATCACCGTTTCGTCGGTCTCACCGGCACCCCTGAGCAGATCGGGAAGATGGCCAAGTCCTATGGCGCCTACTACGCGCCGGTCCCCACCGACACGGCGGGCGACTACCTGATGGACCACTCTGCCTTCATACTGTTGATGGGCCCGCAGGGCAACTATCTGACTCACTTCGAGCCTGATGCTGAGGCAACGGAGATCGCGGCCGAGCTCGATCGGCGCGTCGAAGATTGAGCCATTTTCGGCAACCCCGCGGCAGACTGGAGACTGAAAGGAGGGATCGCAGCGTGGCGCTTGGCCGAGCTGTAACTCGGCCAACTTCTTCTTTGTCAAAGATGGTTGCGTGAAAACCTCGACGGGCCGATACAACTTCAAGGGCGTTACCCGCGGCAAGGTCCTGGCGGTCTGCCGCGACGCCGGAACCCCCGCCACAGAGGGCGACTTTGCATTGTCCGAGGTCTACGACGCCGATGAGGCCTTCTTTACCGGCACCTTCGGGGGCGCCACGCTGGTTTCCGCCATCGACGGCAGGACCCTCTCGGCTCCGCTTCCCGGGCCCATCACCAGGGAGCTGAAGCACCTCTACGACGCGCTCCCGCGCAGCGCGTCGACCACCTAAGGCCCGGGCGGCCGAGCGGGCGCGAAAGGGGGAGCGGCGGCCGCTCAACATTGTGGAGCCGGAAGGTGCCCGGCGCGACCGTCCGCGCATGATCGTAAGGAGAACGCACCATGACGCTGGGCAACGCGCCGATCCCGACGACCCTGCTCTCCGGCTTCCTCGGCGCCGGCAAGACCACGCTCCTGCAGCGCATCCTCACCGACCCGCGTGGCGTACGCTACGGGGTGCTGGTGAACGACTTCGGCGCCGTCAACATCGACGCCGAGCTGATTGCGGCGACAGAGGGCGAGCGCATCTCGCTCACCAACGGCTGCGTCTGCTGCACCATCCGCGACGATCTTGTCGAGGCGGTCGGGCGCCTGCTGCGGAGCGATCCGCCTCCCGACCGGCTGCTGATCGAGGCCAGCGGCGTGTCGCGGCCGATCGCCGTGGTCGAGGCGCTGCGCGACCCGGCGCTCGGCGGCCGCATCGCGCTCGACGGCCTCTTCTGCCTGGTCGATGCGGCCACCTTCCGTGATCTGGATTTCTCCTCGACCGAACTCGCCATCGAGCAGGCTGCGGCAGCCGACGTCGTCCTGCTCAACAAGTGCGACCTTGCCCCAGCCGAGGACATCGCCGCCGTCGAGGCGACCCTGCGCGGCTCGCTGCCGGCTCTCCGCCTGCTGCCGACCCGCTTCGCGGCGGTGCCGCGGGAGCTGCTGTTCGGTTTGGGCGCAGGCGCTGCGCCCCGCCCTGACTCCAGCAGCCAGCTTCACGACCATGGCCATGGTCATGGCCATGACCACGATCACGGTCACGAGCACGCAGAGGCTTTCCAGGCCTGGTCCTGGCAGAGCGAGGCGCCGCTCGATCTGGCTGCGTTCCGGGCGGCGGTCCGCCGGATGCCGAGGGGCCTGCTGCGCGCGAAGGGCGTGCTGATCTTCGCTGAGCGCCCCGAAGCGAGAGGCGTGTTCCAGCTGGTCGGGCGGCGCAGCACGATCGAGTTCGTCGAAGGAGCGGCGCCGCGGGAAAGCGCCCTGGTCGCGATCGCGCGCAGTGGAGGCTTCGATCCGGCGGCGCTGTCCCGTCTGCTCGACGGCTGCGTCGCCGCAGATCAGCGGCGGTAGCGCTTCTGCATCCAGTAACCCGCGGTCGCGGTCAGCGCCAGGGTGGTGATCATCAGCACGAAGGACACTGTGGCGCCGAACGGCCAATTGCCCAGCCGCATCTGGCCGAACACCAAGGGCGCCATCATCTTGAACTGCGGCCCGCCGAGCAGCACCGGCGTCGCATAGGCGTTCATGCCGAGGATGAAGGTCAGAATTACCCCGGCGATGATGCCCGGCAGGGCGAGCGGCCAGAGTACGCGCCAGAACATGGCCCAGGGACCGGCACCCAGGCTGAAGGCGGCCTCCTCCACGGAGCGGTCGATGCCCTCGATCACGGCCTGCAGCGTCAGCACCATGAAGGGCAGGTTGACGGCGATGATACCGACGATGACCGCAGCCTCGCTGAACATGATCTCGACCGGCTCCGCCGCAAGGCCGAGGCGCATCAGGGTGACGTTGATCACCCCCCGGCTGCCGAACAGCGTCATCCAGCCGGCGGCGCGCACCGCGTTGCCGACAAACAGCGGCAGGATCACCAGCATGACCAGCACGTTCTTGAAGCGGGTCCGGGTGCGCGCCAGGACGTAGGCGAGCGGGAAGCCCATGACCAGGCAGATCAGGGTGCAGACCAGGGCGACCCGGATCGTTGTGAAGAGAACCGTCAGGTAATACTCGTCGGTAAAGAACCTGACGTAGTTCTCGATCGTCACCGCCTCGACCATCAGCAGCCGCGGCTGGTACTGGTTCAGGCTGTAGCGAAACAGGATGACCACCGGGATCAGCAGCCCGAGCGACACCAGGAAGGTCGCCGGGCCGATCAGCGCCGCGGCGGAAAGGCGCGTGCCGCCGCGCTCTTCCAGGGAGTCAGCCGTGGTCGTCGCAACCGCCATATCACGCGTCGTCCCGCCGCGGTTTCCGGAAGGCCTGCAGGAATAGGGGGCCGGCCGTCACAGCCGCCGGCCCCGCTTCGCAGCCGCTCAGCCCTTGAACTCCTTGTCCCACCAGTCCTTGAGCTCGGCGTCATGGTCGGTCATGTAGCCGTAGTCCAGGTCGACCAGGGCGGCGACCTCATCCGGCGTGAAGCCGATCCGCTCGTTCAGGTCCGGCGCTACCTTCGCGTTGGTGACGGTCGGGTTGTAGCCCATGTCGACGGCGAAGTTCTCCTGCGCCGAGGGTTCCAGCATGGCGTCCAGGTAGGCATAGGCGCCTTCCTGGTTGGGCGCGTTGCGCGGAATGGCGAAGCCCGAGACGTAGGCGAGCGTGCCCTCGCTCGGCGCCACGGACTTCACAGGGATACCGGCGTCCTGCCACTGCACCGTGCGCGCCTTCCACATGATGCCAATGCCGAACTCATTGGCGGCGAGGCCTTGGGCGAAGGCCTCGTTCGTCGGGTAGATGCGTGCGCCCGCCTTGCGCACCTCGACCAGCAACTCCTTCCCCGGCTCCAGGTTGTCGACCGTGCCGCCGGCAGCCAGCGCCGCGGCCACCAGCGTGTACTGGTATTGGATGTCGATGATGCCGAGCTGGTTGCCGTGCGCGGGATTGAAGACGTCCTTGTAGCTGCGCGGCGGCTCGTTCACGACGTTCGGGTTGTAGATCGCCACCTTGCCCGAGTAGATGTGACCGACGCCATGGGGGTACTTCATCGACGGCAGGAGGTTTCCGCCGTTGGCCAGCAGCGAATAGTCGATCTCTTCGGTCACGCCTGCCTCGTACATCTGGTACATGTTGATCGCGGACAGGCCCTGCACGTCGCTGGTGCCGCGCGGCAGGCGCCGCTCGGCCAGCATCTTGCTGCGGCGCTCCGGGTCGCCGGCCTGATCCTGGATCACCTCCCAGCCGCTGGCGATCAGGTGCGGCTCCTCGATGTTCTTGGTCAGCAGCCGGGCGTAGTCCCCGCCCCAGGTGCCGACGACGATGGTTCCCTTGGACGCGGCCTGCGCCCGGCGCGCATGCCCGAGCGCCACAGTGCCAGCCACGGCCGCGGCCCCCTTCAGCACGTTGCGACGGGACATCTCGCCACCCGACTTGATCCTCATCATGGCTCGTTCTCCTTGCGTTTGCTGTTTACTGTCATCACCCGCCCCGCGCTCGCTTGTCATTCGCACTCGTACCGACGGGGCTATTCCGGGAGCTCTGCGTCCTCCTCCTTTCCCGGGAAAATGGATGTCGCCGCCACGGTCCAGCCGACGAACACCTTGTCCCCCACCTCCGGCATGAAGCCGTTCTCCCGGTTCGGGATCTGTGCGATCACCAGGTCGCTGGGCGAGAGGCGGACATGTATGTCGATCAGCCCGCCAAGGTAGGAAACGAACTCCACCTCGCCCGAAAAGGCGTTGTCGGCCGAAGCCGGCGCGCTCGGCGCCACCATTACGCGCTCCGGCCGCAGCGCCAGGGTCGCCGGCCCGTGCGAGTTCGCGCGGCACTTGACGGCGATGCCGCCGCGCGTGCGGAACAGCGCCGGTCCCTCGAGCGTTCCCTGCAGGAAGCTGCTGCGGCCGACGAAGCCGGCGACGAAGTGGTCCGCCGGGCTTTCGTAGAGATCCCGCTGGGTCCCGACCTGGCGCACTGAGCCCTCGTTCATCACCACCAGGCGGTCGGCCATGGTCAGCGCCTCCTCCTGGTCGTGGGTCACCATCACAGTGGTGAGATTCAGCCGCTGCTGCAGCTTGCGGATCTCGACCCGCACCTCCTGGCGCAGCTTGGCATCGAGGTTGGATAGCGGCTCGTCGAGCAGCAGGACGTCGGGTCGGAAGACCAACGCGCGGGCCAGCGCCACGCGCTGCTGCTGACCGCCAGAGAGCTGGCGCGGCAGGCGGTCGCTGAGATGGCCGAGGCGGACCAGGCTAAGCACCTCTTCGACCCGCGGCGCGATTTCGGCCTTGGGAAGCTTGCGCATCTCCAGCCCGAAGGCGACGTTCTGGGCTACCGTCAGGTGGGGAAAGAGGGCGTAGCTCTGGAACACAAGCCCGGTGTTGCGCTTCCAGGCCGGCAGCCGGGTCACGTCGGTCTCGCCCAGCCAGACCGAGCCAGCGCTCGGCTCCACGAAGCCGGCGATCATGCGCAGCGTCGTGGTCTTGCCGCAGCCCGAGGGGCCGAGCAGCACCACGAACTCGCCGTCGGCGACATCCAGCTTGACGTCGCGGGTGGCGTAGAAGTCGCCGTAGCGCTTTGAAATACCTTCCAGTCGCAGCCTCGCCATGCGCCCCCCTCACACCACGCGGCTGATCTTGACGAAGCGATCGGTCACCAGCATGGCCGTGCCGATCAAGGCAATCTGCACCACCGACACGGCCGCGATCGATGGATCGATCTTCCACTCGAGGTACTGGAGGATCGCGATCGGCAAGGTCGTGCGGCCGGGCCCGACCAGGAACAGGCTCATCTCCAGATTGCCGAAGGAGGTGACGAAGCCGAACATGGCGGCGGCCACGACGCCGGGCAGGATCGACGGCAGGGTGATCCGGCGAAAGCTGGTCCAGCGGTCGGCACCCAGGTTCTGGGCCGCCTCCTCCAGCGTGCGATCGAAGCCGGCCAGGCTCGCCAGCACCAGCCGGACGATCCAGGGGATGGTGATCAGCACGTGCCCCGAGACCAGCCCCAGCAGCGAGCCGAGGATCGGCAGGCCGGTGGCGATCTCCGTCTCCACGTGAAAGACGTAGAGCGCGGTGCCGAGCACCACGCCGGGCACGACGAGCGGCAGGAGCAGCAGGTTGTTCAAGGCCTCGCGGCCGGGAAAACGATAGCGCGCGAGGCAGAGCGCGGCCGGCACGCCGAGCGCGAGACCGATTGCGGTCGCGATCACGCCGAGCTGGAGGCTAAGCAGCAAGCCGTCGACAAAGCGGGCGTTGCCGGCGATTGCGCCGTACCAGCGCAGCGAATAGCCGTCGGGCGGAAAGGCGGGAATTTCCTGCCGATAGAAGGACAGCCAGGTAACCGAGACCAGCGGCAGGAGGATGAAGGTCAGCGTCACACCGGCGCCGCCGGTGAGCAGCCAGCGCCCCAGCCGCCGCCGGTCGATGCTGCCCGTCGTCGCCATTGCTCGGGCCGGTCCCTCAATGCAGCCGGTTCTTGTGGAAGACGCCGCCCTTGACGATGGCCGCCAGGTGCGCTCCCTGGCCTTCCAGCAGGGTGATATCCTGCAGCGGATCATCGTCGACCACAATCAGGTCGGCCCAGGCGTCCGGCTCGATGACCCCGAGCTGGCCCGGGCGGCGGACCACTTCCGCGGCAATGGTGGTAGCCGAGCGGATCACCTCCAGCGGCGGCAGCAGGCTGGCGCGGATCGAGAACTCGCGGCTCTGGTCCTCCAGCAGCGCGCCGAGCAGGTCGGAGCCGTAGGCGACCTTGACACCGGCGCGCCGGCAGATTTCCAGCGAGCGAAAGCCGCCGTCGAGCACCAGCTCGTTCTTCTCCAGCATTTCGGCCGGCATGCCGAACTGGGCGGCCCGCTCCTTCATGGCCACGTAGGCGACCAGGTTGGCGACGAGATAGGCGCCCTCGCGCGCCATCAGCTCGGCCCGGGCCTCGTCGATCAGGTTGCCATGCTCGATGGTGCGCACGCCGTTGGCGACCGCGCGCTCGATGGCTTCGGCGGCATAGGCATGGGCACAGACGTAGCGGCCGAAGGCCTCGGCCTCTTCCACGGCGGTCTGGATCTCGCCGATCGAGAACTGCAGCGAGTCGAGCGGGTCGAAGGGCGAGGCGACGCCGCCCGAGACCATGATCTTCACGTGGTCGCAGCCCTGGCGCATCTGCTCGCGCACGGCCCAGCGCATCTCGTCCTCGCCGTCGACGATCTGGCGCAGGTAGGCCATGGCGTTGCAGCAGGCGCAGGGATAGCCGGGATTAGTGCGGCCGCGCCCGTCCGCGTGGCCGCCGGTCGGGCCGATCGAGCGGCCGGCGATGAAAAGCCGCGGCCCGGCGATCAAGCCCTGATCCACCGCCGCCTTCACGCCCCAGTCGGTGCCGCCGGTATCGCGCACCGTGGTAAAGCCGCGATCGAGCATGGAGCGCAGCCGTGCCGCAGCGCGCGCGGTTGCAAGGGTCAGCGGCACCTCCTCCATGCGCCGCATGTAGACCTCGCTGTGCATGCAGTGCACGTGACAGTCGATCAGCCCCGGCATCAGTACGCGCCCGCCGCAATCGACGAGCGCCGCGACATTGCTCCGGATCGGTCGGTCGGAGACCTCGCGGAAGCGAGCCCCCTCGACCAGCACCTCATAGCCGCCGCGGGTCTCCTCGAAACGCGGGTCGAGCAGGCGCAGGTTGCGGAAGAGGAGAAGTTCGCCGTTCGAGCCCATGCCTGCTGGTCCTTCCTGTCCCCGACTCCTTGTCGGCGCCGGCCGGCCGTCCATGCCCTCGCCTAGTGAAGGGTGTTCTTGTGAAAGCGGCCGCCCTTGACGATGGCGGCCAGGTGGGTCTCCGGCTTCTGCAGCACTCCGAGATCCCGCAGCGGGTCGCCGTCGACGATCAGCAAATCGGCATAGGCGCCCGGGCGCAGGCAGCCGAGCTCGCCCTCGCGCCGCAACACCCGGGCGCCGACCAGGGTCGCCTGGCGGATGATCTCGATCGGCGAGAGCACCTGGCTGCGCAGCCCGAACTCACGGCTCTGCTCGCCCTGCAGCTGGCCGAGCAGGTCGCTGCCGTAGGCCACCGGCACCCCGGCACGCTTGCAGATTTCCAAGGATCGCAGGCCGCCGTCGATCACCCTGTCGTTCTTCTCCAGCATCTCGTCGATCATGCCGAACTCGGCGGCCCGCTCGCGCATTGCGTAGTAGGCGACCAGGTTGGCGACCAGGAACATGCCCTTCT
Source organism: Kiloniellales bacterium (assembly GCA_050330055.1). Lineage (GTDB taxonomy): Bacteria > Pseudomonadota > Alphaproteobacteria > Kiloniellales > JAKSDN01 > JBHJOF01. The sequence continues at coordinate 8,162 of JBHJOF010000389.1, forward strand.
CCGCCATCAGCGCGGCCGCGGCCTCGTCGATCAGGTTGCCGTGCTCGATCGTGCGCACGCCGGCCTGGGCGGCGCGGGTGATCGCCTCCGGCGTATAGGCGTGGGCGCAGACGTAGCGGCCGAAGCTGTGCGCCTCCTCGACCGCGGCGGCCACCTCGGCCGGCGAGAACTGCAGGCTGTCGAGCGGATCGTAGGGCGAGGCGACGCCGCCCGACATCATGATCTTCACCTGGTCGCAGCCCTGGCGCATCTCCTCGCGCACCGCCTTGCGCACCGCCGATTCGCCGTCGGCGATGCACATCGCGAAGGCGAGCGCGTTGCAGCAATGGCAGGAATAGCCGCCATTGGTGCGGCCGCGCCCGTCGCTATGGCCGCCGGTCGGGCCGATCGCCTTTCCCGCGATGAAGAGACGCGGACCAGGAACGAAGCCCTGCTCGACCGCCGCCTTCAGGCCCCAGTCGGCACCGCCGGTGTCGCGCACCGTGGTGAAGCCGCGATCGAGCATCGCCCGCATCGAGGTCATGGCATGCGCCGTCATCAGGGTGAGCGGCATGGTCTCGAGGCGGCGCAGGAACACTTCGCTGAGGACGACGTGCACGTGGCAGTCGATCAGCCCCGGCATCAGGGTGCGGCCGCCGCAATCGACCACCTGCGCGCCGGCGCTGCGGATCGGCCGATCGGAAACCTCGCGGATGCGCTCGCCCTCGACCAAGAGCTCGAAGCCGTCGAGACACTCGTCCCTCTCCGGGTCGAGCATCCGGAAGTTCTGGAACAGATGTTGGCTCACGCCGTTCCCACAAGCTCCACTTCGTGGGCCTTGCTCCCTGCGGTTCGGCTCCGCCGTCTGAGCGCGGGGGTGCCTTTCCTTCGGTGGCAGTCTGTGCGGCCTGTTCAGGCGAGTCAATATTTTATACAATAGACAATTCGTGTTGGAACGGTGCGGGTCCCGCTACGCGAGGAATGCAAGCTTTGGGAGTCCAGGCGACCAAGGGCGAGCCTTTGGAGGACGGAGCCGACGATCCGGGCCCGTCGGAAAGGCTGAAGCGCAAGACCGCCTCCGAGCTGGTGGCGGAGAAGCTCCGCAAGTGGATTATCGACGGCCGTCTCGCGGATGGCGAGCAGTTGCGCCAGGACGCCATCGCGCGGCAACTCGGCGTCAGCCGGATCCCCGTCCGGGAAGCGCTCAATCACCTGGAGGCGGAAGGGCTGGTGACCCTGGTGTCGCACAAGGGCGCGGTCGTCACCACGCTCTCCACCGAGGTGCTGTCGGAGTTCTTCGATATCCGCGTGCTGCTGGAAACCTGGCTGCTTGGGCTGGCGGTGCCGCGCATGGAGCCGGACGATCTGGCGCGCGCGGAGGCCCTGCTCGACCGCATGGCACAGGACCGGCGGATCGAGGATCAGGGCACGCTCAACTGGCAGTTCCACGAAGCGCTCTATCGTCCTTCGCAGCGCCAGGAAACGCTGAAGATCCTGCGTCGCATCCATCTCGGCCTCGACCGCTACGTGCGCTTTCAGCTGGCCGTCACCGACGGCTACGAGCGTGCCGATCGCGAGCACCGAGAGATCCTGGAATGCTGCCGCGCCGGGGACACCGCGAGCGCGGTGCATGGGCTCGAGCGACACATCCTCGGCGTAAAGAGCATGCTGCTGCAAGAGCTCCACGCGACCGGAACCCAAATTGACCGCTAGCCCCAATTCCTCATATCACCGGCCGTCATGGAACTACGCGGCCAACGTCGCGCCTGCATACGCCTGAGTGTGGAGCGATCGACGGCGGGGCAGCTCCTGCTTCCGGCAGGGTTGACCGGGAGGTGCATAGATAGCAGGAATCCACTTTGAGACGGCAACTAAGCTGGCAAGAAAAACGTCGCAGCGGCAGGGGCCGACGCGGAGCGCACTTGAATGATTCCGGGCTATCGCCATGAATGCATGGTGCTGTCGTCTCAGCTCCACATTCTACATCGGAGGGCAGGTCAGGCCGCAGGCACTATCAGAGTACACAAATGTGCCAATGCAACCGTAACCCACGCGACCAAGGAAAGGATTTCTCTGGCAGCCCCGTCAGTCATCGTGGATTGGGAAGTCATGTCCATGCTGCCGTCGAAGAGTCTGTTCAAGAATAGCCGAACCTTGCCAGCCGGCGTGCCATGAGCTTGATCATGGCGGTCTGGATGAAGGCGAGACTGGTCTGGGCGAAGCGCTCACAGTCCTTTGCCAGGCATCGGTTGATGCCGAGCCAGACAAAGGTTCGTTCGACGATCCAGCGCTTGGGTAGCGCCTCGAAGCCGCTTTGATTTCGTTTGACGATCTCCATGGGCCTGGGACTTGCGTTCTGTACGGTCGGGCCTTGATGGCCGCCGTCACCGTAGATTTTCTCGATGAAGGGGAAGCGCTGGGCGAGCTGGTCGAAGACCAGGGCCGCGCCGTCCCGGTGCTGCACGCCCGCCGAATGCACCGCGGCCTTGAGGATCAGGCCCCCCGCCTCCGCCGAGGCTTCGGCGGGCAAGAAGGTGTCGACCAGGATATGGCGATTGCGCCCCATGCAGGGCCACCAGCCGCTCGAGCTCGTCCACGAGATGGGCACCGTGTTCGGGCTGGCCGTGGGCAAACGCGTTCTGTTCGGGCAGATGCGTGTGCGGCAGGTGGTCGACGCCGGTAAGCAAACTGCCGAAGAATCGGCGGTTGTTGACGATGCCGCCGACCGAGATGCCGCCGAAATTCACGCCGCGGTAGCTGCGCTCGCGCCGGATCAGGCGGGTGCGGGCCAAGTCGCCTTTCGCGCGATGATAGGCAAGCGCGATCCTCAGCGCCGTCCCCACCGATTCCGAGCCCGAGTTGGTGAAGAACACATGCGCCATGTTGCCCGGCGCGATGCCGATGAGCCGGTTCGATAGTTCAAAGGCTAGGGGTGCCCCATCTGGAAGGTCGGGGCGTAGTCCAGCTCGGCCACCTGGGCCTGCACGGCCTCGACGATCTTCGGCCGCTTGTGCCCCGCGTTGCTGCACCAGAGCCCGGCCGTCCCGTCGAGAACCTGCCGGCCGTCGGATGTCGTGTAGTACATGCCGTCGGCGGCCACGAACAGGCACGGGCCTACGGCCAGTTGCTCGATGAGGGGCGCCGGATCCTGCACATGCACTTTGACTACCTGAGGTCTTCAACCACGGACCACATGTTGACGTCCGAGCATTTCGACATGGTCGAGGCCATCCGGCGCCAGAACGTCGCCGAAGCCGATCGGCTGGCCCACGATCACACGCGCCAGTTCTATGATCGCTTCATGAACTTCCTGAAGGCGCAGTATCACGACGACTTCAGCTTCGAGGTGTTCTCCGGGTCGCAGGAACCGGTCCGAAGCGACAGGGAGCTATTGGAGATAAGTTAGCCATGCCGCCCGACAGCGGCGGCGGCGCCCACGGCTTGTTCTCGCCCGGCCCTGAACGACGCCAGCCCTTCCGCTGTCAGGCGCGGGCTTTGTAGACCCTAGGCCGCCAGCGCGGCGGTGGGCTCCACGTAGTCATAGTTGAGGGCGGTGGCCACAGCCTCGAAGGTGACCTTGCCGCCCATCACGTTGAGGCCCTTGAGGAAATTCGGGTCCTCGATGAGCGCCTGCCGGTAGCCCTTGTCGGCGAGCTTGAGGACGTAGGGCAGGGTCACGTTGTTGAGCGCGAAGGTCGAAGTGCGCGGCACGCCGCCGGGCATGTTGGCAACGCAGTAGTGCACCACCTCGTCGACCACGTAGGTCGGCGCGTCGTGGGTAGTTGGACGCGAGGTCTCGAAGCAGCCACCCTGGTCGATGGCCACGTCCACCAGCACGCTGCCGGGACGCATCTGGGCAAGCGTCTCACGCGTCACCAGCTTGGGCGCCGCGGCCCCGGCCACCAGCACGCCGCCGATGACGAGGTCGGCGTCGACCACCGCCTCGTCGACCTTGGTCTTGGTCGAGTAGACCGTCTTCAGGGCCGGGCCAAAGCGCTGGGTCAGACGCTCCAGCACCGCGACGTTCTTATCGAACACGGTGACGTCGGCAGCCGCGCCGAGCGCCATATAGATGGCATTCTCGCCGACAACGCCGCCGCCCAGCACCACCACCTTCGCCGGCGCGACGCCAGGCACGCCGCCCAGCAGCATGCCGCGGCCGCCGTGGGCGCGCTCCAGGCAATAGGCGCCGGCCTGGATCGACATGCGTCCGGCGACCTGTGACATGGGCGCCAGCAGCGGCAGACGGCCGTTGCCGTCGGTCACCGTCTCGTAGGCGATGCAGATGGCGCCGCTGGCGACCAGGTCCCGGGTCTGCTCGGCATCGGGCGCCAGGTGCAGGTAGGTGAAGAGGATCTGGCCCTCGCGCAGCAGCGCGCGCTCGACCGCCTGGGGCTCCTTGACCTTCACGATCATCTCGGCCTTGGCGAAGACGTCAGCGGCAGCGCCGGCGATCTCAGCGCCGGCGGCGCGGTAGGTGTCGTCGGACCAGCCGATGGCAGCGCCCGCGCCGGTCTCAACCAGCACCTGGTGGCCGTGCGACGTGACCTCGGCGACGCTGTCCGGGGTCAGGCCTACGCGATACTCGTGGTTCTTAATCTCCTTCGGCACGCCGATGAGCATGGCTTCCTCCCCTGCCGGCGGTTCTTACGGCTGATGGCGAGTGATAGCGCCGAAGGGCGGTGCATGTCCTTGCAAAGTGATGCTCGCCGCAGGCCAGTATTCGCAGAATATTGCCTATTCGACTATTTTATCTGCATATTCTACGGATTATGGACCTGGACGCGACAGATCGTAAGATAATTGCTCTGCTGCAGCCGGACGGGCGGATGAGCAACGCCGAGCTTGCGGAGCGCGTGAACCTGTCACCCTCGGCCTGCCTGCGGCGGGTGCGTCAGCTCGAGGAAGCCGGGGTCATTCAGGGCTATGCCATGCTGGTCGACCAGGAGGCCATCGGGCTGCCGCTGAACGTCTTCGTCGAGATTTCCCTGAAGGCGCTGACCGAGGAAGCCTTGGACGCCTTCGAGGCGGCCGTCCGGGACTGCCCGGCGGTCATGGCTTCCTACCTGATGTCCGGCGACGCCGACTACCTGCTGCACATGGTCGTCCCCGATGCGGCGGGCTACGAGCGGATCCACCGCAGCTACCTCTCGCGCTTTCCCTACGTCGCGCGCATCCGCTCCAGCTTCGCGCTGCGCACGGTCAGCAAGAAGACCGCCTTCGATCTCGTCGACGAGGCGTGAGCCAAGCCGGGCCCGCGGTCTCCGGGCAGCGGAGGTGCGATAGGCAACAGCGCCGTCCATTCGAGGCACTGCAGCTGTCTCCGCGCCGTCCACGGCACTTCGGAGAGTCACCATGGTCTCGGTCTCGCCCTCGACGACCAGTTCGCGGGAAAAGAACAGGCTGTCTCCCTTCATGCGCTCGTCCAGCAGTTCCACGAGACTCAGAAGGGGCCACGGATGACTGCGGTCACTTCTTCTTGGCCGGCGCGAGCGGCCACGCCCAGGATCGGCCTATTCAGGTCGGACCGAAGCAGGCACCCGAACGGAAGGTCGACGGGGGGGATCAGGAAGACAGGGGACCCGGCATCCTCCAACCGCGCGAAGACTCCAGGGTGTTACCGCAGCATCCCCTTCGCGGCGAAAGCCGGCCCCTCGAGCGAACCGGCATTTTCCATTCACATGCCAATACGACCGGCGCCTCGCACGGCGCTGAAGTGGAGCACGGAGTCCGATCTTGGGCCGACCTGGCATCGACATGGATCAAGACACCACCCTATTTGAGCTCGACCGGTGCCACACTCGTATCGGAGCCGACGCGTTTCATCTGCGACTTCATTTCGGACAGGGCAAAGAGCCCGACGATCAAAAGCACGATGTGCAGACGGGCGCCAAAGAAGTTCGATCCGAAGGTGAAGCGGTAGTGGCCGCTGCGGTTGCGATGTGCGGCAATCGTACGCGGATAGTCTTTTTCGACGATGTTCTTCGCTATGCTGTGGCACTTGTGGCGCAGGCCGGCGAAGCCGACCGTTTCGGGTTCACTTGCCATTGAATGTTCCTCCCGATTTCGGCCGCTGCATCTGCGCTGGTTTAAGCCTTTCGAAAGTCAGACACTGAAGACCTCCCATTCTGTTGCCGTGGCACGGGCGCTCCGCTTTGTGGAAGCGCCGGGCGCCTGCATCAGATGAGGTTTCGCGTAGCCAGGTTGCGCATCAGCGTCCGTATCCCAAATGTCCACTCAGTGCATTCGGTCGACAGCCGCACAGTGTTTACGAGGCGGCCGAGACCGGGGGCTGAGATCGTCACCACGTCGCCGATCCGGTGGGTGAAGCCCTCGCCCTCGATGCCGCGATCCTGCGTTGGCGCGAAAAGCGTGCCGAGGAACAGCATCAGTCCGTCGGGAAACTGGTGATGGCGGCCAATCGTCTGCCGCACGAGATCCTCCGGATCGCGGCTGATCTCCTTCATCGACGAGTGTCCTCTCAACTTGAAGCCATCTTCCCCCGTCACCGTCAGGTCCAGTTCGGCAGCGCGGACGTCGTCCAGAGTGAAGCTTTCATCGCACAGGCGGATCATGGGCCCGATCGCGCAGCTTGCATTGTTGTCCTTCGCCTTCGAAATCAGCAGCGCGGAACGGCCTTCGATATCACGCAGATTCACATCGTTGCCGAGCGTGGCTCCGACGATGCGGCCTTTCGACGATACGGCGATCACCACCTCCGGCTCGGGGTTGTTCCATTTCGAAATCGGGTGGAGGCCTACATCGGCCCCCGGCCCGACCGAGGACAGGACCTGCGCCTTGGAGAAGACCTCGGCATCCGGCCCTATGCCGACTTCCAAATATTGGCTCCACAGACCTTCGGAGATCAGCGCCGCCTTGACCTTGGCCGCCTCCTCCGAGCCTGCCCTGACGTTGCGCAGCGAGCCGCCGATCGCCCCGCCGACCCTGGCTCGAATGTCCTGCGCTTTTTTCGGGTCGCCAGCAGCCTTTTCCTCGATAACACGCTCGACCATCGAGGAGGCGAAGGTGACGCCGCAGGCCTTGATCGCCTGAAGATCGCAGGGCGCGAGAAAATGCGGCTTCGACATGTCGCCCGGCCGGTTGGCGGCGATCTCCGCGAGCGGCGCCAGGACCCGTCCGTCGACGCTGCTCACGTAGCTGGCGGGCTCATCCATCTCGCAGATGTCCGACACAAGCGGAGCGTCAGTCGAGGTGATATCGACGACCATGCCGTCCCGGACGGTCACGACTGAGGGACCGGCGACATCCGGTAACCAGATGCGCCCAACGAACACTCCGTCCCGATCTCGTTCATGCGGAAAAAAGGTCATCGGCACCCTCGCTCACATGCCTGAATATAGCTGCGCAACACCTAGTCCCGGCGCCGCGCCATCCGGGGTCAGGGCTCCAGCCGGGCAACGCCGACCGCCATTCAGTGCGAATCCCGCGTTACCTCATGGCCACGCCGGCCAACGAGACAATCGAGGTCGGCGCCGCGGTCGGCCTGCACCACCGTGTCGTAGTAGAGCTTGTAATAACCGCCCTTCATCGGCGGTTCCGGCGGCGTCCAGTCGGCCAGACGCGCACCATGCTCGGCCTCGGAAATGTCGAGATGTATGCGGCGCTCGGCCACGTCGATCTCGATCATGTCTCCCTCGCGCACCACTGCCAGCGGATCACCTGCCGCAGATTCGGGAGCAGTGTGAAGGATTACAGTACCATAGGCCGTGCCGCTCATTCGCGCGTCCGAGATCCGGACCATGTCCTTGATCCCGCGGGCCAGTATCTTCGGTGGCAAGCCCATATTGCCGACTTCGGCCATGCCCGGATATCCCTTGGGCCCACAGCCTTGCAGAACCATCACGCAAGTCTCGTCGATGTCGAGGTCCAGGTCTTCGATCCTGGCTTTGTAGTCCTCGATACTGGAGAAGACGACCGCGCGGCCGCGGTGACGCATCAACTCAGGTGGGGCCGCCGAGGGCTTAAGGGTACAGCCGTCCGGCGCAAGGTTCCCACGCAGCACGGGGACACCGCCACTTTCCACCAGCGCGTTGTCCGGCGTGCGGATCACCTGCGTGTTGTAGTTTGTTGCGTCACGCACATTGTCCCGTATCGAGCGGCCATTGACGGTGAGCGCATCCTTGTTGATCGGCCCCAACGCGCCGCTCATCGCCCGCCACTCCTTTCAATTGAAATTGCATAATGCCGTTCAACCTAGACAGGCGCGATCAAGCTATTTTGGTCCAACAAATAAGCCGGGTCGTTGCTGGAGGTCAACTGGCAATGCCAAGGAGCGAGCTGGTCAATTCGACTTGCGGCAGCCACTTCGCGGCAGCCATGCATCGCATTGCCTGCCACCGGTGATTGGCAGGCCGCAGGCATGTTGACACGCAATGAAAGCGGCATTACCAATATTGGTCCAACAAATAGACTGAGAGCTGATCCGGCTGAGGCGGGGAACCACGGATGGTGCTGGGTGCGAACGAGCATGCGAGGCAGCCCGACCTGTCGCCCGTAAACGGCTCGGCTGTCGATACCGTCGTGCGCCAAATTCGCGATCTCATCGCCAGCGAAGGGCTCAAGGTAGGCGACCATCTGCCCACGGAACGAGAGCTCCGCTCTCGGTTCAATGCGAGCCGAAACACGGTGCGAGAGGCGATGCGCATCCTCAAGGCCTACGGCATGGTGGACGTACGTCCGAAGGTCGGCGCCACGATTGCCGACAACCGCATGTCGCGAGCCTTCGATCTGTTCTCCTTCAACACGATGGAAGTGTCGCGCAAGACCTTCACGGACGTCCAGGCGTTTCGCGATCTGCTGGAGGTAGGGTCGGCGGAAGAGATTCTCGAGCGATTCTCGGACCGTGACATTGACGACCTACGCCGCATCAACCTCCAGCTCGCCGAAATACACGACCTGCAGGAGGCGTCCGAAGTCGACTTTGCCTTCCATGTGCGGCTGATCTCGATACTCGACAACACTGCGATCGTCGACGTCTACACCGTCATGAAACCGGTCATCCTTCGCATCATGCAGAAGGGAAAGACCCGGCGCACTTTCAAGACTGAAACCTATTCCGAGCACGAAGGCGTCATCGAGGCAATGGCAGCGCGCGACCGGCTGGCCTTTCAGTACAGGCTTCGCACCCATCTCATGATGGGCTTCAGGCATTTCAGCGAGGAGATGGAGGCTCTGGCCTGACGAAATCCACGAACGCAACAGCGTTCCAACAGATGCGGCGCGAGGACACCAGACCCTCGGTTAAGTCGTCAACTGGCGCAAACACGGGAGGAATTGCAATGAAAACATTACTGAAATGCACCACAGCGATGGCCGCGCTCATGCTGAGCGCGCAGCTCGCAGTTGCCGGACCGAACACGGTGTCCGGTCCCGGAGCCAATCCTGAATGCTTCGCACCCTGGGCGGACGACACCAAGTACTTTCAGTGGGAGGCCCAGGAAGGGCCCTACCGGGTTGCCGTCGTCAATGGCTTCGTGGGCAACACCTGGCGCATCCAGATGATCAAGTCGGCGAAGGCCTTTGCGGAGGACCCGTCGATCAAGGACAAGATCGCCGAATTCAAGGTGGTCTCGACCGGCACCGACGCGCCGGCGCAGCTCGGCGCCATCGAGGACTTCATCAACCAGGGCTACGACGCGATCGTGACCATCGCGGTCTCGCCTGACGGCTTCGACCGCGTGATCCGGCTCGCCGACAAGAACAACGTGGTGCTGGTCCCCTTCGACAACGTGCTCGACACGGATGCGGTGATGCAAGTCAACGAGGACCAGCTCGCCATGGGCCGCCAGTGGGCCGAGTTCGTGCTCAATGAGCTTGCGGCCGCGGGCAAGACCTCCGGTAAGCTTCTCGAGGTGCGGGGATTGCCTGGCAACTCCGTCGACCGCGACCGCTCGATCGGCATTCACGAGGTACTCGACGCTTCCGGCGGCGACTGGGATGTCGTCCAGGTGGTCGGCAACTGGGATGACGGCACGGCACAGAAAGTGACTGCCGATGCGATCGCCGTTCACGGCCGGTTTGATGCCATTCTGGCCCAGGGCGGCACCACCGGGGTCGTGCAGGCGATGATGGATGCCGGCCATCCCATGGTCCCGATCGCGGGCGAGTCGGAGAACGGCTTCCGCAAGCTCGTAGCGGCGCATTCCAACGATGGCCTGAAGGGCATCTCGATCGGCCAGTCACCGGGGCTTGTCGCCATCGCCATGAAAGCGGCGATCTCGGCGCTCGAAGGCAATGTCATGCCGCAGCTCATCTCGGTTCCGCTGCCGGTCGCGACCTACGACCAACTCGAGGACGGGGTGAACTACTGGACCAACCTGCCCGACAATTTCTTCACCGTGAACGAGTTCCCGCCCTGCGGCGTGAACATTTCCGGCCCTGCGATCATGGCGCAGTCGGAAGACGACGTGAACTGACCGACCCAGACAGCACCTGCCCGGCCCCGTTGTTGCCAACGGGGCCGCCATTTTCAATAATAAGCCCGGTCTTGGGTCGGTGACAGCGCACGCATGAACGACGCCATCGTCGAGTATCGTGGCATATCGAAATTCTTCGCCGGCATCCGGGCACTAGAGAATGTCGACTTTGCCTGCCGGCCAGGGTCTATCCACGCCATTCTGGGCGAAAACGGCGCCGGCAAGTCCACGCTGATCAAGATCATGGCCGGCGTATTGCAGCCGGATGCCGGGCAAATGTTCCTTGAAGGCAATCCGGTCGCATTCGCCGAACCGCACGCGGCTAACGCCGCCGGCATCGTGTGCATGTTTCAGGAATTGTCGCTCGTTCCTGACCTTTCGGTCGCCGACAACATCTCGATCTCAATGCCGCCGCGCCGATTCGGCCTGATCGACCGCCGGGCACAAGTGGCGCGTGCCGAAGAGCTCCTAGCCAGGGTGAGGTGCGAGGATGTCGATCCCAATGCGCTGGTGCGAGAGCTGTCGCTGTCGCGGCGTCAGATGGTGGAAATAGCCAAGGCACTCGGCCGCGATCCCAAGGTGCTTATCCTGGACGAGGCAACATCCGCTCTCACCGCGCGCGACGTGCAGACCGTCTACGACTTGCTCGCGGAACTGAAGACGCAAGGCGTGGCGAGCCTCTTCATCTCACACCGCATGCATGAGGTGGACGCGCTGTGCGACACGCTCTCGGTCTTCCGCAACGGCCGCCACATCGAAACCTTCGCCAAGGGTAAGAAGACCGAGCACCAGATCGTCAGCCTGATGATCGGCCGCGACGTTGAAGCCCAATTCCCCCCCAAGCCGCCGGTGAAACCAGCCGACCAGCGCGACGAACCGCTACTTAGCGTGAGAAACCTTTGCTGGCAAAGCCGTCTCAACGGCATCGACATTTCCGTCGCCCGCGGCGAGATCGTCGGCCTTGGCGGGCTCGACGGCCAGGGCCAAAAGGAGCTGCTTCTGGCGCTTTTCGGCGTGCTGCGTGATGTCGAGGGAGAGGTGAAGATCGGTGGGCGGAAGGGCGTCCCCTCCTCACCCGCTGCTGCCAAATCCGCCCGAACCCGCATGGCGCTCGTTCCGGAGGACCGCAAGACCGAAGGCCTCATGCTCGGCATGCCGATAGCCGACAATCTGCTGGCAGCTTCGTACCGCAACATCTCGCGTGGGCCCTTCATCGATCCGGCGCGCGCCGGCAAGGCTGTCGTGGATGGCGTTGACAGATTACGGATCAAGATCGGATCGGCGACCGATCCGGTCATGACGCTGTCGGGCGGCAATCAGCAGAAGGTCGTCATAGCCAAATGGCTGATGATCGACCCCGATATCATCCTTCTCAACGACCCGACCCGCGGCATCGATGTGGGCACCAAGCAGGAGATTTACCGGCTGATACGTGACCTCGCCAATGCAGGCAAGGCAATCCTGTTCTATTCTTCCGACTACGCCGAGCTGATTGGCTGCTGCGACCGCGTCTCTGTGCTCTATGCCGGACGCGTGGTCAGCGAGAAGGAAGGCGACGAGATCACGGAAGAAGGACTTGTCGCCGCATCGCTCAACATCGACGTCAAGGCAGCCTGATGCGACAGCCGGTCTGGAAAAGGTGGCTGCTGCAGAATGTCGGTTTCGCCACTGCACTGCTGCTGCTAGCCGCGCTCTACATCACCTACAACATTCTTCATCCGCGGGGCTTTTCCTCCGCCGTGGCGATCCAGAATGCCAATGAGACGGCGGCGATCGCTTTCGTCGCGATGGCACAGACACTCCCCGTGTTGCTCGGCGGCCTGGATCTTTCGGTCGGCGCGGTCATGACGCTGACTAACTGCATCGCCTCGGAACTGGTGAACGGCTCTCCCGCGCAGATATTGCTCGGCATCTTCCTGACATTGCTCTCCGGCGTAGCATTCGGGTTCATGAATGGCTGCATCGTCGTCTATGGGCGCATCCAGCCGATCATCGCGACACTGGCAACCGGGGCGATCGCCATCGGCCTCGCCCTCCTTGTGCGGCCGAAGCCGGGCGGCGACGTGGACGGCGACCTGAGCTGGGCGCTGACCAACTCGGTTTGGGACTTCGCGGATACCTATGGCATCGCCGATGGGGGTGATGCCTGGTGGCTGCGTCCCTTCGCCGACATCCCAGTGCCTTTCCTGCTGGTCGTGCTGGTCGCGCTTCTCGTATGGGTCCCGTTCCGCCGTTCCGTAACCGGGCGCACGGTTTATGCTATAGGTTCGGCCGAGGGTGCGGCCTTCATGTCCGGTCTTCCGATCGCGCAAGCCAAGATCGCGGCTTTCACACTCGGAGGTTTCTTCGCGGCATGCGGCGGCCTCTATCTCGCGATCCAGACATCCTCCGGCAATGCCGACCTTCAGCAGGCCGGCGCCTATACGCTGAATTCGATTGCGGCCGTCGTGCTCGGCGGCACCTCGCTGCTTGGCGGTGTCGGCAGCGCGATCGGCAGCATCATTGGCGCAATGATCCTGCGCGTCATGACGTTCTATTTCCGCATCATCGACATCGACCCCCTGCTCCAGCCACTGATCGAAGGCGTCGTGCTTCTCGCGGCCGTATCCATCGGTGCGATCCGCACGCTGAGGGTCAAGAACAAGCTCGAACTGTTCAGGTAGCTCGCCATGCACTTTTCCATCTCGCCGGAAAACAGGCCGATCGTGATCGCATCGCTGTTCATCGTGGTCATTCTGCTAGTGGGCACTGCCTATACGCTTTCGACGACCGGCAAGGCGCCGCTGTTGTCGCCGAACTATCTGCTGCAGCAGTTGCAGACCGGGTCGTTCCTCGGCATCTGCGCCGCCGGCATGATGATGGTCATTCTGCTCGGGCATATCGACCTCTCGATACCCTGGACGCTGACGGCCGCCGCCATGATGGCGACGGCGGTGGGCGGAGAAATGGCGCTGCCGACGGCGCTGGCTGTCGGCCTTGCGGTGGGCCTCTTCAACGGATTCGGCGTGGCCTTCCTGCGCATTCCGTCCATGATCTTCACGCTTGGGGTCGACACGGTCCTGCGCGGACTCATGGTCGCCCACACCGGCGGTTTCGCCCCCCAGGATTCAGCCACACCGATCATGCTTTTCCTGGCCAAGGACCGCATTCTCGGCATTCCAGTCGCGATATTCGTCTGGGCTGCCGTTTCGGTCGTCATCGCGGTCATGCTGACCAGGACCGGCTTCGGACGGTCGATCTATGCCACCGGCTCGCGCGAGGCGGCGGCATATCTCTCCGGAATTCGTACCCGATTCGTCATCGTCGGCGCCTTCGTAACGTCGAGCATGTGCGCGGCAATCGCCGGCGTGCTTCTGGCTGGCTATTCGGCCAAAGCCTATCAAGGCATGGGCAACGCGTTCCTGCTGCCGGCAATCGCTGCGGTCGTTCTCGGCGGCACGCATATCCTCGGCGGGCGCGGCCGCTACGCCGGAACGCTTGTTGGCGTGATCCTGATCGTGCTTCTGCACTCCGTTCTGTCGATCGCGCAGATTCCCGAAGCCGGCCGCCAGATCATCTACGGCGGCGTGATCGTCGGCATGCTTCTGGTCTACGGCCGCAACCAACGCGTGACATCCTGAAGGGAGCCGAATGCCCGGCGAACATTACGAAACCCGCGACGACCGCTTTGCAAAACTTATCCAGGGTAATGCAAATATCGACGTTCTCTGGACCGGCGGGCGCTGGACCGAAGGTCCGGTGTATTTCGCTGCCGGGCGCTACCTTGTGTGGTCGGACATCCCCAATGACCGGATCATGCGCTGGGACGAGATGAACGGCGCGGTCGCTACTTTCGAACAGCCCTGCCGAAACCAGAACGGACATACCGTCGACCGCGAAGGCCGGCTGGTCGCCTGCGAGCATCGCGCCCGTTGTGTCAGCCGCTACGAGATCGACGGTTCAAGAACCGTGCTTGCCGACAGCTATGACGGCAAACGGCTCAATTCGCCCAACGACGTCATCGTAAAATCGGACGGCTCGATCTGGTTCACCGATCCTTCCTATGGCATCGACAGCGACTATGAGGGCGATGCCTCGCCGATGGAACAGGACGGCCGGCACGTCTATCGCATCGATCCCTCAGGCGAGATCACGCGCGTCATCCATGATATGAAACAGCCAAACGGCCTAGCGTTCGCGCCGGACGAATCGATCCTCTACGTCGCCGACACCGGCAGGACCCACTTCCCAGACTGCGTGCCGAAAATCCGCAGATATCAGGTCGCAGCAGATGGAAAGTCCGTCGGAAAGGGCGAGGATTTTGTTTTCTGCGAAGCCGGCCTGTTCGACGGCTTCCGCCTCGACACCGACGGCAATATCTGGTCGTCGGCCGGCGACGGCGTGCATTGCTTCGCACCGGAGGGCACGCTGCTTGGCAAAATCCTCATTGACGAAGTGGTGGCCAATGTCTGCTTCGGGGGGCCGAAGCGCAACCGACTGTTCATCTGCGCCACAACATCACTGCGCGCGATCTACGTCAACGCACGTTCCGCGATATGACTACATTGCTGTGCCGATCTGCCACGGTACGAATTCTACGCCGCCGAAACCAAGCTCCTCGCTTTTTTTGTTTTCTCGCCCGAGGCAACCCGAACAATCAGTTCAAAGAGCTCCCGGCCCCTCTCCTCGATGGAGACGCCCTCGCTGACGATGTCGCCGCAATTTAAGTCCACATCGTCCGCCATGCGGGCATACATTTCGGTGTTGGTGGCGTTCTTGATACAGGGAACCGGCTTGTAGCCCGACACCGAGCCCCGACCGGTGGTGAGCGCGATCAGGTTTGCGCCCGAGGCTATCTGACCGGGGACCGAGCAGGGATCGAAACCGGGGCTATTCATGAAGACGAAGCCCCTTTTCTCGATCTGCTCGCCGAATTTGTAGACATCACGGAGCGGCGCCGTGCCACCCTTGGCGACCGCGCCGAGCGATTTTTCAAAGTTGTCGTCAGCCCGCCGCGCTTGTTGCCGGGGGAAGGGTTGTTATCCATCTCGCCGCCATTGCGCACCGTATGGGCAGACGCGGCGCCGCGCACGGGTGGGGCCTGTGGGCCCACGGGGTCAAGCGGATGGCGCTCAAGCGGTTCGGTTCTTGTTTTTGGTCTTGCTTTGTCTGAGGCGATAGCTCTCGAGGTTCATCTCGAGGATATGGACGTGGTGGCCGAGCAGCTTGACGTCATAGAAGTCCCGCGGGTGCTGCCGGTCCAGGGCGGCGTGCAGCTTGCCTCCGTAAAGATCCGCGAACGCGAAGGTCGCGAGCGAGCAGCAGGCGATGCGGCCGGCGTGGAGCGCCTGGTAGAGTCGGCGTCGGCGCCCTCGCCGAAGGCATCGACAAAGGTCGGGCCGCAATGGTCGAGCGCCTTCCAGTGGGGATCGTCGTTGGCCTTCTCGACGGCCCGTTCAAGGGCGGCCTCGAGGCTCTCCGCCTCCACCTGCACGGTGTTGGCGTAGTAGGCGGCGTAGCCGCATTGCACGGTGTAGGTGCTCATGGCGTATCTCCGGAGCCGGAACGGTCGAGGGGATGGCCGAGGCGGCGCGCTGCATCGTCGACCAGCCGCGTCGCAGTGACGATCGTGCCGGCAAGGCGCGCGGCCTCGGCATAGACGCTCAGGCGATAGCTGGACTCGAAATAGAGGTCGCGCTCGATGCCGAGGCCGAGCGGACCCTCCACGCTTTCGAGCTCGCTGAGCCGAACCGTGCCGAGCTCAGGGAGGCCGAGCCCGAGGTCGCAGAGTCCGAACAGGATGTCCGGCTCATCAGGCCCATTTGGGTGATAAGCCAGGTGAAGGCGCCGCAGGGGTCGAAGAACTTGACCACCGGCCGGTGGTCCTCGTCGGGCCGGCCGCCATTCTCGAGCAGCCGGCGCTCTATCTCCTTGGTGATGAGCCTCATGGGGGAGCTCCCGTCAGCGACGGGCGGCGAGAGCCTCTCTCTCGCCTGGGAACCCGTCGCCGACGGGGCGCCACCCTCTTCCACTCGGGCGAAGGCGTGACGGGCTCGGAAGCGCGGCGCGCGCCTTGATGGCGATGCAATGCCATGTGCCCGCACGATACCGCCGCTATGCGCGGGACTACGTTGCGCTCGAAGACGAGGCCAGGGCAGCTGCTAAGGGCATTTGGGCGAGCCGCTTTGTCATGCCGTGGGACTGGCGGCGGGGCGCGCGCGTCGTTCAGGCCGCCGACGCGCGGCCGCAGCCCGAGGGCTGCGCTATCAAGGGCAACATAAATGGCAAGGACGAGCGCATCTATCATGTGCCCGGCGGGCGCTGGTACGGCTGCACCATCATCGACACCGCCAAGGGCGAACGCTGGTTCTTTACGGAAGAAGAAGCAACAAGCGCCGGATGGCGCCGTGCGCGGCAGTAGCCCCTTCGGTTTCGCGCGGCTCGCTACGATCCTGCCAGGCAAGCCGCGGGCGACATGAGCCGCACTGTTCCGCGCAGGGAGAACGTGGCCTTGAGTCGCGGCTGCCGAGCATTTGGGGTCGCTTGCTCGCGGTCGGGACGATCACGCTCCGTAGCGGATTTGGCTCCGGCCTGGGTGGAGACGGACGTTCGTGTCGCGAGAGGGGGCTGTGGTCGGCCGGGTGGGACCGATTGGACTAGACGTGGATCAGACCGTAGCGGATGGCTTTGACAACGGCGAGCACGCGGCTGCTCGTCCCCAGCTTGCGCATGGCCTTCTTGAGGTGAAAGTTCACGGTGAACTCGCTGATCCCCAGGATCATGCCAATGTCCCAGGAGGACTTGCCATGGAGTGTTCGACCCAGTCGCCCGGGTAGTTCAGCACAACCGCCGGCGCCCGCCCCTCCGCCTGCGGCGGCAGGGTCCCGCTCAAGACGCCGTAGGCCAGACGATCATAGCCCAGGGCGCCGGCCACGCCTACCAGCAGCGCAAAGAGCTCCGCCGCCGAGCCCGCCCTGTTTGATTGCTCAATGAACTCCGAGACCCGCATTCTCAAAGATCCCAGGTACCGCCGTCAGCGTCTGTCATCATTTCTAGGCAACAGATCACCATCTTTTGATGGTACAACCTTAGATTGGTAAGGTCAAAATACACTTGGTAAGGTTCAAGCAAAGCTTTTGTAAAAACTTTTTATCTTCCGCCGCCTTACCAGACCCGCGCCTTGCGTCTTATGATAGTAGAGTTGAAGTTTTGTCACCTGCTTCTTCGAGTTGGTCGACGCGACAAACCTGCCTCGTCAGGAAGGGGGAAGGGCGCTGCTGCGCAGTGGAGCTCGGCTGCGCTGTGGGGCCCGTACCGAACTCCTGCAGCGCTATGCCACCGTGCTCGGCAATGGAAGGCGCTCATGCTTCAGATCGAAGGGGATCGTGATCAGTCCGTCCATCGCATCGGAGTGCTCAATGCAGATGTCGCGCTGCACGACCCGCCCGTCCGCTTGGTGCTATGTTGCCCTCATCGAGATGACGGGGGTGCCGGCCGCAGCGGCAGAGAATCTTCGCTCTCTGCCAGCGGTATGGGACGCAGAGGCTATCGCCCCGCTCGGAGAACTCAGTCTGTGCTACGGCAAGCGCGTTCCTGGGCGGAGCAGGGCGGAGTGGCATGCAGGTCGCCTTTTGGTTGTCGGACCGGTACCCAAGGGAGAATTGGCAGGAGCAACCCTCGGGCAATGAGAGCGTCCCCACACCCGCCACACCGTCGGGGTGCCCGCGCCGGCGTTTCTGGCCTATGATCGTGCGGGCCGGGGTCTTGCGCCGGCGCCCCTCGGGGGCGCCGGGCGGGAGTCTTACCGCGTTCCCGCGCCCCCCGGCAACAGGCCCGGCTGGGGGTGTCGCGCACTGCACAAGAGGAGGTCGCCATGAGCAAGAGTCTTGGGTCGTTCCGTTCCGCGCCGGCGCTTCGCCGCTCTGCCGCGCGCCTCGCCGCCGCGCTCGCCGCGACGGCCGGGACCGCGCTCGCCCTGCCCGC
>JBHJOF010000390.1:0-8408 GCA_050330055.1 Kiloniellales bacterium
CCGCCCGGATCCTCGGGCCGAATCTTGATCGGGCCCGCCTCGGCACGCAGGATCGGCACCTCCTCGCGATAGCCGCGCTCCAGGCCCCATTGGTAGGCGAACCACAGCACGGCCGCGAAGCCGACGACGGTGACCAGCGCCAGCCCCACCTGGATCACCTTGTTGCGGGCCCGCGGCGGCGGCTCCAGCACCGTGGCCTGCCAGGCGAAATCGTCGAAGCGGTTGCCCAGCTGCAGCTCGCGGCCGCTGCCGCCCTCGTGGCGGACTGCCTGGCCGCTGCGGAAATCGACCTCGGTAACCGATGCGGAAGAGACCCCGCGAGGGTCGCTCACCATCACCTCATCTCCTCGAGCGGC
Organism: Kiloniellales bacterium; assembly: GCA_050330055.1. GTDB lineage: Bacteria > Pseudomonadota > Alphaproteobacteria > Kiloniellales > JAKSDN01 > JBHJOF01. Next base: position 357 of record JBHJOF010000390.1, read on the forward strand.
TCGATGCCAAAGACCTCCAGGCCGGAGGCAACCACGAAGGCGACGGCCTGAACCAGTGCCAGGCGCGCCGCGGTCAACTCTGCCTCGTCCGGCAGGATGAAGCGCAAACGAGCCTCCTCCTTGCCCTTGGTCCACAGGCCATGAAAAGCCGCCGCCAGTTCATAAAGGTAAAAGGCGACGCGGTGCGGCTCGTAGGCCTCCGCCGCACTCTCTACCAGGCGCGGCCAACTAGCCAGTTGTTTAATCAGACCAAGCTCCCCGTCATCGGTCAAGAGATTGAGCGGACCGGAGGCGAGAGATTTCGCGTCAAGCGCGATATCCGGCACCTCCTCGGCCGCCAGGCGCAGCACCGAACAGCAGCGGGCGTGGGCGTATTGGACGTAGAAGACCGGGTTGTCGCGGGACTGCTCGACCACCTTTTCCAGGTCGAAGTCGAGCGGCGCGTCGTTCTTGCGGGTCAGCATGATGAAGCGCACCACGCCGCGGCCGACCTCCTCGACCAGCTCGCGCAGGGTGACGAACTCGCCGGCCCGTTTGGACAGCTTCACCGGCTCGCCGCCGCGCAGCAGCTTGACGAGTTGGCAGATCAGCACCTCGAGTCGGCCCTTGCCTTCCGTCAGCGCCGTGACCGCCGCCTTCATGCGCTTGACGTAGCCGCCGTGGTCGGCGCCCCAGATGTCGATCATCAGCTCGGCGCCGCGGCGGTGCTTGTCCAGGTGATTCATCATGTCGTTGGCGAAGTAGGTGAAGCTGCCGTCCGACTTCTTGAGCGGCCGATCCACGTCGTCACCGAAGAGGGTCGCCCGGAACAGCAGCTGCGGCCGCGGCTCCCAGTCCTCCGGGGTCTTGCCCTTGGGCGGATCCAGCGTGCCGGTGTAGACCAGGCCGCGCGCCTCGAGCACCTTCAGCACCTGGTCGACGCCGCCGCTCTCGACCAGCGCGCGCTCGGAGGTGAAGATGTCCTGCTCGATGCCGAGCACCTTCAGGTCGGCGCGGATCTGCTCCATCATGGCGGCGACCGTGAAGTCGCGGACAATAGGAAGCCACTCGTCTATAGCCCTTCCGTCCCAATCTCCGTCAGTTGGCGTTGCAAGGCTGTCACCGTATTTTTCGACCAAAGCCCGCCCAACCGCTTTTAGGTAGTCCCCCAGGTATTGTAGTTCCTCGGCCGAGATAAACGCCGCCATAGTCTCCTCCGTGACGGATGAGCCCAGGGCCTGGAGGTAGCGCCAATATGCTGTGAAAGCGAGGTTGTCTACCTGGCCTCCCGCGTCGTTGATGTAATACTCGCGGGTCACCGCGTAGCCGGCCTTCTCCAAGAGCGCGGCGAGCGCGTCGCCGACCACGGCGCCGCGGGCATGGCCGACGGTCAGCGGCCCGGTCGGGTTGGCCGAGACGTACTCGACGTTGACCCGCTGGCCGGCGCCGATGTCGGAGTCACCGTAGCTGGTGCCGGCCAGCAGCACCTCGGCGAGCTGCGACTGCCAGAAGGAGTCGCCCAGGCGCAGGTTGAGGAAGCCCGGCCCCGCCACCTCGGCCGCGGTCACTTCCGGCCAGCCGGCCAGACGCGCGCGCAAAGCCTCGGCCAGGTCGCGCGGCTTCAGGCCGGCCGGCTTGGCCAGCACCATGGCGGCGTTGGTCGAGAGGTCGCCGTGGCTCGCATCGCGCGGCGGCTCGACCGTGACGCGGGCGAAATCGAGCCCGGCCGGCAGGGTCCCGGCGGCCGCCAGCGCCCCCAGCTCCGCGACGATGCGGTCGTGGAAGTGGCGGAACAGGTTCACGGAGCGGGCTGTGGGCACGTCGAGCATGGCGCTTAGGGCTGCGAATAGGGGTCGAACAGCTTGCGGTGCTCGGCCAGGGCATAGCGGTCTGTCATGCCGGCCAGGTAGTCGGCCACCAGGCGCGCCCGGCCGGTCCGGTCGGCCGCCTCGGCCGCCGCGCGCCAGTCGTCCGGCAGGCAGTTCGGCTCGGCCAGGTAATGGTCGAAGAGCTCGCGCAGCACGCGGCGTGCCTTCGAGGTCATGCGGTTGACCCTGTAGTGGCGATACATGCGCTGGAACAGGAATGCCCGGAGCGCGCGGTCGTTGTCGCGCATCGCCTGGGAAAAGGCAACCACCGGTCGGCCGAGCCGGCGCACCTCGACAGCGCTGCCGACCCCCGAATCGGCCAGGCGGGCCCGCGTCTCGGCCAGGAGATCGTTGACCATGGCGTCGATTAGGCGGCGGATCAGCTCGTGGCTCAGGCGTCCGAGCCCCAGGCCCGGGTAGCGCTGCCGGAGCTCCTTCAGAAGCGGCCCGACCAGCGGCAGCTCGGCCAGGTCATCCACGGCGAAGAGCCCGGCGCGCAAGCCGTCATCGATGTCGTGGTTGTTGTAGGCGATGCCGTCCGACAGCGCCGCGACCTGCGCCTCGGCGCCGGGGTGGCCGTCGAGCTCCAAGTCGAAGTCGCGGTTGAAGGCGGCGATGCTCGGTGGCACCTCGCGGTTCTTGTCTCCTCCAATCAGCGGACCGTTGTGCTTGACCGTGCCTTCGAGGGTCTCCCAGGTCAGGTTGAGGCCGTCGAACTCGGCGTAGCGCTGCTCCAGCCGGGTCAGCACGCGGAAGGTCTGCTCGTTGTGGTCGAAGCCACCGTAGGGCCGCATGGCGGCGTCGAGCGCCTCCTCGCCGGCATGGCCGAAGGGCGGATGGCCCAGGTCGTGCGCCAGCGCCAGGGCCTCGGCCAGGTCCTCGTTGAGGCCGAGGGCGCGGCTGATCGAACGGGCGATCTGCGCCACCTCGAGCGAGTGGGTCAGGCGGGTGCGGTAGTAATCGCCCTCATGATAGACGAAGACCTGGGTCTTGTACTTGAGCTTGCGGAAGGCGCCCGAGTGGATCACCCGGTCGCGGTCGCGCTGGTAGCAGCTCCGCGTCGGCGACGGCGGCTCGTCGAACTGCCGGCCGCGGCTCTCCTCCGGCCGGCAGGCGTAGGGCGCAAGCGCGGTTCCCGCGGTGCTGGCAAGCATGGCGCGACACTATAGGCGCACCTCATGCGAGACAATGGGCGCCAGTGACAATGGTGCGGCTGGGCGCGTAGCATGGAACAAACTGTGGGGATCCTCCGACATGGCGAGCGGTGCAGGCGTGAAGGAAAGCAGCATCCAGGGCAACAATCTCTGGACCGTCCCATGGCAGGCGCCCGAGGCGGCAATACGGCAGGCGCGGCGTCCTGGCTACGACGCCGCGGAGAGCGATGTCGAGACCTTCCAGCGCGACGGCGTGGTGCGTTTGCCAGGCGCCTTCGCCGACTGGGTCGAGCCGCTGCGCCGCGGCCTGGAGCGCAACCTGGCCGACCCGGAGGCCTACGCCTTCCCCTGCGAGAGCACGGCCAAGGGCGAGGCCGGGCGCTTCTTCGACAGCTACTGCAACTGGACGCGGATTCCCGAGTACTTCGACTACGTCATGACGTCGAGCGCCGCCGCCATGGCCGCCGCCTTCATGCGCTCGACGACCGCGCAGTTCTTCCACGAGCACGCCTTCGTCAAGGAGCCGGGCACCCAGCGCGCCACGCCCTGGCACCAGGATCTGCCCTACTACTGCGTCGACGGCACGCAAGCAGTCTCGATCTATGTCTCGCTCGACAGCGTGCCGCAAGAGGTGGCGGTGCGCTTCGTCGCCGGCTCGCACCGCTGGGGCAAGCTGTTCTTTCCACGGGTTTTCCTCGACGGCGCCGACTTCAACAGGGACGACGCCGCACTGGCCCCGGTGCCGGACATCGACGCCCATCCCGAGGACTACACGATTCGCTCTTGGACGCTGGCGCCGGGCGACGCGCTGCTGTTCGACTTCCGCACGCTGCACGGCACCGGCGACGGCCTGGTGCGCCAGCGCCGCCGCGCCTTCTCGAGCCGCTGGCTGGGTGACGACGTGCGCTACTGCGTGCGGCCCGGCGAGACCTCGCCTCCCTACCCCGATATCGGCCTCAGCGACGGCGAGCGCATGCGCGAGGACTGGTTCCCCGTGCTCTGGCCGCAGGGCTGAGGCGAGCGGGGCTAGCATTGTGACCTTGACACGTGGCTCCCACTCACTGTCATGCCCGGACTTGATCCCATAGGCGCTAAGTTAAGTCGCCGAGCGGACCAAATCGCTTCAATGTCATTCCCGCGAAAGCGGGAATCCATGGTTGGGAGCCCCGTCGCTTGCCCTGTGGACCCCCGCTTTCGCGGGGGTGACAATCGAGAACGTGCGACGAAGACGCTCCTAACTTAGCGCCTATGGGACTTGATCCGGGCATCCATCGTGCAGCGGCACCATGGATTGCCGGGCCTTCGCCGCGCCGAAGGGGCTTCGGCCCCGCAGGCGGGGCAAGCCCGGCAATGACATATCGTTGGAGCTACAACGCTAGCTGCTGGCCTCCAGGCAGGTGACCAGCGAGTCCGCCAGGTCGCGCATCAGCGTGAAGTAGGCCGCCTCGCCGGCCGGCAGGGCGGCGCCCAGCGGATCGAGCACGCCGGTCTTGACGGCGAGGCCCTCGGTCAGGGTCTCGACCAGGGCCGGCTCGAACTGCGGCTCGCTGAAGACGCAGGCCGCGTCCAGCTCCTCGATCCGATGGCGCAGCTCAGCCAGGCGGCGGGCGCCCGGCGCCTGGTCGGGCTCCAGCGTGATCGAGCCGACGCCGTTCAGGCCATAGTGACGCTCGAAGTACTGGTAGGCGTCGTGGAACACGACGAAGGGACGCTCCTTGACCGCCGCCAGGGACTGCGCCAGCTCGCCGTCCAGGGCGGCGATCTTCGCCTCGAGGGCGGTGGCGTTGTCGCCGTAGCGCGCCGCGTTCCGCGGATCGAGCTCGCTCAGCGCCGCCCGAATCGCCCGCACAACGGCGGCCGCGTTGCCGGGATCGAGCCAGACGTGCATGTCGTGCGCGCCATGCTCGTGCTCCCCATGGTGCTCGGCGTGATGCTCCTCGTGTGCCGCCTCGGCGTGTCCGTCGTGGGCATGTCCGTCGTGGGCGTGTTCGTCGTGGGCGTGTTGGTCATGGGCGTGTTCGTCATGGGCGTGTTCGCCCTCGGCATGCGCCCCGTGCCCGTGCTCCCCGTGCCCATGCTCCTCGTGGTCGTGCGCCTCCCAGGCGCCGCCCTCGCGCGTATCGCGCAGAGTGACGCCCTCGGCCTCGGCGAGCTCGACGATGCGCGCCTTGCCGGCCAGCGCGCCCAGCGGCTTCTCCAGGAAGCTTTCCAGGCCCGGTCCGACCCAGACCACGAGGTCGGCGTTCTCGAGGGCCCGCGCCTCCGAGGGCCGCAGGCTGTAGCTGTGCGGTGAGCCGGCCCCCTGGACCAGCAGGAAGGGCTCGCCCAGATCGCCCATCACGCCGGCCACCAGGCTGTGCAGCGGCTTGATGCTGACTACTACCTTGGGCGCCTCGGCCGCAGCCGTCGCCGTCCCGGCGAACAGCGCGGCCACACCAGCCAATGGTGCGATGAGATAACGTAACATTTCCTCCTCCTCCTCAGCCCGTCGCGCCTGTCCGCCATCGGCCTTGCCGACCCACTTTGTTATACTATAACATTGGCGAGACGCAAGGGCCTGAATCGCGAGCTGCACCCCATGCCGGCCAAAAGCCCGCCCAAAGCCAGGACCACGCCCATGGCCCCCGCGAAGGCCCCCAGCAGGGCCGACGGCGCGCTCGGTCCCGATGCCGCCTTCCCGCTGCCGCACGATCACGAGCACTGCGTCAGCGACGCCGTCGGCGCCGCCGAGGCGCTCTGCGCCCGGCGTGGCGTGCGCCTGACCGACCTGCGCCGCCGCGTGCTCGAACTGGTGTGGAGCAGCCACGCGCCGATCGGCGCCTACGACCTGCTGCGCCGGCTGAGCCAGGAGCACCAGAGCGCGGCGCCGCCGACGGTCTACCGCGCCCTCGATTTCCTGCTCGAGCAGGGCCTGATCCACCGCATCGAAAGCCTGAACGCCTTCGTCGGCTGCGCCGCGCCGGATGCCAGCCACGCCGGCCAGTTCCTGATCTGCAACAGCTGCGGCGTCGCGGCCGAGTTGGAAGACCCGCGCATCGATCGCGCGATCAGCCGCAGCGCGGCCGAGATCGGCTTCGCCGTCGAGCGCAAAACGATCGAGTTGCGCGGCCTCTGTCCCGGCTGCCGCGAGGCGCCCGAAGAGGACGACCATGGCGCCTGACAGCACGCCGCTCGATAAGGCAGCAGGGGCCGACACGCCGACCGCGCCGCTGGTCGAGGCTGCCGGCGTCTCGGTAACGCTGGGCGGCAAGCCGATCCTGAGCGCTGTCGACATCGCGGTGCGCCCCGGCGAGATCGTCAGCCTGATCGGCCCAAACGGCTCCGGCAAGACGACCCTGGTGCGCGTCGTGCTCGGCCTCATCAAGCCCGACAAGGGACAGGTCACGCGCCGGCCCAAGCTGAGCGTCGGCTACCTGCCGCAGCACCTGCGCATCGACCCGGTGCTACCGCTCACCGTGCGCCGCTTCCTCTGCCTGCCGAAGCGCCACGGCGAGGCAGCGCTCAAGGCCGTGCTGGCCGAGGTCGGCGCCGACTACATCCTGGAGCAGGCGGTGCAGGACCTCTCGGGCGGCGAGTTCCAGCGCATGCTGCTGGCCCGCGCCCTGCTGCGCGAGCCCGATCTGCTGGTGCTGGACGAGCCGCTCGCCAGCGTCGACTTCGCCGGCCAGCTCAGCCTCTTCGCGCTGATCGCCGCGGTGCGCAAGCGACGCGCCTGCGGCGTGCTGATGGTGTCGCACGACCTGCACCTGGTGATGGCCGGAACCGACGCGGTGGTCTGCCTCAATCGCCACATCTGCTGCTCGGGCAAGCCCGAGGCGGTCAGCCGGCATCCCGAGTACCTGGCCCTGTTTGGTCCCAAGGCGGCCGAACGGCTGGCCGTCTACACGCACGAGCACGACCATCAGCATGCACTGTCGGGCGCCGTGCTGGAGGGCGCGGACGGTGCCCTCACACTGGCCCCTGGGCACGAACATGGCGACCACGAGCACCACGACCATCACCACGGGCATCACCATGGGAGCGGTGGCAAGCCGTGATCGATGACTTCCTCTGGCGGGCGCTGGCCGGCGGGCTCGGCGTGGCGCTGATCGCCGGGCCGCTCGGCTGCTTCATCGTCTGGCGGCGCATGGCCTACTTCGGCGACAGCCTGGCGCACAGCGCGCTGCTCGGCATCGCCATCGGCATCCTGCTCGGCATCAATACGACGCTCGGCATCATCGCCGCCGCCGTCGCGCTCGCCCTGCTGCTGGTCCTGCTGCAGCACCAGCAGCGCCTGGCCAGCGACACCCTGCTCGGCATCATGGCCCATTCCGGGCTGGCGCTGGGCCTGGTGGTGCTGAGCTTCTTCGAGGGCCTTCGCATCGATCTCATGTCCTATCTGTTCGGCGACGTGCTGGCGGTCGATTACGCCGACCTGCTTTGGATCTACGGCGGCGGCCTGTTCGCGCTGGCCGGGCTGGCGCTGATCTGGCGCCCGCTACTGGCGATCACCATCCACGAGGACCTGGCGCGCGCCGAGGGCATCCCGGTGCTGGCGGTGCGTCTGGCCTTCGTGCTGCTGATCGCCATCGTCATCGCGATCGCCATGAAGATCGTCGGCATCCTGCTGATCACCTCGCTGCTGATCATCCCGGCGGCGACCGCGCGCGGCCTCGCCCGCACGCCGGAGCAGATGGCCCTGCTGGCGGTGCTGGCCGGCGGCCTCTCCGTGGTGCTGGGCCTGATGGGCTCGCTGCAGTGGGACACGCCGAGCGGTCCCTCGGTGGTGGTGGCCGCCATGGCGCTCTTCGCGCTGGCCCTGCTGGGCGAACTGCTGCGGCGCCGGGGTCAAGCCCTTCGGAGGGTTTGAATGCGGCCTGCGGCACCCCACATAGGGTGTGCTATACTAGGTCTCTGGAAACGGCCGGAAATCACTGGAAAGCATGGGAGTCCCGGGATGAGCGAGAGCCTGGAAGCGGTGCGGGAAAGGAGCATCGCCCTGACCGCGGCGGCGGCCAGGCGGGTCGCCTGGCTGGCCGAGCAGGAAGGCCACCCCGGGCTGATGCTGCGCG